>JBJEQF010000035.1:0-88476 GCA_051881615.1 Acutalibacteraceae bacterium | reverse complement strand
CGATAACCGATGAAGTACCTTGCAATGTTCATTTTGTTACGGATTGTTCAAAACTCGATGATAAGTTGGAAGAGCAGATTCGAAATTTTGTTGATGAACATATGGATACCGTCTTGATTATCATTGATACCTTTCAGCTTATACGTTCTGCCAATAAGGATTCAAACTATTCTAATGATTATCTTGAGGTGCAGAAGCTCAAGAAACTTGCTGATGAATTGAAAATTGCTATTTTACTTGTTCATCATTTAAGAAAGCAAGGCGACTCTGACCCAATCAATGAGATTTCAGGCACGAACGGTATTGCAGGCTGTGCCGATGCTCTATTCGTTTTGAAAAAGAGCAATCGCACGCAGGGCAACGCAACATTATTTTGTACGGGAAGAGATATTGAGGACAGAGAAATTGAGCTTGCATTTTCAAGAGAGGATTGCACTTGGAAGATGACTGCAGACAGCTCGGAAAATCCTGATATGCTTTTGCCTGACGAAATGAATTTGCTTATTGAGATGATGAAATCAGAAAAATATTTCAACGGAAGCAATGCAGAATTTCTTGAACGCTACAATGTTTATTCAGGCAAAAATCTTTCGGCTCGTATTCTGAAAAGGATGATGAACAAGTGGAAGTATGATCTTAATGACAATCACGTTTATTTCAAATCGTATAAGGAAAACAACATCAGAAAGGTTGAAATCAAATATGATTTTGAGATCGATAATTCAGATAGCGAGTACGTTAGGTACGATAAGTACGATGAAAATACAGCTGTCTGATTTATCGTTTTTATCGTCCTTATCGTCCACGGCGCAGATATTGGGCAGAATTCGGCGGTTTGTCCGACTTTCAAGAGAAAACGGATAAAGTACCCGACTGCAAACGAAAATCGAAATTCGGGCGGTTTGTGAGCGAATGTTATTTTAAATACCAGATTATAAATTCAGCGTAAAGTTTGGGTTCACATTTTCACAGCTTTTAAGCTGTGGCAAGCAGAGCGTCCGGCTGTCCACCAACGCAAAACGGGGCACCCGAACCCGTACATTCTATAATCTGTTTTCAGGCAGGATAAAGGCGTATTCCGTGCAAGCACGATTGCGCCGAAATACACCGTCCGGCAGTGCCGTTTGGGAAATATAAAAGGTGTTACTTTTTTTAGAAAGTGTTACTAAATGTATTCCGTAATATCTAAAAGTTCGGTGTTTAAGCCAAAAAGCACGGAACAAAAATGTATGACAAAGGAGAAAATATGCTTTTATTAAAATCATTAACCAAATCAACAGAGAAAGGATGATGAAAGAATATAGACAATCTACAGCTGCATAGTTTTTACCGAGGTGTTTAAGGTGAAAACGAAAATCATCTTTGAAAGCCGAAATGAAAATGCAGAGCAGAAAAGTGTCGGTAAAGCATTTGAAAATGAAATTAAAAAATCAATCTTCCTTGTACTTAAGGAGCAAGGTTATCTTACTCAGAATCAGTACGAGAAATGTCTGAAGAAATTGAAAGTATAAAAACCATAACGGAAAATTTTCAGAGTGACATCACAACTGTCGCTCTGAAAATTTCTCTGGACATTATGAAATTAAATAATATACTTGTGTTACAAAAGGAGGTATAAAAATGCTAAACAACTTTGAAAACGAAGTCAAAAAGGTAGCAGCTTACTGCCGAGTGTCAACCGATAATCTCGATCAGGCAAATTCACTTGAGAGTCAGCAAAGATATTTCAATGAGTATATAAAACGCAATCCGTTGTGGGAACTTTACGAAATTTATGTTGACGAAGGAATCAGCGGAACGAGTACAAAAAAGCGAGCATCATTCAACCGAATGATAGAAGATGCAAAAGCAAAAAAGTTTGATTTGATTATCACGAAAGAAATCAGCCGATTTGCCAGAAACACTCTTGACAGCATTGGCTACACAAGAGAACTGAAAAGTTACGGCATAGGTGTGATTTTTATGAACGATAATATAAACACGCTTGACGCTGACGCAGAGCTTCGACTGACGATTATGTCGTCAATTGCTCAGGAAGAAAGCAGAAAAACCTCCGACAGAGTAAAGTGGGGACAGCGCAGAATGATGGAGCAGGGCGTTGTGTTTGGCAGAGATATGCTGGGCTACGATGTTCGTGACGGAAAGCTGTACATAAATAAAGAGGGAGCGGAAACCGTCAGACTGATTTATCATAAATTTCTCAACGAGGGCAAAGGTACTCACATTATAGCAAAGGAGTTGCGAGATGCAGGAATCAAAACCTCAACCTATATGAAGGATTGGTCGTACACGGTGATATTGCGGATTCTGAAAAATGAAAAGTACTGCGGTGATTTGATTCAGCAGAAAAGCTACACGCCCGACTATCTGTCACACAACAAAAAGTACAACAAGGGCGAGGTTGAGTATGTGACAATCCGAAATCATCACGAGCCGATTATCTCAAGAGAGATGTTTGAAGCAACGCAAAGAGAGCTTGAACGCAGAAAAAAGCTTCACGGAGCAAAAAACGGCTTTGCAAACCGATACGCTTTGTCGGGGAAAATAATCTGCGCCCAGTGCGACTCAACCTTTATCCACCGTAAAAAAACTTCGTCAAACGGGAATCTCAATGAAAGCTGGGTTTGTATTCAGAATCAGAAGTACGGAAAGGAGCGAACTAACAAAAATAATGAAAAAGTCGGCTGTTCAAATGTTTCAATAAATGAAAAGGACATTCGTTCAATCCTGCAACATATTATTTCAGATATTATGAAAGATAGAAATAAAATTTTAGAAAGCATATTGCAAATTGTGTCCGACATTCTGAAATTCGATAACGGAAAAGACAATGTAACCTATTTTGAAAACGAGCTTGAAAAGATAGAAAGCAAAAAGCAAAAATTGCTTGATATGTGCCTGTCGGGTGATATTGAAACCTCGGATTACCGCAAAGCCTGCGAACGCCTAAAAGCAGAATATGAAATAATATCCGAAAAACTGCAAAAAGAAAAAGCCCACAGCAGTATGCTTGCGGACAAGGAAAAAATAATTGATGAAATTAAAGCTTATGTAAATTCAATCATCACAGGGGAAGAGTGGAACGATACATTTTACCGCAACATAGTAGATAAAATTGTAGTAAGCAGAAATCGTGAACTTGACATCCACCTGAAATTCATTCCCGACAAGTGGAGTGCAAAAATCCTCTGCGGTAAGGCTGAAATTGACCAATATAATGAAAAATTTTCCAACCAAGGCACTTCAGAGCCGATATCGGTAAGCGTTGCTTTAAGCTCAGGGTACGGCATAGAAAACCTCTGACTGAGATACCTAAGCGAAGCACCAAGCTCGCCGTCAGGACCTCCATACTGTGTAATTATAATCTTAGCAAGCTTAGGGTTTGGATTTTTTATGTTTACCGGGTACTGAAGTCTTTTTTCGTATTGGAACATTTCAGTTTGCCTCCCTTTCCCACGGCCATGGATTTTGTATCCACGCATATCTGTTGGAGTTTTCGTTCTTAAGGCTTAAAGGACCGTACTGCTTTTCGTATTTTTCTACTAGCGGCTTTAGCTCTGTTCTGTATTTTTCGAGCTTTGCCGCTGTTTTTTCATCGCCCGGGTGCGTGTCAAGGAAAAGATGCAGGTCATATATTGCAAAAGCGTACGTTGATATTTTCCTGAGCAGAATGTCTTTGTCAGTCATCTTCATCACCTGTTCTGTCGGCTGTGCATTTACTGCCGTAAAACGGCTTGTTGAGTGTGGGGAACATTGTTCCTGACTCAAAGCCTTGTATGGCTCCGTAGAGCTTTGGATTTGCAGGCTGAAACGGTACAAAAGCCATCGCCTCGGGGGTTGAGCCGGGCAGTGGTGCAATACCGTAATCAATCATAATTTTCTCAATAGCGTCCACTTTTCTGACTCCTTTCAAATAGTTTACAAGCAGAGTTTATTATCAAACCTGTTTGTATTTAATACCGATACCTGACTAAGCGGTGAACGGTGTTCAAAGCATAATGCAACGATATTGCTTAATCAGGCTTTGGTTAAAGCGTAGCTATGATATATATTATGCGAAAATGTCGGACAGGTTCAAAATCAGGATTATGAGCTACAGGATAACAAAACCGTGGCTCCCTGTGCGAAAGCATCGGGAGCCGGTATATCACTATACTTCAAAAATAAATTCGTTTCTTTTTTGCGAAATATCTGCAATTTCCTTTCTCTTTGATTTTATGAATATTTTGCCCTCTGTGTCAAAAATAAGCGATACGCATTTTGAGTAGCTTTCATTCTGAACCGTTTCATCAATTCTCAGGCTTGCGCTGTATTTCTGCAAAAGCGAAAAGGTTGTCATCAAGCCTATTCCGCTTCCGCCGCTGTTTTTGTGCGTTGTTATCCTCTTTTTGCCGAGATTTGCAATTACATCAGCGTCAAAAAGCTTTCCGCTGTCATAAATGTATAAGCAAAGCTTCTTGTTATCTGAACCTATCATAACGAAAACATTTTTCTTTTCAGAAAAAGATGCGGCTATAACAGCATTCTCGCCAAGGTCAAGAATAAGAGTGTTCAGGTCATTTTCTGATACGACGTTGTCTAGACAGCCTGCAATACCGTTTGTTACCGATAAATCAAAGAGAACTTCTTTTTCTTTTGCCTTTGCAAGCAAATAATTAAAACTTGCGTCAACAGAAAAAACACCTGTAGAGGCAAGCGTCTTGCTTTTGCTTTCGTACTCTGTGACTATTCCTTTTCTTTCCGAAGTCATAGCCTTTAGCTGTGTGAGGAGCGATTTTGCCTTTATTTTTTGCTCGTCGGCTGACTGACACGTCAGGATTTCCTCAACAGCCATATTCATAGCAGGAATAACCTTGTTGTCCTTGTGGATAATTTTTGACAGCTCGTCATTTTGCTTTCTGAGCATTTCGTTTTCGGTTTTCTGCTCCGACACTGTGTTTTCAAGTATTTCGATATTTCTTTTATAGACCTTTTCAAGATAGATGTTTTTAATATGATTTCTCCACCAAAAGAATAAAAGCATACCGATGGGGAACAGACAAATCAAAATAATTTGTGTTACAGTGTAGTTGTTGTCGGTGCCGAGTAACGATGCGATAAGTAAAAGTGATAGGCTTATAAAGAGCCCTGAGTCACTTGTAAGCTTAGATTCATAGGCGGCTATGCCCTTTTTTAATCTTTTAATACGAAACAGTAAATTACAAGTCAGAAGCTGAAAAAGACCGACAGATAAATCCGTAGTAAGGGTTAAAAGACTGCTGTTATTTACTAAACTGCTGAACGGAAAGGTGATTGTACCGATAATCAGTGTCGCAAAGAAATATGCAATAAAACTGATTGCAACAGATATTATTGTATAAGCAAGAGTTTTATCGAAGGAACTTCTATACAAGATTTTCAATAAAGCAGTTGTAAAAGATACAATAAAAAACAGGCTTAAAACGCTTAGAGCTTCACGTGTAAAAAATACAGCTGTGGCTGTTATCATAGAAAAAACTATTTCAACAGCTATCTGTTTATAATAAGATTTAATGCTATTTAGCTTTTTAAAGATGAAAACACTGCATAAAGTGATAAAAAAATATTTGAAAGCTACACCCAAAAAATCAAGCATTATAAGCTCCCCTAAAAAGTATATTATAATCAAGCAAAAACTGACAACGTAAAGAAATTACCGAATAAACCGCCTTTCTTTATAATTCTATACATAGAAATTGTTAAAGAAAGGTGGCTTTAATTATGTGGGATTGGTGGAAATTTATTTTAGATCTGTTAAATCAATAATCGAATTTTTAAAACAGGCTGTGTGAAAACGCAGTCTGTTTTTTTAGTACTCATTTTTCAGCTTGTTTGCATAGTAGAAAATAAACTCGGTAAGCGTCGGCACTCCCTTTGACGAGCTTATCTTTGCCGTGTAGTAGGTCAGCAAATCGTCAATGTCGGTTGTTGCCCAGGCTCTGTTAATCGCATTTTGAATTGCACGTTCTACACTGCACTCTGTTTTGCCGTATTTTTTGGCTATAACACTGCAAAGGTTTTGCGTGGGACTTTTTATCGTCATAATAATGCCGTCAATCAGATATTTATAGCCGACCGATTTCTGATTTACGCCAATCAGGTTAAGCTCAGAAATAATTCTGCGTGTAATCCGTTTTTCGTAATACTCCGGCGATTCCTCCGAGTCTGCCGTGCTTGGCTTTTGATTGCTTTTTATAACGGGTGAGAGCATTCTCAAAAATTCGAGCGCAGTTTTTTCGCTGTAATCGGGTTGGTGCTTAGACATTATAAAGTCAGCGCCCAGCTTACGGGCGGCTTCATAGGTTACCGCACTTGAATTATTAGTTGTAACAAGTATATACGGTGACGCACTCAGCGACATATCCTTTAAAGCACTCAGCACGTTCAGACCGTTTCCGCTTCCGCTGTGGAGCTCCAAATCAAGAATTACTGCGTCGGGCAGTCTGTCACGTATTAAATCAACAGCTTTAAAAGCGTTGTTTGTTACACCGACAAGCAACAAATCATCAGAATTGTCAACAAGATTTATAAATTCCTTACAGGTTTGGCGGTCGTCCTCAACAAGGAGTATTGTCAGTTTGTTTTCCATACTAAGCCTCTCACATAAAACAAATTTTGCTAAAATTATAACGTGAATTCCAACGAAAAGCAATATATTTTAATAATTTTTTGCAACAAAAAGCAATAGTATTTTACGGCACGTAAATATAAAATATACTTTGCAATACCCTATATAACTTCTTATGCGGAAACGGTTGGTGCCAAGGCTTACGGCAGTGACCGTTTCTGTTTTTATACGAACAAAAACGCACACAAAGCAATAAGCTAAGTGTGCGCTGAATTTTTTAAACTGTGAAATTATTTATACTTTTCGCTGTCGTAGGTCTGCTTGTTCCTGATAACTCCCATAAGCATAGAAAGGAATATTATCATTATCGGCGTAGTAATAGGCTGGCTGATGTTTACAACAGCCTGTGTGCAGTAAGCAACAACGGCGCAGGCAAATACCATTACAAGCGGAAGCTGTTTTGAATTTTTTACCGCCTTTACAATCGCTGTAACGATAATTCCGATATATGATACAGCGCCGATAATTCCTGTTGTTACAAGGAAGTTGAGGTATTCGTTGTGAGCGCAGTTTGTTGTTTCGCCGTATCTTGCAATCATATCGCTTTTAAACAGCGGTTCAAATGCACTTCTGTATAAATCGGGACCGCAGCCGAACAGCATACCCTTTATGTCAAAGGTGCTGAAAAGCTCTATTGATTTTATCCACATATATCCTCGGTGAGTACCCCACGAATTGTTAAATCTGAAAAATCTTAAAAATCCGTTTAGCTCTGTAGTTGTATCTACAACGCTGAAATAATAGAACATAACGGCAAAGACGGCTAAAGCCAGTCCGAAAACGCATACGGTAATGACAAATACAGATTTAGGCATAACAAAGCCTTCAAGCTCCTTAAAGCGTTTTTGCAAAAGGTGCAGACCAACCGCTATTGCCGCTACAATAATCAGCAGTACAAGCGTAGAGTTTTTCATAACAAAAAGCTCTGCAAACGAGTCAAGCCCCTTGTTGTTTTTGTCGCCGTACATAAAGGAGATAAGGCGGAGAAGCTTTGCCGAAAAGAGCATAACGGCAACGGCAGTAAAGAAATCACGAAGCCTTGAATACTTCCTTACGCAATATAAAAACACAAACGATACAGCGGCAAAAATTCCGATAAAGCCGCTGTCACTGTCAGCAACAAGCGTTCCGCAAAAGCTGAATGCAAGACCTACAAGGTAAAATACCCTCAGTCCCTTGCTTTTGCCTGTGATATAAAGCATAAAGCAAACAGCAAGCGACATACACGAAAAGCTCGACATAAGGTTTTTGTTGCCAATTGTTGAAGAAAAGTCAAGCACGTATCTCTGCGCATAATTTGCAAACATATTAAGCGGGTCAACATAAAAGAAGTTTAAAACGGCAAGTCCGCACACAAGGCTTGACACAAGCACATAAACCACCATAATATATGTTTTATACATATAAAAGCGTGAAACAAAAAAGTAAGTGAGTGTATAGCCGAGTATCAGCAAAAGTCCGTTGTTTCTGCCGAGGTCGCCTGTCAGCGCATTTTTTATATCGCCCGACATAAAGGTGGATACAATGCTCGCAAATAAAAAGACAAGAAAGAAAATATCCGTAGAGCAGATTACAGACGCTTTGTTATCACCTGATAACTGCTTTTTCAGGTAATCCTTGCCGGTATATGCAGAGTATATCATATATCCTGCAACAGCAAGCGTCAGCGCAACGGCAGCAAACATAAACACGTTGTACTTGTCGTGCCTTATGTTTGAAAACTGCTTTGTATAGTAAAACGGAAAAAATGCAAACATAATAAGCAAAAAGTAGTTGACAAAATCTGTAGGTGTAGTATAGTTTTTCTTGGCACTTACAGATTTTGAACCGGTTTTTTTGCTTTTCTGAGCCTTGGGTTTACTCATTAACTGTACTCCTTTCGGTTTGCTGTAAATGTAACGATAAAATTGTATAACAACAGCATTGTATTGTCAATGTAAAAAATGTATAAAATATTTGAAAGAGGTAATAAAATGGCTGATATCGAACTGATAAAAAACGCCTGCAAGCCTCAGGGCTATTGGGGCAAAAAGATGATTGAAAGTATGAACGAGCATCACTTTGACGTAACCTCGTGGGGACTTTCACACGTTGAGTTTAAAAATGACGCTGTAATTCTTGACATAGGCTGCGGCGGCGGAAAAACTGTAGAAAGACTGAGCAAAGCTGCACCCGACGGTAAGGTTTACGGCTTGGATTATTCGGAGCTTTGCGTAGAGGAGTCAAAAAAGCTGTGCAAAAACCTGATTGTAGAAAACAGGGTGCAGATTGACTGCGGAAGTGTTTCGCAAATGCCGTACAGCGACAGCGCATTTGACAGCATAACGGCGGTAGAAACGTTCTATTTCTGGCCTGACCCAGTCAATGATTTAAAAGAGGTAAGGCGGGTTTTAAAGGAAAACGGCGAGCTTCTGCTTGTTTTTGAGTCGTGCTATGACGAAAACGAGCCTGACAAGTGGGACGAATATGTAAAGGCTATAAATTTAAAGGTTCCGCACAGAGATGTCCTTGAAGAGCAGCTTAAAGAGGCAGGCTTTAAAAACGTAAGAACATATATCCACGAAAACGGCTGCTGGCTGTCAGCCGTTGCCGTAAAGTGAGGTACAATTATGAAAGCACTTGTAACAGGCGCAAGCTCGGGTATCGGCAGAGATATGGCAAGGTATCTTGGGAGCAAGCAATATGATTTGATTATAACGGCAAGAAGAACCGACCGCCTTTTGGAGCTTAAAGAAGAAATTGAAGAAAAATACGGCGTAAGCGTCAGGGTGATAACGTGCGATGTGGCTGATGAAAAGCAGTGCAGAGGTCTTTACGAGCAGACGAAAAACGACGGAGTTGATATGCTCATAAACAATGCCGGCTTCGGTATTCACGGCAAATTCAGCGAGATAGACCTTGACAGGGAGCTAAGGCTTATCGACACAAATATAAGGGCAGTTCACATTCTGACAAAGCTTTTCTTAAAGGATTTTGTAAAAAAGGACAGCGGCTGCATACTTAACGTTGCGTCCTCGGCAGGCTTTCTGGCAGGACCGTTGCTTTCGTCCTACTATGCCTCAAAAAACTACGTGGTACGTCTTACACAGGGCATATATGAGGAGCTTCGCCGGGAAAAAAGCAACGTGAAAATTTCTGCATTATGTCCGGGACCTGTCAAAACAGAGTTTGACAAGGTTGCAAATGTTAAATTTGCGATGGACGGTGTAAGCTCGGAATTTGTCGCAAAATATGCGATAGACAAAGCACTAAAGGGCAAGATGATAATTATTCCGGGTACGCTTATGAAGCTGTCAAAATTCTGGGAGAGATTTATAAGCGAGAAAGCGGTAACTAAAATTTCGTACAATATTCAGAAAAGAAAGAACTAATAACGTATAAATTTACCGAAAATTTGCAATTTTATACAAAATCCTGCTAAATATATTGACTATTGGATTTTAGTATGATAAATTATTGTAAGATGTTTTTACGTCTTAAATAAGAACAAAAGGAGCAAAAGATTATGAAAAAGATTTTAGCTGTAATTTTGGCGGCAGTACTTTGCGTAAGCCTTGCAGCCTGCACAGGCAGCACAACGGTAGAAACAAAGCCGGAAAACACAGTAAACAGCAAGGCTGATTTACCCGGCAAAAAAATCGGCGTTCAGCTTGGCACAACAGGCGACATCTATGCCTCTGATTATGAAAAGGAAGGCTCAACTATTCAGCGTTACAACAAGGGTGCAGACGCTGTTTTAGCTCTTTCACAGGGCAAGCTTGACTGCGTAGTTATCGACAACGAGCCTGCAAAGGTTTTTGTTGAGAACAACAAGGACTTAAAAATCCTCGATGAGCCTTTCGAGGTTGAGGATTATGCTATCTGCATCAGCAAAGAAAAAACAGAGCTTAAAAATGCTATCAACGGCGCTTTAAAGACATTAAAAGATAACGGCACTCTCGACAGCATCGTTAAGAACTACATCGGCGAGGACGCAGGCAAAACTCCTTACACAGCAAAGGCAGACGCTGACCGTTCAAAGGGTACTCTTGTAATGGCTACAAACGCAGAGTTCCCGCCATACGAATTTATGGAGGGCGACACTGTAAAGGGTATTGACGCTGATATGGCACAGGCTGTTTGCGATGTTTTAGGCTATGAGCTTAAAATCAACAATATGGAGTTTGACTCAATCATCAACGCAGTAGTTTCAGGCAAGGCTGACATAGGCGTTGCAGGTATGTCTGTAACAGAGGACAGATTAAAGAGCGTTGACTTTACAGATTCTTACACAACTGCTAAGCAGGTAATTATCGTTAGAAAGTAATTTTCGCTTTACTCACAGATAAAAGAGCAGGGGCTTGGCTCTTGCTCTTTTCATTATAAAGACGGACGGTGAAAAAATGAATTTAGATTGGTGGAACAGCTTTGTTGAAAAGTTTCAGGTGAATTTTATTGAAGATGACAGGTGGCTATGGCTTGTTGAAGGCTTAAAGGCAACGCTCATAATCGCCTTCGGTGCGCTGTTGCTCGGACTTTTCTTAGGCTTTGTAATTGCTATTGTGCGTTCATCAAGCGAAAACTTGCTTAAGGACGTAAAAAAATGGACGCTCGGCAAGGTGCTTCTGAAAATCGGCGATTTGTTCTGTAAGTTGTATCTGACGGTAATCAGAGGAACACCTGTTGTTGTTCAGCTTATGATTATCTATTTCGTAATTTTTGCTTCATTTGATGTAGATAAAATACCTGTTGCAATTATCGCATTCGGTATCAACTCGGGTGCATACGTTGCAGAAATCGTGCGTTCGGGCATTATGTCGATTGACAAGGGACAGTTTGAAGCAGGCAGAAGCCTCGGCTTTAACTATGTTCAGACAATGATTTTTATTATTTTGCCGCAGGCACTAAAGAATGTTCTGCCTGCACTTGCAAACGAGTTTATAGTATTGCTCAAGGAAACATCTGTATCGGGCTACATAGGTCTTATGGATCTGACAAAGGCAGGCGACCTTATCAAGAGCCGTACCTACGAAGCGTTTATGCCGCTTATTGCAGTTGCGCTTATTTACCTTGTAGTTGTAATTATTCTGACTAAGCTTGTTTCAATTCTCGAAAGGAGGCTGCGTACAAGTGAACGCTAATGAACCTCTTATTAAGGTTGATTCTCTTGTAAAAACCTACGGAGATTTCAACGCACTTGACGGCATTAACGCAGAGATTTACAAGGGCGAGGTTGTGGTTGTAATCGGTCCGTCAGGCTCAGGCAAATCCACATTTCTGCGTTCCTTAAACCTTTTGGAGCAGCCGACAGAGGGTACTATCACCTTTGAGGGTGCAAACATCACCGACCCGAAGGTCGATATAAACCTGCACCGTCAGAAAATGGGAATGGTTTTTCAGCATTTTAACCTGTTCCCGCATATGACAATTTTAAAGAATATGACGATAGGCCCAGTAAAGCTCCTCAAAAAAAGCAAGGCAGAGGCTGAAAAAACTGCTATGGAGCTACTCGAAAGAGTAGGCCTTGCCGACAGAGCAAATTCGTACCCGTCACAGCTTTCGGGAGGACAGAAGCAGAGAATTGCCATTGTCAGAGCGCTTTGTATGCAGCCTGACGTTATGCTTTTTGACGAGCCGACCTCAGCGCTTGACCCTGAGATGGTAGGCGAGGTTCTGGACGTTATGACGCAGCTTGCAAAGTCGGGAATGACAATGGTTGTTGTAACTCACGAAATGGGCTTTGCCAAGGAAGTAGCCTCAAGAATTGTGTTTATGGATCAGGGCAAAATGATTGAAGAAAACACACCCGAGGAATTTTTCAAAAACCCGAAAAGCGACAGATTAAAGGATTTTCTGCGAAGCGTTCTTTAATAAAAGAGCCTTTTTTCGGCATATTTTGATATACATATGTAAAATTGCACAAAATATGCCAAGGCTTGCACAAAAAAATATTCCTCAAATTTCAAAATAAATGTTGACAAGCATACGCTCATTCAGTATAATGGTTTATGGTGTTTTGATGTCAATTATGTTTTGAGGTGCGACTATGCTTTTTGAATTAAAGCAGGTCTTCTTGAACGAAGGCGAAGAAAAGCGTATAGATTACACTCTTTCACTGAACAATATCGAGCTTGACGGATTTTATCCATTCAAAACTCCCGTCAAGGTTACGGCAACAGCAAAAAACAGGGCAGGTCTTGTTGATTTGCTCATTCACACCGAGTTTACCTACACTCGCCATTGTGACCGTTGCTTTGAGCTTGTTCAAAGGCAGATGTCTTACGATTTTTCTCACAGGCTTGTTACCTCACTTGCAGGCGACAGTGACGACGACTACATCGAGGCTCCCGATTTTACGGTGGAGCTTGATGAGTTGATTACGTCAGATATTTTGCTTGAATTACCAAACAAATTCTTATGTCGTGACGATTGCAAGGGACTTTGCCCAAAATGCGGCAAAAGCCTGAATGACGGCGAATGTAACTGCGAGAAAACAGCGGTTGATTCAAGACTTGATATTCTTAAACAATTATTAGATTGATATAAACATAAGGAGGTCTTTGTAATGGCAGTACCAAAGGGAAAATTATCAAAAGCAAGAAGAGATAAAAGACGTTCTAATGTATGGAAGCTTCAGGCTCCTGCACTTAGCATTTGCCCCGATTGCGGCGAGTTCAAAACTCCCCACAGAGTTTGCGGCAACTGCGGCAAGTACAACGGCAGACAAGTTGTTGTAAAAGAAGAGGCTTAACAGCCGAACTCATTATGCTTTAACAAAAGATTAAAGGCGGCGGGGATTTCTCTGACCGTCCTTTTGTTATTTATGAATACTTTATCGCTTATTACAAACAAATATCTCTACAGGCAGGTGATAAAAATGGCGGTTACAATTTTTAACGTTGCAAAAAACAGCTATGCAGAAAAAAGCGGAATAAAAAAGGGCGAAAAGCTTATTTCTATCAACGGCAGCACTATCATAGATGTGCTTGACTACCGTTTTTATCAACTAAACCGAAATTTATCGCTTGTCATTGAGGACGAAAACGGCAGTAACCGAACCGTTACAATCAAAAAGCCCGAATATGACGAGATAGGATTACAGTTTGAAACATACCTTATGGACAAGCAGAGAAGCTGTCGCAATAAGTGCGTGTTCTGCTTTATCGACCAGCTGCCCAAAGGCTTGCGTGATACATTGTATTTTAAGGACGATGACAGCCGACTTTCTTTTTTATTCGGCAATTATATCACGCTTACAAATATAACCGAGCACGAAATCAGCAGAATTATAAAAATGCACATAAGTCCTATCAATATATCGGTGCATACAACTAACCCCGAGCTTCGTTGTAAGATGATGGGCAACCGCTTTGCAGGCGAGAGCTTAAAGCATCTTTACCGCTTAGCCGAGGCGGGTATTCAGATAAACTGTCAGATAGTAGCCTGTCCGGGGATAAATGACGGAGAGGAGCTTGTAAAAACCCTTACCGATTTAAAAAATATCGGCGTTGCAAACACAGCCGTTGTCCCTGTCGGACTTACACGCTACAGAGAAAACTTAGCTGTGCTTGAGCCGTATAACAAAGAAACTGCAGCAAAAACGCTTGAAACAGTAGAGAGCTTCGGCGAGCAGTCGTTAAAAGAAACAGGCAGACGTGTTTTTTATGCAGGCGACGAATTTTATATAATGTCGGGCAAAAAAATACCGTCGGCTGAGTTTTACGAGGACTTTGCGCTTCTTGAAAACGGAGTAGGACTTGTCGCACTTCTGCGTGACGAGGTGGATTTTGCACTTTCACAGGCAGAGGGCAGTCAAAAGCTGTGCCACACCGTATCAATCGCCTGCGGAACGAGCGCCGCTGTTTATTTAAAAGAAATTGCAGAAAGCATAAATACAAAATATCCGAATATAAAAATAAACGTATATCCGATTAAAAACGAATTTTTCGGCGGCGGAGTAAACGTTTCGGGACTTGTAGTCGGCAGAGATCTTATAAATCAGCTAAAAAATAAGGATTTAGGCGACAGACTGCTCATTCCCTCAGTAATGCTTCGCTTTGAACGTGACATTTTCCTTGACGATACATCGCTTGAGGACGTTAAGTCAAGTCTTGATATAGACGTTATCCCCGTTGATAATGACGGACAACAGCTTCTTGACAGCATAGTAAACGAAATTTAGAAAGAGGTGTGCAATATGGCAAAGCCTGTTGTTGCAATAGTCGGCAGACCGAATGTCGGCAAGTCGACACTTTTCAACAAGCTGATAGGTCAGCGACTATCTATTGTTGACGATACGCCAGGCGTTACACGTGACAGAATCTACGGCGAGTGCGAGTGGCAGAACAGAAAGGCGACAATCATAGACACAGGCGGTATAGAACCGCAGTCCGACGATATTATCCTGTCGCAGATGCGCCGTCAGGCGGAGCTTGCCATTGATACGGCTGATGTTATCATATTGGTAACAGACGTGCGCTCGGGACTTGTGGCAACCGATATGGAGGTTGCACAGATGCTTATGAAAAGCGGTAAGCCTGTAGTCCTTTGCGTAAACAAGTGCGACTCAATAGGCGAGCCTCCTGCTGAGTTTTACGAGTTTTACAACTTAGGCATAGGCGAGCCGATATGCGTATCCTCCGTTCACGGTCACGGAACAGGCGATCTGATGGAGGCGGTGTTTGACCTGCTCACAAAGGAGGACGAGGATGAATTTGAATGTGAGGTAATAAGCGTAGCCGTTATTGGCAAGCCGAATGTAGGTAAATCCTCACTTATAAACGCAATTACTAACGAGGAGCGTTGCATTGTATCCGATATAGCCGGCACAACACGTGACAGCATAGATACAAGAATAGAAAACACACACGGCAAGTACAATTTTATAGATACAGCCGGACTTCGCAGAAAAAGCAAGGTTGACGATATCATCGAAAAGTACAGCATAATAAGAGCAAAAATGGCGATAGACCGCTGTGACGTGTGCGTAATTATGATTGATGCCGAGGTAGGTTACACAGATCAGGACAGCAAAATAGCAGGAATGGCGCACGAAGCAGGCAAGGGCTGTATAATAGCTGTCAACAAATGGGACGCTATCGAGAAAAACGACAAGACGATGAACGAATTTCGCAAAAGGCTTGACGTTGAGTTCGCCTTTATGTCGTATGCTCCGATGATTTTTATTTCCGCAAAGACAGGCCAGCGTCTTGACAGGCTGTTTGAGCTTATTAACCACGTTGCAAATCAGAATGCGATGCGTATAAAAACAGGAATGCTAAACGAGCTTCTGGCACAGGCGACTACACGTGTTCAGCCACCTACCGACAAGGGCAGACGCTTGAAAATCTACTATATGACGCAGGCTTCTACAAAGCCGCCTACTTTTGTAGCATTTTGCAACAACAAGGAGCTTTTCCATTTTTCGTACCAAAGGTATCTTGAAAACAGAATAAGAGAAACCTTCGGGCTTGAGGGAACACCGATACGCTTTATAATTCGTGAGCGTGGCGAAAAGAATATATAAGTGATAAGGGGAATAACAGATGCTTTCTTTCATTACGTCAAACTGGTGGCAGATTTTGTCGTCAATGCTGATTGCCTACCTTTTAGGCAGCATAAATTTTGCGGTAATTATTACAAGCTTTGTTGAAAAGGGTAAGGATATCAGAGATATGGGCAGCGGTAACGCAGGCTTCACAAATGTTCTTCGCTCTGTCGGCAAGGGACCTGCTGTTTTTACAATACTTTTTGACTTTATCAAGGGTATTCTTGCTGTGTTTATCGCAGGACTTATATTTACAACAGTTACACACAGCAACGAGGTTGAGCTTTCCGAGTATATCGCATACGGCAAATACCTTGCAGGACTTTGCTGTATTATAGGTCATATGTACCCTGTTTTCTTCGGCTTTAAGGGCGGTAAGGGCGTTGTAACGGCGGCGGCTCTTATGCTTGTTGAGGACTGGAGAGTGTTCCTGCTTATAATCACAACCTTCCTTATTGTGTTCCTTATAACAAAAATCATCTCAATCAGCTCAATCATCTGCGGTATTCTTTACGGCATTTACACCTTTGCAGTTACATATTACTTTGATTTTCTGCCAAGTCAGACACAGGCGGTTTCACATTCCTTTACATATGTAATCGCCGCTTCTCTTTTTGCATTCGGTATAGGTATGTTTGTAATAGTCAAGCACAAAGAGAATATCAAACGCATTTTAAAGGGCGAGGAAAAGAAAATAACGGCAAAAAAATCATAAATCATCAAATAATTTAGCAGATTTTGTTGACTATTAAAAATAAAAATTATAAAATAATACCATAGCAAGTAAAATTGCTGTGGTATTTTTGTTTTGTAAGGAGATTTTTTAAATGTCAGATTGCATTTTTTGCAAAATAGTTGACGGCTCAATTCCGTCAAAAAAGGTTTATGAGGACGATAAAATCGTAGCCTTTTACGATTTAGAGCCGCAAGCGCCCGTTCACGTGCTTATAATACCTAAGCAGCACATCTGCTGTGCAGATGAAATAAACGAAGAAAACAGCCATCTCGTTGCACATATTTTCACAAAGGTTTCCGAAATTGCAAAGAGCTTAGGTCTTGATAACGGCTACCGAATTGTGAACAACTGCGGAAATGACGGCAGACAGACGGTAAAGCATTTGCATTTCCATCTGTTAGGCGGTAAAGAATTAAATTCAGAGATGGCATAAAAGGAGCATAAAATGGATAGCTACAAAATGACTATAGCCGGCTGTGAGCGTGAGCTCGAGCTTTGTCCCGTAAGTGATAAGCTCGATATTGCGGCATTTATTATGTTCGGCGATATTGAGGTGACAGAAAAAGCGGCAGCAGAGCTTCTGAAAATCTGCCCCGAGCACGATATTGTACTGACAGCCGAGGCAAAGGGAATACCGCTTGCTTATGAAATGGCAAGACAAAAATGCAGAAGCTATGTTGTGGCACGTAAAAGCGTAAAGGTATATATGAAGAATCCTTTGAGCGTTACAGTTAATTCAATCACAACACACGGCGAGCAGACGCTTTACTTAGACGGCAAAAAGGCAGAGCTTTTAAAGGGCAAGAGAGTTTTGATTGTTGACGATGTTACCTCAACAGGCGAAAGCTTTGACGCTCTTGTAAAGCTGGCAGAGGCGGCAGGCGCTGATATTGTCGGCAAGGCGGCAGTGCTTGCAGAGGGTGACGCGGCAGAAAAAGAGGACATTTATTTTCTTGAAAAGCTACCGCTGTTTTTCAAATGATGTTTTAAAACATACATAAAGGACTGAAAAATTATGAAAAGACCGTTTGCGTATATCGGCATTACAAGCCTTTGTGCAATGACGGTCTTTTTCTATCTTGGCTTGAAAATATCGCTTGCTGTGGGTGCTGTCGCTCTTGCAGTTTTTCTTCTGTTTTTACCGTTTAAGCGGCTAAGGGCAAAATATCAGATAATGCTTATCTGCTTTTCTGTTGTTATGTCTTGTGCTTTATTTTGCTCTAAAACTATTTTTGACTATAACAGTGCTGTAGATAATTACAGCTCAAAAACATCGGTGATAACGGCAAGGCTGATTGATAACCCCACAAAAAGCTACGGCTACACAAAATATCTGCTTGAAACCGACAGCATAAACGGTAAAGCTGACAACGTAAAAATTCAATTATCCTCAACGCTTGATTTGGGCTTATCGCCGTACGATACGCTTAGTTGCTCGCTTTTTCTTGAAAAGGACGATTTTTCATATGATATTTCAAAAGGAATTTTCTTAAAGGCTAAGGTATATGATAACTTTGAGTGTACCGTTATTGAAGAAAACGAAAAACCGTTTGAATACTTCATTTTAATGCTCAGAAATAAGCTCTGTGACGCACTTGACAATTCACTTAAAAAGCCGTATTCAGGCTTTGCAAGGGCGATTGCACTTTGCGACAGAAACAGCCTTGACAAGGGTATCAAGGAGCAGTTTCGCACAACAGGATTGTCGCATATAGTAGTCGTGTCGGGTATTCATATGTCGATAATGTGCGCTGCTTTAATTCTGCTTTTTAGCAGAATTTTTAATAACCGTCTTAAACGGCTTTCGTATGCTTTGGCAATTCTGTTTGAGTGGTTTTATGTGCTTTTAACAGGCTTTTCGCCGTCAGTAGTTCGTGCGGCTGTTATGAGTACAATTTGGCTTTTGGCGATGATTATATTTGACAGGTCAGATTCGCTTAATTCACTCGGAATAGCAGCAACAGTTATGCTTGTAATTAACCCCTTTTACCCCGGTGACTTTGGATTTCTGCTTTCGTTTTCGGCAACGCTCGGCATAATTTTATTGTCGGACAGCATCATAGCTTATTGCTCAAAAAGAATTATCAAAGAGAAAATACCTCAGTTTATCAAAACAGTGCTGAAAGGAATAATTGCCGTAATCTCCGTCACGCTTTCTGCGCTTATCTTTACTACTCCTATATCCGTTTTACTGTACGGCTCAATCTCGCTTGTTTCGCTTTTGTCAAATCTGCTTGTAACTCCGATTATCGGTATTACGATTATTTCAGCCTTTTTAATCTGCATATTTTATTGTGCAGGACTCACGTCTGTTGTATCGCTTTTTTCGCTTGTATTTTCGGTTACGGCAAAATATATTTTTGCGGTGGTCGGCTTGATTTCAAAAATACCCTTTGCAAGCGTAGAGGTTAAAGGTGCTTATATCTATGTGTGGATTATAGCTTCGTTTATACTCTTTTTGATTTTATACGCTGTGAAAAAATCGTTTGGCTTTTTACGGTTTTTTCTGCCTGCGTGTGCGTTGCTTTTAGTCTTTTTATTAACAGCAGATATCATTTTAAGCTATAACAAGGTTAAGGTTTCAATTCTGCCTGTCGGCACAGGTACAACAGTTACTGTAAAATACGGTGACAGCAAGGCTCTTTTAAGCTGCGGCGGAGCGCAGAGCAAGGCACTTTCTGCAATAGCTGAAATCGACAAAAGCACAGACAAAATTTCACTTTTAGCCGTCACAGACAGCAATAAAAAATCAAGCCGTTATGCAAAGGAACTATTAAATGCATTTGACGTTTCACAGCTTTTGGTGTATGATAATGAAAGCGTTACACAAAGCATCACATCTTATTATGACAAAGCAAAAAGCGTAAATCTCTTTACGCAAAAATGCACCGTCAGATTATGCGACAAAGCAACGGCAGACTTTATTGATGTAAACGGCAGAGTATTTGTTTATCTTAAAACAAAGAGCCTTACAATACTGATTTTGCCGCCGTACGGCGATTGCGAAAATCTGCCAAAGCATTACAAAACGGCTGATGTAATGATAGTAAACACAGCTATAAAAAATGACAGCCTGTTGCAGTGCGGCACACTCATACTTTCCTGCACACAGCGTGTGTCAAAAGGTATTTTAAACAAAACGCAGATTAAAAGAAACACAACGTATTTATTACAAGATAAAGCGATAAATTATTATTGTTAAAGGAGGAGGACAATGCCTGTATTAAAGGAAGCACAGCTTAAAAAACAAATATCATCAAAGGAATTTGCCAATTTTTATGTGCTGTACGGCGAAGAAAAGCTCCTTATAAGGCATTACACCGATTTGCTTGTTGAAAAGCTTGTCGATAAGCAGTTAGCCGATTTGTGCCTTCATACCTTTGACAGCGACTCACAGCTTGAAGAAATAGCAAACGCTGTGAATACACTGCCGTTTATGGGCGGATACAACTGCGTTATTATTTCGGATTATGACTTTGAAGCGATGAAGGCTGATGATTTAAAGGCGCTTACAAAGCTGTTGTCAGATATTCCCGACACTACAGTCGTTATTATTTCAATGATAACGCTTGAGCAGGACGCAAAAAAGCTCGGCAAATTCAAAAAGATAATTGATATAGCGGGCAAAAACGGTGTTGTGGCTGAATTTAACCGCAAAACTCTGCTTGAGCTTGAACGTCAGCTTGCGGTGTGGGTCAATAAGCGTGGCTGTTCAATAACACAGGCTTGCTGCTCAAAGATTGTCGATTACTGCGGAAACGACCTTGTAATGCTTAAAAACGAGCTTGACAAGCTGTGCGCCTATGCAGACGGCTCAGAAATTACTTCCGAAATGGTAGAAATGCTCGTCACAAAAAACCTTGAAGCAAGGATATACGATTTGTCGGATTCGGTAATCGCAGGCAACGGTGACAAGGCATTCCGTCAGCTTGATACGCTTTTTTATCATAAGGAAAAGGCACGAAGCATAGTAACTGTTTTGTCCTATGCGTATATTGATATGTATAGAGCAAGGGTAGCGTCAGAAAGCGGCGAGCCATTGAAAACGATAGCAGACGCATTTAATTACAGAAACAGAGCGTTTGTGCTTGACAAGTCACGTCAGAAGTCGAGGAAAATTTCGACCACAGCACTAAGACGGAGCATTGACGCTATAATAAACGCTATGGTAACGCTCACAAGCACAAGCGTAGGCGAAAGGCTGACAGCAGAAAAGCTTGTGGCACAGCTTGTTCTTATTGCGAATGAGGGGTAAAGGCTTATTATGATTAAAATTAAAGAGGCTGTTATAGTTGAGGGCAAATATGATATAATAAAGCTAAGCTCAATTATTGACGCTCCGATTATCTCTACAAACGGCTTTCGCATTTTTAACGATAAAGAAAGGCTCAGTCTTATCCGTCAGCTTGCAAAAGCAAGGGGAATACTTGTAATGACCGACAGCGACGGTGCAGGCTTTGTAATCCGCAATTTTTTAAACGGCGCAGTTGATAAAAACAGCATAAAGCACTGCTATATCCCACAGATACAGGGCAAGGAAAAGCGAAAAGCATCTCCGTCAAAGGAGGGCACGTTAGGCGTTGAGGGTTTGTCAGAGGAGATTATTCTGTCATCGCTTAAAAAAAGTGGAGCGACAATCCTTGACAGCACAGGCGATAACAAGGATAGACAAGAGGAGAAAATCACAAAGGCTGACCTTTACGAAATCGGACTGACAGGCAGAGAAAACTCAAAGCAATTAAGAGAAAAACTGCTAAAGCATTTGCAAATGCCCTTGTATATGACAACAAACGCAATGCTAACGGCGCTTAACTGCCTTTACACAAAGCAGGAGCTGATTAAAATAACATCAGAGCTTTTATAATCAGACATATATTTTTATAAATATATAAAATTTTAACAAAAAGGAGAAATCACAATGGAATTAAAGGGTTCAAAAACAGAGGCTAATTTACAGGCGGCTTTTGCAGGCGAGTCACAGGCAAGAAACAAGTACACATACTTTGCCTCAGTTGCAAAAAAAGAGGGCTACAATCAGATAGCAGAGCTTTTCTTAGCAACTGCTGAAAACGAAAAGGAACACGCAAAGTTATGGTTCAAACGCTTAAAGGGTATCGGCACAACTGTAGAAAACCTTGAAGCAGCAGCCGAGGGCGAAAACTACGAATGGACAGATATGTACGCAACCTTTGCAAAGGAAGCAAGAGAAGAAGGCTTTGACGATATTGCAGCTCAGTTTGAGGGCGTAGCAAAAATCGAAAAGGAACACGAGGAGCGTTACAGAAAGCTTCTTAAAAATGTCAAGGACGGCGAGGTTTTCAAAAAAGGCTCAACGGTTATCTGGGAGTGCGCAAACTGCGGTCACGTTGTAGTAGCAGTCGAAGCACCAAAGGAATGTCCTGTCTGCTTCCACCCGCAGTCATTCTTTAAGATTAAAGCAGAGAACTATTAAAAGCCTCACCTGTGTAAGGGGAGATTTCCCTGACAGGGAAAATGTCAGCTAACAATTAACAATGAACAATTAACAATTAACAATTGATGTCGGGCAGACAGTTTATAAAAATTTATAAACTTAAATGCCCGACAATATTTATATTGCGGCGTTGCCGCAGAACTTATTTTTCAACATTCATTTGCAAAGCTGAATTATAGTATAAATATTACCTTGTCTATCAATCACGTAGGGACGCCCTGTGGGCGTCTAAGGTTACTCGCAGAGCTACAGAGTCAAGACGTCCAACTGACGCATAAGATTTTGTAACCAAATCAAAGAATTGGACAAAATCATAACCGGGCGTCCCTACGGATTGCGTGTAAAGATAAATTTGATAGAAAACAGGCTAAGTAAAAGATTTAACAAAAATAATTGTCGGGCAACCGTTTTTTGATTTTCAGAAACTACCTCTGTGATTAGAGAATAAACGGCACATAGCAAAAGCATAATCTGACTGAGCGTTGATTGTAAGTTTTTCACATAATTAAATTTCTATGGCAAATTTATGGCAAAAAAAGTGCACAAAAATAGGAAATTAAAATTGTTAAAATCGCCGTTTTTAATTTTTGGTTTATAAATCAATTGAATTTGCGACCGTTATGTGATAAAATCAATTTGATTAGGTTTTCCTAACACATACTGGATTTTTGAAAGGAGTAAAACAAATGAAAACCAAATTATCGGTAAAGCTTATAAGCGTGCTTGTTGCGCTTAGTATGGTAATTTGCTGTATGTCCTTTGCGTTTGTCGATGTATCGGCTGCGACTGTCAATGACAAAGCAACTGGTTCTGCAATAGCAGGCTCTATTGTTGAAAAAGACGGTTTTACTTGGGACAATGCAACAGTTTACTTTATGCTTACTGACCGTTTCAAAAACGGCAACACATCAAACGACCACTCATACGGCAGAACTCTCGACCAGAACGGTAATCCGATTCCCGGCTGGGATACTGCTCCGGGCACATTCCACGGCGGTGACTTTGCAGGTATCACACAGGCTATCGAGGAGGGCTATTTCAACGACCTCGGCGTAAATGCACTGTGGATTTCCGCTCCGTATGAGCAGACTCACGGATACTGCGACTCAGGCGCAGGTCACTTTGCGCACTATTCATATCACGGCTATTATGTGCTTGACTATACCGAAACAGACGCAAACTTCGGTACACCCGAGGAGTTTGAAACTTTGGTTGACACTGCTCACGAGCACGGCATCAGAGTTATTATGGACATAGTTATGAACCACTGCGGCTACAATACAGTAGCTGATATGGAGGAGTTTGGTTTCGGTACACTTTTAGAGGGTGCAACTGATTTTAAGTATGTCATTGAAAATGTCAGTGATTTCAACAAACATATTGATTACCAAACATCAGCAGAAGACTGGGGCAAATGGTGGGGCCCCGACTGGGTAAGAAGCGGCCTTCCGGGATACACCGAGGGCGGCGGCAGTAACGAAACAATGAGCCTCGCCGGCCTGCCTGACTTCAAAACAGAGCAGACAACCCCCGTTTCAATTCCTGAGGTCTTAAAGACAAAGTGGACAAAAGAGGGTACATACAACGAAAAAATCGCAAAGTACGGCAGTTCAAATACCGTAACAGGCTATCTTACAAGCTGGCTTGCCGAATGGGTAAGAAAATACGGTGTCGACGGCTTCCGCTGTGACACAGCAAAGCATGTTGAGAAGAGCTCGTGGAAACAGCTCAAAACTGCCTGCGTAGATGCACTTGCAGAATGGCGTCAGAACAACCCTGACAAGCCGGGTGCAGACTGGCAGCAGGACTTCTGGATGACAGGCGAGGCTTGGGACAAAGGCGTTGGCTATGATGAATACTATACACAGGGCGGCTTTGACTCTATGATTAACTTCGAGACCTGGGGCGCAGGCGTGCTTGCAAGTTCAACGGTTGCCGGTTTGTATCAGCGCTATGCTGATCAAATCAACACAAAGGAAGATTTCAATGCGCTTTCGTTCATTTCATCACACGATGCGCTTTTAACCCGTGGTGACACAAACACAATGATTTACACCGGCTCGGCATTTCTCCTGACTCCGGGCGGCGTTCAGATTTACTACGGTGACGAATCAAACCGTCCGATGTTTGATGGCTTAGCCTTTGACGGCGCCGGTGGTTCCGGTCACTCACTGCGCAGTGATATGAACTGGGACAGCCTTGACCAAACTGTTCTCGCTCATTGGCAGAAGGTTGGTCAGTTCCGTAACGACCATGTTGCAGTCGGTGCAGGCAGCAACACAATGCTTACTGCAACAAACGGCGTTGCATTTGCAAGAACATATGACAAGAACGGTGTTTCTGACAAGGTAGCAGCCGTAATCGCTGCTTCTTCAAATGCAGATATAACTATTGATGTTTCTACATTATGGAGCGACGGTCAGATGCTTATGAACACCTATGACCAGTCATCTGCAATAGTTACAGACGGCAAGGTAACATTTAACAGCGGTGAAAACGGAACAATTCTCATTCAGATGCCGGACGGCAAACCTATTATGAGCGTAAAAGGCCAGCCAAAGTTCAAGGGTACACAGACTGTTACGGTATCACTTGAGGAATGTGACAGCGCAACCTGCTCAATCGACGGCGGCAATAAGTTCGTTGTTACAAACGGCTCAACCTTTGAAATCGGTAAAACTGCTTACGAGGGCGACACAATCAAAATCACACTCGAAGCTACAAACGAAAAGGGTTCATCAAGAGCGGTTGCATCCTTCTATAAGATGTTTGATAGCGAACAAGAGCCGACAACAAGCGATCCTGATTCTACAGTTCCTGCTCAGCCGGGAAAGCTCTATGTAAAGAGCGACAGCGCACCTTATGTTTATGCCTGGGCAGGTGAAAACACAGCGCTTTGCGGTTCTTGGCCGGGAACACAGATGACAGAAAAGAACAGCGACGGCTACTATGTTATGGATCTTAACACAACAGATACCTACAATGTTGTTCTCAATAACGGCAGCGACAGCAACAAGAGCGGAGACTTCAAAAATCTCAACGGAGATACATATCTTGAAGTTCCGTCAGGCAATTACGGTGCGACAAAGGTTATGGGCGGAAGCGGTGACGATCCGTCTGAAAAGTCAGTTACATTCACAATTAAGCCGTACAGCCCTTCGGCAAGCTATCATCTCTATGTCTGGGCTGCCGACGGTAGCGTACTGACAGGCGGATGGCCGGGCATGAAACTCACAGAAAAGGACGCTGACGGCAACTATATATGCACAGTAAACGGCTACGATAAGGTTAGCGCAGTCGTAGGTACGGGCAGCGACAGCAAAAGGACCCAAGATATTACAGGTATTATCGACGGTTCCTGCATAGAAATAACAAGCGAGGACTGCACAACCTATAAACTCACTAAGCCTGAGATTGTTCTTTCAAAATTCCAGACTCTCAAGAAAGAGGCAAGAGAAGTACTTGCAATGACATCAAGCGACTATACTGCCACAAGCTGGAACAATGTTTCTGCTGTTATGACAACAGTCAATGAGCTCATCGCACAGGGCGAGGGTGTTGCAGACGAAGCGCTTGTTGAAAGCACATTTGAGTCGCTTATAAATGCAAAATCAAAACTCGTGCTTGCAAATGCAGGTCTTTCATATGCTGTTAAGGGCAAAACTACAATAGTTGGTGTTGCAGTTCAGGACGCAGACATCACAGTAACAGTGAACGGCAAGTCCTACAAAACACATTCAGATGAAATCACAGGCGAATTTACAGTTGAGGCAACTGCTCTCACAGATTCATCCGTAATCAAGGTTGATGTTGAGAGAAAGGGTCTGTTGTCTGAAACATATTCATACAATATGTCAAACGGCGATATAACAAGCTATATTCCGCCTACAACAAATCCGCCAACAACTCAGCCAACAACCACTCTGCCGGCAACTCAGCCGACAACCACTCTGCCGGCAACAGAGCCGACAACCACTCTGCCGGCAACAGAGCCAACAACCACTCCGCCGGCAACTCAGCCATCAACAGATCCGACTGAAACTCAGCCGACAACCACTCTGCCGGCAACACAGCCGACAACCACTCCGCCGGCAACTCAGCCAACAACCACTCTGCCGGCAACTCAGCCATCAACAGATCCTGTTGAAACTCAGCCAACAACCACTCTGCCGGCAACTCAGCCAACAACAACTCCGCCGGAAACACAGCCAACAACTCTGCCGGCAACTCAGCCAATAACAGATCCTGTTGAAACACAGCCTACAACAGCAGCTCCTGTTACAACAGAACCGTCAGAAACAGAGCCTACAACAGCAGATCCTGTTCAAACACAGCCTACAGCTCCGACAAATCCATCTGTTCCGACAGAGCCGCAGGTCAGCGTAATGCTTGGTGATGTTGACGTAAACGGTAAGGTTAACATTAAGGACGCAACAGAAATTCAAAGAGCTGCAGCTTCTATAGTAACACTTAGCGATGCACAGTTTAAGGCAGCCGACGTAAACGGCGACGGTAAGGCTAACGTTAATGACGCAACAGCAATTCAGAAGTTTGTTGCTAATATTGAAACAGGCTATAAAATCGGTGAGTTAATCTGATTGCAGATGATAATATCCCGATAAATAAGTAATAATTAAAAGGGAGTACCGCTGTCGGGCGGTACTCCTTGGATTTTTATAGAGGTTCTTTTTCAAATGTTGAGGTTATGCGTCCCTTGCTTTAAACGGCAGGCACTTTTGTTTCAGTAAAAAACATTTACCTTTAATTATGTAGATGTAATTATCTGATATCTTTTCATTCCTTTAAAGGCACAAAGTTTGTGCTATTGTGTCGGCTATGCCGACAGCTTTTCTGCGAAAAGCACAATCCCTCAGTCAAAAACTAAAGTTTTTGACAGCTCCCTAAACACCGGGAGCCTTTTTATTACACTACTATCAAAAAATAACCTAATAAAATTCCGATGACAGCACAAAATACTATCATCGGAATTTTTTGTTTGTAAACAGGTGAATGTTTTATGAAAGGTTTAAAATCAGATTTATCGCTTTTTACTCTCGGCGGCTGTGCCTACGGAGCAATAGAGCTTTTGTGGCGACACCGCACACACTGGACAATGCTTATAACGGGCGGCGCTTGCTTTGTTGCACTGTTTAAGCTGTATAAAAAACACCCGAACCTGCCGACGCTAAAAAAATGTGTGCTTGGCAGCGGTGTAATTACTCTTATAGAGCTTGCAGTCGGCTGTGTTGTTAATTTATGGCTTAAAATGAACGTGTGGGATTATTCAGCCGTACCGTTTAATTTTATGGGGCAGATATGTGCGCTTTACAGTACGCTGTGGGGACTTTTGTGCATACCGATAAATAAAATCTGCAAGGCAATATTAAAGGCTCAGAATAAGGTCAGAATCAAGGGTATTACTCATTAACCTTTTTATCCGTATAGTTCATCTGTTCAACCGTTGCAGAGATTATTCTTTGGTCAGATACCTTGTCAACGGTGATTTTTAAGCCGCAGAATTCAAGGCTTTCGCCCTCTTCGGGAACTCTTCCGCATAAATCACAGATAAGACCGCCTGCCGTTACGCTGTCGCTGTCAACCTGTCTGCCGTCAATATCAAAAAGCTCTAACATTTCATCAAGCTCCATATCGCCGCTTATGCTTACACGGTGATTATCCTTGCCTGTGAGCGTGTACGTTTTCTCGATTTCCTCGTCCTCGTCCCATATATCGCCGACTATTTCTTCAAGCAGATCCTCCATTGTGACAATGCCGAGCGTTCCGCCGTACTCGTCCGTTACAACGGCAATATGCAGACGACTGCGCTTGAATTCGCTCAGAAGCTTTGACAGCTTCTGACTTTTATATACAAAATAGGCTGGCTGAATAAGCCTTTTAAGGTCGGGTTCTTCGCCCTTTGTCAGACATTCAAGGTAATCTCTTGTGTGAAGTATGCCCTTGATGTTGTCGATATTATCCTCATAAACAGGTATTCTTGAATAGCGCTCACGCATAATTATTTCTGTGTTTGTTTCTATGCTTTCGCTGATGTCGATAGCTGTCATATCAACACGGGGGGTAAGTATTTCCTGCACTGTCTTTTCGTCAAAATCAAGCGCAGACTGCACAAGCTCGCTTTCCTGCTGTTCCAAAACGCCCTGCTCCTCGATTTTTTCAATTATATATTTCAGCTCGTCCTCTGTAACCTCGGGATTATCGTTTTTAATCCTTGCAATACTTAAAGCAAGCGACTTTATCTGAATAAACAGGAATACAAGCGGCTTTAGAATAAACATAACAGCCTTTAAAATTCCGGCAGAATAAAGTGCGACAGCCTCGCTGTTTTCCTTTGCAATACATTTCGGGATAATTTCACCGAAGGTAAGCACTAAAAGCGTTGTAGCTCCCGTAGAGATAGCCGCGCCCATATTGCCGAACAGGTTCATACAAAGCACCGTTGCAAGCGATGAACAGCCGAGGTTTACAATGTTGTTCATAATAAGTATAGCCGTAAGCGCCTTGTCAAAGTTTTCGCATATATAAAGCGCACGTTTTGCCTTTTTGTTGCCGTTGTCAACATAGTTTTTCAGTCGTATTTCAGAAACAGTAGAAAAGGCTGTTTCAACGCACGAAAAAAAGGCAGACAGCATAATGCACACTGCAATAATTATGCCGAATATTATATTAACGTCCAATAAAAATCACTCCGAAAAAATTTTTAAAACATTTTCACAGGCAATTTGAAATAGCCTATAAAAATACATGATAATGATACTATATTTCTCTATAATAAATATTATTATTTAGAAAAAAGTTCAATTTTTCTTGAAGAATTTATAAATTGATGATATAATTAAACAACACGCATTTTATAGCATCGTCTGCAAATAATAATTGTGGAGGTGCATAAAATGGCACAAGAGAAAAAACACAGCCGTAAAACCGCAAAGGATAATATTGTAAAGAACCCCTGCGAAACTGACGGCGAACACAAGGGCATAGAAAACGACAGCCCGATAAACGAAAGCCACACTCAGCAGATAATAGAAACAGGCTCGATATTGACATCGCACGATGGATTTGTCATTCATTGTCTGACGATAATAGGGCAGATTGAGGGACATTTCATTCTGCCCTCGCAAAACAAAACTACAAAGTACGAGCACGTCATACCACAGCTTGTAGCTATTGAAGAGGACGAAAGAATAGACGGACTCCTTATTTTACTCAACACCGTCGGCGGTGACGTTGAAGCAGGACTTGCGATAGCAGAGCTAATTTCAGGTATGAAAAAGCCGTCCGTTTCGGTGGTGCTCGGTGGAGGTCACTCGATAGGTATTCCGCTTGCAGTTGCGGCTAAAAAGAGCTTTATCGCAAAAAGTGCGTCAATGACAGTTCACCCTGTGCGTACCTCGGGCGTAATGATAGGAGTACCGCAGACGTTTGAGTACCTTGAGCGTATGCAGGACAGAATAACAACCTTTGTAAGCGATAATTCCAACATTTCAAAGGAACGCTACACAGAGCTTGTTATGAATACAGGCGAGCTTGTAATGGATGTCGGCACAATTCTTGAGGGTGCAGACGCAGTGCAGGAGGGTCTGATTGATTACGTCGGAACACTTAGTGATGCGACAAAATGTCTGACTGAAATGATTAAAAAGTCCAAATCAAAAAATAACGGGAAAAAGCAAAAAAGCTGAGCTTTTTCCTTTACATACAGCATTTTATTTTTTGGGAGGCTACATAATGAATATTTTTGACTCGATTATTCAAGGCATAGTGCAGGGCTTGACGGAGTTCTTACCTGTTTCAAGCAGCGGTCACTTGGCGATTACCCAGCATATTTTAGGCATTACAGAGAACAATCTGTTTTTTAACGTAATGCTTCACGTAGGTACGCTCGTTGCCGTTTGCTTTTTTTACCGCAAGCTGATATTAAGCCTTATTAAAGAGCTTATTGTTATGGTAAAGGATATTTTCACAGGCAATTTCAAGTGGAAGAGTATGAACCACGAAAGAAAGCTGATTATGATGCTTATTATCGGACTTTTACCGCTTTTTGCACTGTTTATTCCGATTCCGTTTACAGGCGGAGTATCGCCAAAGGACCTTGCAGATATTCTGATGGAAAGCAAATACTTCATAATAGTCGCAATTTCTCTGCTCGTCACAAGTACGTTGCTTGCCACCGGAATTGCAGCCAACAAAAAAACTGTCAGAAGATACAAGAAAAAAGGAATTATGAAAAAAAGCGGAGCAGGCAGACAATCTTTAAACCCTGTTGATGCCTTGTGCGTTGGTATTATGCAGTGCGTAGCCGCAGTGTTCCCCGGCATTTCACGCTCAGGCTCTACGCTTGCAGTCGGTGAATTAAGAGGTCTTAACAAGCAGACTGCGCTTGACTACACCTTTGTGCTTGGTATTCCGTCAATCTTAGCGGCAGCGTTGCTTGAAACTAAAGACGCAATAACAGAGCCAAACGGCATTTCCGTTGGTGCTTTGGAAATCATAATCGGTATGGCAGTTTCGGCTGTTGTAGGCTATTTTGCAATAGTGCTTTTCAAGTGGCTTCTTAAAACAGACAAAATGTACGTTTTTGTAATTTACACAGCTATTATCGGACTTGTTATGCTTATCATCAGCTTAATTGAGCTTTCAAGCGGTGCAAACGTATTTACAGGTGTATCAATTTATTGATTTGTTTACATATTTGCAATCTTAACGGAGGGTTATAGTTGGCGGCAAAAAAGACAACAGGAGCAAAAAAGACACAAACAAAAAAATCTGCTCAAAGCAGCAGAGCAAAAAAACAGCAGGAAAAAGAGAATATTAAAAAAGAAAAGATAACACTCAATCCCAGAATAAAGGCTATAATCTATTTTGGTATTGCGCTTGTTTTTCTGTGCCTTATATTTATCAAGGGCGAAAATGTATGGAGTAATGTCAGAGGATTTTTCTTCGGCGTATTCGGCAGCGGTATAATTCTGCTCCCGATTATTTTCGGCTACCTTGCGGTGATTACAGAAAAAGAGGGCGTTACCTCAAAGCTAAAGCTCAAAAGCTTTGTCTGCGCCCTAATCGCCTTGATGCTTAGCACTATGCAGTACATTTTTTCTAACGTCCACTTCGGAGGAAAGGATTTCTTTGGTACGCTTGGCGACCTTTACAACAGCTCGTTTCAGAACAGCACAGTTTTCACTTCGGGCGGAGGACTTATAAGCGGAATTTTAGGCTTTCCTATGGTTGAATTTATGGGCGCGACCGCGGCAGGCGCAGTTGATATAATTATACTGATTGTGCTTGTTATGATAATTGCAAGGCTGTCGGTAAGCTCCTTTACAAGAGCCGCAAAAAAGCCGATAGATAAAATTTCGCAAAGCGTAAAACACGCAAAGGACGAGTATATAAGACAGCGTGAGCAGGCTGAGGAGGAGTACATAGAAAGCACATATTCAGACACATATACTCCCGAGATGCCGAAAAAGACATCAAAAAATCATAAAAAGAAGTACGATTCTTACATAGATATCCCTGTTGACGAGCCGAGAGTTACTCCCGAAAAGGAGCATGGTGATTTGTCAAAGGTTGATATTTCAAGCGATGATGACGGCAAAGCAACAGACGCTACTGCTCAGCAGGACTTATTAAACACAGTACGCCTTGCAAACGGAGAGTACGACAGCGAGCTTAAGGACAACAAAGCGTCAGCTATGGCTAAGGAAATTTCAAAGGATAAGCAGACGGAAAATCAGCAGGCAGAAAAGCCTTCAGAAGAGAAAAAGAGCGACTACACAATAGAATTTGCAAGCTCTAAAAAGAGCAAAAAATCACAGGAAATCAAAGAGCATACCGAAAGCTTTGCAAACGAGGTGCTTGAAACACAGAGCAGTCAGGAAGGACAGGATAAATCAGAGTATCAGTATCCGCCTGTTGCACTGCTGCACCCAAGCTATGATACAGACGATGAACACGCAATGGCTGAGCTTCACAGCAACGCAGACAAGCTGATAGAAACGCTAAAAAGCTTCGGCGTTACCGCTTCTATCACAAACATCTGCCGAGGTCCGTCTGTTACAAGATACGAGCTACAGCCGGGAGCAGGCGTTAAAATCAGCAAAATTACAAACCTTGCAGACGATATTGCGCTAAATCTTGCTGCCGAAAGAGTAAGAATAGAAGCGCCGATCCCCGGAAAGGCGGCTATCGGCATTGAAGTCCCGAATAAGGTTGTAAGTATGGTATCTATGCGTGAGCTTATCGATTCAGAGGAGTTCAAGTCCGGCAAAAGCAAGCTCACCTGTGTACTGGGCAAGGATATTTCGGGCAACAACATAGTAACCGATTTAGGCAAAATGCCCCATCTGCTCATAGCAGGTACTACAGGCTCAGGTAAATCTGTCTGCGTAAACTCAATTCTTATCAGCTTTTTATACAAGGCAACTCCCGATGAGGTCAAAATGCTCCTTATCGACCCCAAAATGGTAGAGTTTTCAAAGTACAAGGGAATACCTCACTTGCTTGTTCCTGTTGTAAGTGACGCTAAAAAGGCGGCAGGTGCGCTTAGCTGGGCAGTTACAGAAATGCTGCAAAGATACAAGATTTTCTCAGAATACGACTGCAAAAACGTTCAGGCATTCAACACGCTTGTTGAAACAAACTTAAAGTTTATTGCAGAAAACTCCACAGAGGATGAAGAAAACTGTATGGAGGTAAACGGACTTCCCGTGCCTAAGGAGAAAATGCCTCAGATAGTAATAGCTATTGACGAGCTTGCCGACCTTATGATGGCAGCTCCCAATGAGGTAGAGGAGTCTATTTGCCGACTTGCACAGATGGCACGTGCCGCCGGTATGCACCTTATTATTGCTACACAGCGACCGTCCGTAAACGTAATCACAGGCGTTATCAAGGCGAATATCCCGAGCCGAATTTCACTGAAGGTAAGCTCAAACATTGACTCACGTACAATTCTTGACGTGGGCGGTGCAGAAAAGCTTATCGGTCACGGCGATATGCTGTTTGCGCCTGTCGGTGCGTCAAACGCTCTGCGTGTTCAGGGTTGTTATGCGTCTGACGAGGAAATCGAGCGTGTAACAGGCTTTATCAAAAAATCTCACAACGCAAGCTATAATGTTGAAATAGAAGAAAAAATCAGGAAAATTGCGGCCGAGGAGATCAGCATCGGCGGCAAAAGCGAAGCTCCCACCATTGACGGCAACGAGGTTGACTCAAAAATGGAGGAGGCAATCAAGTGCGTTATCGAGGCAGGACAGGCGTCAACCTCTCTGCTTCAGCGCCGTATAAAGGTAGGCTACGCAAGAGCAGGCAGAATGATTGACGATATGGAGCAGATGGGCATTGTAGGCCCTCACCAAGGCTCAAAGCCTCGTGAGGTGCTTATGACGTATCAGCAATGGCTCGAAAGAAATAATGTATTAGGCGACAGCCTTAATACCGACAGCGAAGAATAATTACGAGGTTTTACTATGGCATTTCTTCCCATAACAAAAGAAGAAGCGTTAAAAAGAGGTTGGCAAACGGTAGATTTTGTCCTTGTAACAGGCGACAGCTACGTTGACCACCCTTCCTTTGGCGTGTCGATAATTTCAAGAGTATTAGAGGCAAAGGGTTATTCCGTAGGTATTTTGCCCCAGCCGAACTGGAGGGACAAAAACGATTTCAGACGTTTCGGCAAGCCGAATTTAGGCTTTATGGTAACATCGGGCAACATAGACAGTATGGTTGCCCACTACACAGCCGCCAAGAAAAAGAGAAGTGATGATGCGTACACAGCAGGCGGAAAAGCAGGCAAACGACCCGACAGAGCCGTAATTGTCTACAGCAAAATCTTGAAATCATTGTACCCCGATGTGCCTGTTATCATCGGAGGACTTGAAGCGTCGCTGCGCCGTTTTGCACATTATGATTACTGGGACGACGCAGTGCGTCCGTCTGTACTCTTAGACAGCGGTGCTGATATTCTCACCTACGGAATGGGCGAGCTGCAGACAATAGAAATAGCACAGAGATTAAAGGACGGCTATACGGTAGAAGGACTGCGTGACATCAGAGGTATCTGCTACGCAGTGCCTACAAAGGAATACACGCCGATGTCAGTTGTCGATTTGCCAAGCTATGAGCGAATTTGCGAAAGCAAGAAGGACTACGCAATAGCCGCAAGAAAGGAGCTTGAGGAGTCGGACGCAGTTCGCGGCAGAACTGTTATTCAACGTCACGGCAATATGATTCTTGTGCAGAATCCTCCTATGATGCCCTTAACAACCGAACAGCTTGACTGGGTGTACTCTTTACCGTATGAGAGATATTACCACCCGTCATATGAAGAATTGGGCGGCGTACCCGGAATAAAAGAGGTTGAGTTTTCAATCACTCACAACAGAGGGTGCTTTGGTGCGTGTAACTTCTGCTCAATAGCCTTTCATCAGGGCAGAGCGATTACCGTTCGCAGTAAAGAAAGCGTGTTAAAGGAAGCCGAGAGCTTAACACACAATCCGCATTTCAAAGGCTACATTCACGATATAGGCGGCCCCACCGCAAATTTCAGATTACCCTCCTGTGAGCTTCAGCAGAAGGCAGGACTTTGTAAAAGCAAAAAGTGCTTAGCACCGAAGCCTTGTAAAAACCTACAGGTTTCGCACACAGAGTATATAGATATTCTGCGCAGCGTCAGAAAAATCCCGAAAATCAAAAAGGTGTTTATAAGAAGCGGAATACGCTTTGACTATCTTTTAGAGGACGAAAGCAAGGAGTTTTTCAGAGAGCTTGTCACACATCACATCAGCGGTCAGCTAAAGGTAGCACCCGAGCATTGTTCAGCGGCTGTTCTTGATAAAATGGGCAAGCCGCACATAGAAACGTACAAAAAATTTCAGGACGAATTTTACAAAATGACAAAGCAGATCGGCAAGGAGCAGTACCTCGTGCCGTATCTGATGAGCTCGCACCCCGGCTCAACGCTAAACGATGCAATAGAGCTTGCGCTGTTTTTGAAAAAGGAGCATATCCGCCCCGAGCAGGTGCAGGATTTTTACCCAACACCGGGTACGATTTCAACCTGTATGTTCTACACGGAGCTTGACCCTTATACGCTTGAAAAGGTGTATGTTCCGAAAACGGCAGAAGAAAAAGCTATGCAAAGAGCCTTGCTCCAGTATTTTAACCCAAAGAACAAGGATAAGGTAATAAAGGCGCTCAAAACAGCAGGCAGAACAGACCTTATCGGAACAGGCAAAAACTGCCTTGTAACAGCACCGTCAGGCTTCAAAGCACAGGAGCAGAGCAGAACGAAATCAAAAAATACAAAAGTAAGAAATAAAAATATTAGGAATGCAAAGAAAAGGAGGTAGTAGCTATAGAGAAACATAAGCTGACAAAGGTCGGCAGGATAATTTCCGCTTCTTTAGCAGTTATTACCGCCCTTGCTGTTCTGCTCGTCACCTTCGGCAAGGACTTAGGAATAGGTATTCCGAATTGGGACGATATAGGAAAAGCCGCAGGCATATATGAAAGCCTTGACGCTGATTTTTCCGTTCATTTTCTTGATGTCGGCAAGGCTGACGCAATTTACATAAATAACGGCGAGTACGATGTTCTGATTGACGCAGGCGAGGATACCACAAGCAGACAAGTCAACAAATATATGCAGCGCTTAGGCGTAGACGATTTAGAGCTTGTTATTGTCACCCACCCCGATAAGGATCATATCGGCGGTATGCAGCATATTATTGAGGATTTTCCGATTGACAGGTTCTGGATGACAAGGCTTAATAAAAAAATTGAGCCTGATACAAAGACTTATCAGAGAATGAATGACGCTGTTTCCAAGTTTAATGTTAAGGTTGAATACAAAAAATCGGGCGACAGTATTAAATTAGGCGATATGACAATAGACGTACTGTCACCGTCAAAAAGCTACGACAACACAAACGACAGCTCGCTCGTAGTAAAAATTACCTACGGCAAAACTAAGTTTCTTTTTATGGGCGATGCTTCAAAAAGCGTTGAAAATGACTTGCTGAAGCAGGGTATAGATGTTTCGGCAGATGTAATAAAGCTCGGTCATCACGGCAGTAAGACATCATCAAGCGAAAAATTTCTGCAAAGAGTAAACCCCGATATAGCCGTAATCAGCGTAGGACCCGATAAAAACAACCTGCCAAGCTATGAAGTTTTGGAAAGGCTTACAGAGCTTACAATTCCTTTTTACCGCACTGACGAATGTTCAGATATAACAGTCACCTCTGACGGCAGAGAAATAGCCGTTTCAACAATAAAATAAAATCAAAGGAGAAATCGGTATGAAAAAATTTGCAGCAGAATTCAAACAATTTATTATGAGGGGCAACGTGCTTGACTTGGCAGTAGCCGTAATCATCGGTGCAGCCTTTCAGTCAATCATCACAGCGCTTGTTGACAACCTCATCTCACCGCTTTTAGGAATGTTCGGCGGTCTTGATTTTTCACAGCTGACATTTACAATCAACGGTGTAGTTTTCGGCTACGGTGCATTTATCACAGCAGTAATCAACTTCGTCATTATGGCGTTTATCATCTTTGTACTTGTTAAGGTTGTAAACAAAATAATGAGCATCGGCAAAAAGAAGGAAGAGGAAGAAGAGGAGGCAACAACAAAGAAATGCCCATACTGCTGCAGTGAAATCGACATCAAAGCAACAAGATGTCCCCACTGTACCTCAGAGCAGCCTGTTGAGGAAGAGGAAGCAGAAGAGGAAACAGCAGAATAATAATAATAATTCTGCATACTATGCAAAAACTGCGACAATCAAAATGTCGCAGTTTTTGTTTTTAATTATTAACTTATTCTCTGTTAAAATCAATCGGCAACGTTGCCGTTGCGTTAAGGCTCATATCCGCTAAATTGTTGTTAAGATATTCGTAATACCCCTGTGCGCCGACCATAGCCGCATTGTCACCGCACAGCTCCTTTGGTGGCATATACAGCTTATAGCCTTTTTTATTACATTCCTCTGTAAGACGTGACCGCAAAAGCGAATTTGCCGAAACACCGCCTGCCGTTACAAGCGTATTAACGCCTAAATCCTCTGCCGCCTTTAAGAAGTTTGTCACAAGGCAGTCGACAACCGCCCAGCGAAATGACGCCGATAAATCGGCAACAGGCAGCTCATTACCCTTTTGCTTTGCGTTGTGAATAAGATTTATAACAGCCGTTTTAAGTCCCGAAAAGCTGAAATCATACGGTGCGTCATTTACCTTAGGTCGGGGGAGAGTGAAAGCGTTTTTGTCGCCGTTTTCTGCAACCTTGTCAAGCATAATTCCGCCGGGGTAGGGCATGCCCATTGTGCGAGCCGCCTTGTCAAACGCTTCGCCTGCAGCATCGTCACGTGTTTTGCCTATAACTCTCATTTTTGTGTAGTCCTCAACCATAACAATGTGGCTGTGACCGCCCGATACTACAAGGCAGAGAAACGGTGGTTTTAATTCTTTATGTGCAATATAATTTGCCGCAATATGTGAACGCAGATGGTGAACAGGCACAAGCGGAAGTCCTGTGGCAAGGCTTAAACCCTTTGCAAAGTTCACGCCGACAAGCAAAGCACCGATTAGTCCGGGAGCATATGTTACGGCTATAGCGTCAATATCGGAAAGGCTTGCGTTTGATTCGCTTAATGCCTGTGTAACAACTGGATTTATAGCTTCTGCGTGACGGCGTGAGGCAATCTCAGGCACTACTCCGCCGTAGAGCTTATGCTCCTCAACCTGTGAGGCAACTACTGACGATAAGACTTCTCTGCCGTTTTCAACGACAGCCGCCGCTGTTTCATCACAGGAGGATTCTATAGATAATATTTTCATAGTAATTTCCTTTCGGGTATGTATTTATTTAAAGTACCTTGTCATAAGAAGTGCGTCCTCTGTCGGCTTGGTGTAGTAGCCTTTGCGCACACCAACCTCTTTAAATAATAGGCTTGAGTAAAGACTAATCGCCACAGCGTTTGATTTACGTACCTCAAGCGTGAGGAATGCCATAGATTTTTCCTTGCACAGCTCACAGGCACAGCTTACAAGTGCTTTGCCGATACCCTGTCCTCTGTACGTTGGCAGTACAGCCACATTTGTAACGTAGGCTTCGTCAAGCACTGTGTTAATTCCGATATAGCCAATAGCCTTGTCACTGTCTGTTGCCACAAAAAAGTATGAGCCGTCTTTTGTCAGTTCTGCTTTAAGGCTGTCTACAGACCAAGGGTGAACAAAGCATATCCGTTCAATTTCTGCTACCTGTTCAAGGTGTTTTTTCTGCATTTTTTCTATATTCATAGCCTTTTTATCAGCTCGCTTACTGCTTTTTCTATTTCTTCTCTGCATTTGCGGTATATATTCAAATCTCCGCCAAAAGGGTCTGAGATATTCATAACGCAGATTTTATCTCTGTCTGCACCTATTGATACGAGCATCTGTGCATGCTGCACCGTCATCGGGCAGATTAAATCGTACTGCGATAAATTAACTCTGTCTATAGGTACAGCTTTTCTGTTTGAAATATCAACGTCAATTTCTCTGCACACCGTTTCTGAATTTACAGACACAGTGTCAAGAGAGTTTGCAAAAATACCTGCACTGTCAGCTTTTGCATCAATACATTTGTCACTGCACATTTTATTGAAAATCCCCTGCGCCATAGGACTTCGGCACGTGTTGCCTGTGCATACAAACAAAACCTTTTTCATAATAAATCACTATCCTTTAGCGTCATACCATGTTTTTCCAATATTCGCATCAGCAATAAGCGGAACGCTCAGCACAACTGCGTTTTCCATTTCCTCACGCAGAATTTCAGCTGCACGTTTTGACTCGTTTTCGGGTGCTTCTACAATCAGTTCATCGTGAACCTGTAATATAAGCCTTGATGATAAGCCTTCATTTTTCAGCCTGTCACGCACACGCACCATCGCAATTTTGATTATATCGGCGGCTGTTCCCTGAATCGGCGCATTTCTTGCCACACGCTCACCGAAGGCTCTTGTGATGTGGTTAGAAGCCGTAAGCTCGGGCAGATAACGTCTGCGGTCAAACAGCGTCTGAACATAGCCGTCCTTTTTTGCTTTTTCAACTGCATTTTTCATATAAGCGTCAACACCGCTGTAGTGGCTTAAATATGCCTTTATATAATTAGAAGCCTCTTTATTTGTAACGCCTATATCCTTAGAAAGCGAAAATGCACCGATGCCGTAAACAATGCCGAAATTTACAGCCTTTGCACGGCTTCTCATAATCGGAGTAATCATTTCGGGCGGAAGATTAAACACCTGTGAGGCGGTGGTTGTATGAATATCCTCGTTGTTTATAAACGCATTTCTCATATTTTCGTCGCCCGAAATATGCGCAAGAACTCTAAGCTCAATCTGTGAGTAGTCAGCGTCAACAAGCACACAGCCGTCCTTAGCACAGAAGAAACGGCGCATTTCTCTGCCAAGCTCTGTTCTGACGGGGATATTCTGCAAATTTGGCTCTGTTGAGCTTATTCTGCCTGTGCGTGTTTCGGTCTGATTAAAGGACGAGTGTATTCTGCCGTCAGCTGCAATAACCTTCAAAAGACCTGTGCAGTAGGTCGATTTAAGCTTTGCAAGTGTTCTGTAGCGAAGCACCTTAGCTACAACAGGGTGCTGATATTTTAATTCCTCAAGCACCTCTGCGTTTGTGCTGTAGCCGCTTTTTGTTTTCTTTTTGCAGGGCAGACCAAGCTTTTCAAAAAGTGCTATGCCGAGCTGTTTTGGTGAGTTTATGTTAAACTCATAGCCTGTGTCACTGTAAATCTCCTGTTCAATAGAGGATAGCTCATCGCCGATTTTTTCACCGTACTGCTCAATGCCGTTTTTGTCGACAGCAAAGCCTAAATTTTCCATTTCTGCAAGAACCCTTGCAAGCGGAATTTCAATATCGTAAAGAAGATTTTGCTGTCCGTTTGCGACAATTTGTTCCCTTAGCTTTTCTGTCAAACTTATCAAAGCGGCGGCAAGTGAGAATTCTTCTGCATTTTCCAAGGAATTGTCCGAAACAGCAGGAATTGCGATATTGTATTCACTGCAAAGACGCTTTAAATCATAGTCAGACGAAGACGGATTTAAAAGGTAAGCCGCAAGCGTTACGTCAAAATCAATACCGCATATTTCAAAATTATTTCTGTCAGAGTAGGCAAAAAGCTCCTTTGACGAATAGACGAATTTTTTGATTTCATCATTTGAAAGTATTTCTTTAATAACAGCCTTGTCGCTGATTTTTACTGCCTTATCATCAGCAACAGCCAATAAATAATCTATATCAGCACCTGTCAAATGAGCTGTCAATGCAACAGAATTTTTTATAAAATCAATGCCGTTGTCGCTTGATATGCTGATAACTGTCTGTTTTTCTTCTGTTTCTGTAACAGTTATATCCGTGCTGTTTAGGTTAAATTTTTCGATAAGAGAAAAAAGCTCAAGGTCAGCCATCATTCTGACAGCCGCAGAGTAATCTGCACCGCTGACTAAGTATGAGCTTATGCTTGTGTCAACAGGCGCACTTCGGCAGATTTCGCCGAGCATTCTGCTCATAAAAGCGTCGTCCTTGCCGTTTTTTAGCTTGTTGCGGATACCGTCCTTTACGTCAATCGTGTCAATATTTTCGTATATATAATCAATACTTCCGAAACGCTTGATAAGGTCGCCTGCGCCCTTTGCGCCGATTCCCGCTACACCGGGGATATTGTCAGAGGTATCTCCCTGAAGTGCCTTTATTTCTATAAGCTGTTTAGGCGCAACACCGTAGTCAGCCATAATTTTGTCCTCGTCATACAAAATCGCTTCCTTAGTGGTAGCAAGGCGAACGGTTGTCTTGTCAGATACAAGCTGTAGGCTGTCCCTGTCGCCTGTTGCGATAACACAGCAGTCGCCCGATTTTTCACAGGCGAGCGAAAGCGTACCTAAAATATCGTCAGCCTCATAGCCCTCGCACGTTACAAGCGTGTAGCCTAAATGCGTAAGCAGCGTTTTAAGCGGTTCAAGCTGAGAGGCAAGCTCCTGCGGCATACCCTTTCTCTGTGCCTTGTAGCCTGCATACGCCTTGTGTCTGAAGGTCGGTGCTTTTAAATCAAAGGCAATCGCAACAGCGTCAGGCTTTGTGTCCTGTTCAATTCGTTTAAGCATTGTCAGAAAGCCGTAAATCGCATTTGTAAAACGTCCGTCTTTAGTAGTCAGGGGACGTATTCCGTAAAAGGCTCTGTTTAAAATACTGTTTCCGTCAACTGTTAATAGTGTCATAGCTTATACATCACATCCGTCTTTATTCCGTTTTCTATCATAATTCTCGGCACACGCTTTGATACAAGACAAACAACCTCGTAATTTATTGTGTCTGTCATTTTTGCAAGTTCGTCTGCCGTCATCTCTCCGTTTTCTCCGCCGCCGAACAGAATAACCTCGTCGCCTGTTCTGACAGACGGAATATCTGTCACATCAACCATAGTCTGATCCATACAAATTCTGCCCAAAATCGGAGCTTTTCTGCCGTTTATCAGCATATATCCGTCTTTGTAGCCTCTTATATAGCCGTCAGCATAGCCGACAGGAACGGTAGCTATCGTCATATTCCTGTCTGCCTTGTACGTTCTGCCGTAGCTTACCGTTGCACCCTTTTTAATCTGCTTTACAAGTGAAACGGTAGATTTAAGCGTCATAACAGGCTTTATGTCAAGGCTGTTTCTTATTTCTGATGACGGTGAAAGACCGTAGAGAATAATACCTGCCCTTACCATATCGCAGTGTGTTTCAGGGTAATCCTCAATAGCACCGCTGTTTGAGCAGTGGGCGATTTCAAAGTTAACACCACGTTGCTTTAATAAATCTATAGTATGAGTAAAGCACTCATATTGATTTTTAGTGAACTCCTCGCCGTTTTCTGCCTCGTCAGATACGCAGAAGTGAGTAAAAATACCCTCTGCAATCAGTCTGTCACTCTTGAATACGCTTTCTATTTTGTCAATCGTTGCGTTATCACGAGGAAACTGCTGGCACATAAAGCCTATTCGGCTCATACCTGTGTCGAGCTTTATATGAGCCTTTATGCGTATGTTGTCCTTTTCGCACTGCTCTATAAGCCCTTGTGCATACGCTTTGTCAAAAACAGCCTGAGAAATATCATAATCGCAAAGCTGCTTTGCAAGTGCAACAGGAGTGTAGCCTAAAATCAAAATAGGCTTTGTAATTGAGTTGTTCCTGAGCTCTATGCCCTCGTCAATATTTGAAACCGCAAAAAAGTCTGCGCCTGCTTTTTCATAAGCGTGAGCAAGAGCAACAGCGCCGTGACCGTAGCCGTCAGCCTTTATAACACAGCAGATTTTTGCTTTATTATTTACCTTTTCTTTAATAATATTAAAATTGTGCAGAGCGTTGTCGAGTGAAATCTCTGCCCATGTTCTGTTAAGCAGGCTCATAAGAAAATCCCTTTCATATAAACAGCCGTTAATCGTAAAAGCGTTGGTGCTTTTTACTGTTATTTGTGCCAGTTTGCATACAAAGTAATTATAATACCCTTTAGCACTTAAATCAACAAAAAGCTATAAATTTTCTTAAATTGCATATTTCTGAATCGGAAAATCCGTGCGGCTGAATATATTACACAGCTGTAACGAATTTCTGATGTCTTGATACACCACAATATATTGTGGTAGAAAAATCGGCAACAACAATTTATTGTTATAATTCTAATCGGTAAATAAAACGAGTGTCAATTCAATTTTTTAAAGAAGTTGCACATAAATTTAATATAAAAATCGTCATAATGACAGTTGACTAAAAGTTGTATCTATACTATACTTAGTAGGCTAACAGCGAAATACACAATATATTGTTATTAACGAATATATTATTTCAATATTGTAACAATTTTGCACAGCTTTTCACAGGAGGATTTTTATGTTAACCACTATAGTAAAACGTGACGGACGTACAGTCGATTTTAATATCGACAAAATCACAGACGCTATCTTTAATGCGGCGCAGGCAATAGGCGGCAACGACTACGAGGCTGCCAAGGAGCTTGCAAAAAAGGTCTGCGAGCAAATCGAAGCAGAGCACAGCAATCAGCCGCCTACAGTTGAGCATGTTCAGGATACTGTAGAAAAGGTTTTAATCGAAAACGGCCACGCAAGAACAGCCAAGGAGTTCATACTGTACCGTGCAGAAAGAACACGTGTGCGTGAAATGAACACAAAGCTGATGAAAATTTACGAGGACCTCACCTTCAAGTCGGCAAAGGATAACGACATCAAGCGTGAAAACGCAAATATAGACGGCGACACCGCTATGGGTACAATGCTCAAATACGGCTCAGAGGGCGCAAAGCAGTTCTATGAGATGTATATCTTAAACCCGAAACACGCCAAGGCTCACAGAAACGGCGATATTCATATTCACGACCTCGACTTCTTAACGCTTACCACCACCTGCTGTCAGATTGACCTTGTAAGGCTGTTCGAGGGTGGTTTCTGCACAGGACACGGCTATCTGCGTGAGCCAAACGACATAGCCTCATATTCAGCACTTGCCTGTATTGCAATTCAGTCAAACCAGAACGATCAGCACGGCGGACAGAGTGTGCCGAACTTTGACTACGGTATGGCAAAGGGCGTAGCCAAAACCTACAGAAGAATTTACCGTCAGAATTTAGCAAGAGCAATAGAGCTTCTGACAGATGATGAAAACGCAACAGATACAGCAAAAGCAATCTGCGACAAGGCAGAGGAAATTTCAAAATCAACACCAAAGCTTGAGGACGGCGAGAGCTACAAAAAAGCAGAGCTTGAGCTTCTGACAGAAAGCTACGGTGAAAAAACAGCCGGCAAGCTCCAGCGCTTTGCATTCAATCACGCAGAAAGCGAAACAGACCGTGCCTGCTATCAGGCTATGGAGGCTTTGATTCATAACCTCAACACTATGCACTCAAGAGCAGGCGCACAGATACCGTTTAGCTCACTTAACTACGGCACAGATACTTCACCCGAGGGCAGAATGGTAATCAAAAATATTATGCTTGCAACAGAGGCAGGACTTGGCAACGGTGAAACACCAATCTTCCCGATTCAGATTTTCAAGGTTAAAGAGGGCGTAAACTTTAACCCCTGCGACCCGAACTACGACCTTTTCAAGCTGTCAATGAGAGTATCTGCAAAGCGACTTTTTCCTAACTACTCGTTCCTTGACGCTCCGTTTAACGCTCAGTACTACAAGCCCGGACACCCCGAAACAGAGTGCGCATATATGGGCTGCCGTACACGTGTCATGGCTAACTACTATGACAAGACTAAGGAAATCACATACGGCAGAGGAAACTTAAGCTTTACCTCAATCAACCTGCCCCGTCTTGCAATTTTAGCTAACAAAAATATCGACTTCTTCTTTGAACAGCTCGACAGAATGATTGACCTTGTAATCGACCAGCTTCTTGAAAGATTTGAAATTCAGTGCCAGAAGCTCGTTAAAAACTATCCGTTCCTTATGGGACAGGGCATCTGGATTGGTTCTGACAAGCTGTCGCCAAACGACTCTGTTCGTGAGGTGTTAAAGCACGGTACGCTCACAGCAGGCTTTATCGGACTTGCCGAATGCTTAAAGGCATTAACAGGCAAGCACCACGGCGAAAGTCAGGAGTCACAGCGTTTAGGACTTGAAATTGTCGGCTATATGAGAAAGAGAATGAATGAGGCAACAGAAAAGTACAACCTCAATTTCTCTCTTATCGCAACTCCTGCCGAGGGACTGTCAGGCAGATTTGTAAGAATTGACAAGGAGCTTTTCGGCGTAATCCCCGGAGTTACCGACAGAAATTATTATACAAACTCGTTCCACGTTCCTGTATATTATGAAATCAGCGCATTTGAAAAAATCAAGATAGAAGCGCCTTACCATAACCTGACAAACGGCGGTCATATCTCATACATTGAGCTTGACGGCGACCCGAGCGAAAACCTTGACGCATTTGAGCAGGTTATCAGATATATGAAGGAGTGCGGCATAGGCTACGGCTCAATAAACCACCCTGTTGACAGAGATCCTGTCTGCGGTCATACGGGCATTATCGGCGACTGCTGTCCGAAATGCGGCAGACGTGACGGAGAAAACGGCAAGGGTAAGGAAAGAATTAAGAGAATTAAGGTAATATCATAATCAAAGCATAATGGGCGGATTTAATATCCGCCCGAATGTTTTGTTTTTTATCAGTAATAATATAATCAATAACGAGGGATAAATATGCAAAAAACCGAGCTTCGGCTTGCAGGAGTAATCAGAGAGTCAATAGTTGACGGTCCGGGAATACGAATGACTGTTTTTGTTCAGGGCTGTCCTCACCACTGCAAGGGCTGTCACAATCCGCAAAGCTGGGATTTTGACGGCGGCTACATCGGCACTATAGAAAGAATACTGGAAGAAGCCAAAAAAGACCCCCTGCTTCAGGGACTTACCTTTTCGGGCGGAGAACCGTTTTGTCAGGCAGAACCGCTTGCAAAATTAGGCAAACTCGCCCACGAAAACGGTTACAATGTAATGACCTACACAGGCTATACCTTTGAACAGCTTGCAGCAGGCTTTGATGAAAATCCGCAGTGGAAAGAGCTTTTAAAGCAGACAGACTACCTTGTTGACGGTCCGTTTATTCTTGAAAAAAAGAGCTTGCTTCTGCATTTTCGAGGAAGCGAAAATCAAAGGATACTTGACGTAAAGAAATCGCTTGAACAAAACAAAGCGGTTATTGCAGAGAATATATAGAACCTATAAAAAAGACAGTACAGAAAGCTCTGTGCTGTCTTTTTTAAATAAATATTATCTGTTCAGAATATAAATTCCTAAATTTAAATATCCTGCAAATGTTACCCATAATGCGTATGGCAAAAGTAAAAGTGCTGATGTTTTGTTGATTTTGTAAAATGCAATCACCGTTAAAATAATCAGAAACAACAGTCCGATAAGCCAGATAAACGAAAACAGATAGCTTTGCAGATTAAAGAATATAAGCGTCCATATAAAATTGGCGGCTAACTGAACGTAATACAAGGTGAGCGCCGTTTTTGTGTCAGCACTGCCCGAGATATACACAAGATATGCGGCTATGCCCATCAGTGTATAGAGAACAGTCCAGACAACAGGGAATAAAGACCCCGGCGGAGATATGGGAGGTCTGTTCAGATTTTTGTATAGCTCCATATTTGAGCCTGTAAAAATTGCCGACAGAGCTCCGACAAGCAAGGGTATTGCAAGTGCAATGATTAGCTGTTTCCATTTGATTTTGTGACTGATTACCATAAAAAACACTCCTCTTTTTTATTATATGCCATAAAAAGAGGAGTATTCTAAAAGTTTTAATACGCAGCCATAAGCGGAATAATTTCGCCGTCCTTTGTATGCTCCACCTCATCAATATACGCAATAGCCTTGCCGCAGCCGTTAATTGTGCAGTCCAAAGGCTCGTTTGCAACAGTCACTGTGGCAATTCCCGTGTACTTTTTTACAAGCTCGGGGAAACCCTCAAGCTGTGACAAGCCGCCCGACAGCGTTATTCCGTCACTGTGAATATCGCCGATAAGCTCGGGCGGAGTTTTTTCAAGCACATCTGTAATAGCTGTAACGATGTTTAACGCATTGTCGATTATTGCCTCCATTATTTCTAAGGAGGTCACCTCAACGCTTTTCGGCAAGCCTCTTAATGCATCTCTGCCCTTAACGGTAAACGTTTTTTCTTCTGTAGGCTTTGTTACACAGCCTACAGCTATTTTGCACTGTTCAGCCATTCTTCTGCCTATGTGAAGATTGTGCTTTCGCCGTACATATTTAATAATATCCTCGTCCATCTGATTGCCTGCTGATTTAACCGTCTTGCTCACAGATATTCCGCCTAAGGAAAGCACGGCAATTTCGGCAGTGCCGCCGCCTAAGTTTGCTATCATACAGCCGTGAGGACTCATAACAGGCAGATTACAGCCCATAGCCGCCGCCTTAGCCTCTTCAATAAGGTACACCCTGCGAACACCGAAGCTGCTTATGGCATTTACAACGGCTCGCTTTTCAACGTCTGTTACGTCAATCGGTATGCTTGCTACCACTCTTGGCATTACCACCTTGCTTGTGTAAACCTCGTTCAAAAATATGTTTACCAAGTCCTCAACAAGGTAAGAGTGAGCCACAACTCCGTTTTCAAGCGGATAGAGTGCTTCAATAGCAGACGGAGTTTTGCCGAGCATTTTAAGCGCCTGCTCGCCGACAGCAATAATTTCGCCTGTTTCCGTATTATGTGCAATAGCAGACGGCTCGTCAAGCTGTTTGCCCTTTTCTTCAACAAAAATTCGTGTGTTGCTTGTTCCCAAATCTATAGCTATATTCATATTCTGCTCCTTAGAATAAAATTTAATCCTTTAATAAAAAATCCTTAAGACCGCTGTACCGCAGTGTTTTTCGGTTGTTATCTACCATATCTACAACTGTTGAGCCTGTGCCGACAAGGATAAGCAGCTTTTTAGCTCTTGTTACGGCTGTATAAAGCAAATTTCTGTAGCAAAGCTGTGGTGCCATTCTGAAAACAGGAATTATCACAGCTTCAAACTCGTTGCCCTGACTTTTATGTACGGTAGTGGCATACGCTAAATCAAGCTCAACAGCAGAGTCTGCGTCATAAACTGCAACCTTGTCGTCAAAGCGAACCTTCATAATTTTAGTAGCCTTGTTTATTTCAACAAGCCTGCCTATATCGCCGTTGAATATTCCCTGACCGATTTCGCCGTTATCCTTGTAAAAGGTGATGTCGTAGTTGTTTTTTACCTGCATCACCTTGTCGCCAAGCCGAAAAGCAGTTGCGCCGACTGTGATTTCAGGCTTGCTGTCAGATTTCGGATTTACAGCTAACTGTAATTTTTTGTTAAGCTCATTAGCTCCGAGCATACCCTTTCGTCCGGGGCACAGCACCTGTATGTCGTCAAACGGAGAGTAGCCGTAGGAATTAGGCAGTCGTCTTGACGTTAAATCCGTTACCGTCTGCGCCACGGTTTCTGCCGTTACCTGTGACAAATAGAAAAAATCCTTGTCGCGCCTGTCAAGTACAGGATATTCGCCGTTTACTATTTTATGTGCGTTTGTTACAATCAGGCTTTCCATTGACTGACGGAAAATTTCGTTGAGCGCAACAACAGGCATAATACCCGAAGCGATTAAATCGGCAAGCACGTTGCCTGCACCAACAGAGGGTAGCTGATTGCTGTCACCTACAAGAATAAGTCTGCACCCAAGCGGCATAGCCTTCATCAGGCTGTCAAAAATAACGGTGTCAACCATACTCACCTCGTCAATTATGAGTGCGTCACAGTTGAGCAGATTTTTTTCGTTTTTCTTAAAAACCGGCTTGTCATCTCTGTCCCAGCCGACCTCCAGAAGTCGGTGGATAGTTTTTGCCTCACAGCCTGTTACCTCGCTCATTCTCTGAGCCGCCCTGCCTGTGGGTGCTGCTAAAAGCACTTTCTGACCGTTTTGCTTTAGTATTGTGATAATTGCGTTGAGCGTAGTAGTTTTGCCTGTTCCGGGACCGCCTGTCAGTATGAGAAGTCCTGTGGTCATAGCCTGTTTTATTGCCTCACGCTGTAAAGAGGCATACTCCAAGCCCTCTTGCTGTTCAATATGCTCAATCTGTTCGTCAACACGTGGGATAACAGGGGGAGAAAACCTCAGAAGCATTTTTATCCTTGCGGCTATGTACGCCTCGCACTGATAAAGGCTCGGTGTGAAGATAAATTCATTTCCACCCACATCAGCCGTTATTACAGTATTGTCAAAAACCATTTCATCAAGTGCCTGCACAGCCTTTTCCTTTTCTACAGACAGAAAGGACGCTGTAGTTGAAATGAGCTTATCCTTCGGCAGACAGGTGTGACCGTTGAGCCTGTTGTGAGAAAGCACGTGGCTTATTCCTGCACGTATTCTGTAGATTTCATCATTTGCTCTGTTTTGCTTTTTGGCAATTAAATCGACAGTTTCAAAGGGAATTTCAAATTCCTCGTCACACAGCAAAAACGGATTTTCTTCGATATATTTCAGTGCGTTTGAGCCGTAACGCTGCCACACCTTAATACAGCTAAGCGGAGTTACCCCAAAGCCTGACAGATGAGCTATAAGCTCTCTGATGCCTACCGTCTGCTTAAGCTGTTCGCTTATTTCCTTTGCTTTATCAAGAGAAATACCCTTTACCTGCGCTACACGCTCAGGCTCGTTCTCCATAACTGTCAGGGTGTCCTCGCCGAACTGCTTTACAAGTCGCTGTGCCATTGACGGCCCTATACCCTTGATTGCTCTTGATGATAGGTATTTAAGTATTCCTGCTGTGTTTTTCGGCATACTCTGCTCACAGGCTGTTACGGCAAACTGCTCGCCGTAGCTCGGGTGCTTTTTATAGCTGCCGATAAGCTTTACCTCTTCTCCGGGACTTACCGACGGCATAATGCCGACAGCTGTAATTTCCTCATCGCCTGCAAGCTCTAAAACCGTGTAGCCGTTGCTTTCATTTCTGTAAACTATGGCTTCTACTGTGCCTGTTATTTCAAGCATCTGCTCCATTTGTTTCACCTTAAATTATTTATCAGGCTAATCTTTCGCTTAGCTTTCCAAGTGTTACGCTGTGTGCCTGTTTTTCATATTTGTAATCAATATCCTTGTATGCAAAGGTATTATCCTTGCTTTTGCAGATAAGCGTTACATAATACCTCATAAGCTCGGGATTTTTTACAAGCACAGGGCCTATAATGTGAGTTCCTGTTACATTTTTATAAACAAAGCCCTCGTCCTTTGCTTTGTTATCGTTGCCAAGTCCCATAGTAAGCGTGCAGAAGCTGTTTTCTATACCGCTGATTTCACTTGCCTTGTTGATAAAGCCGACAATTTTTTCATCACAAAGAGAACATTCTGCGATAACGTCTGTTGTGTACCGCTTAGTATTTTGCTCCGTTACGGTAAATGACAATAGTCCGATTCCGTCATAAATGTTACCGTCAGATGATGTTATACTTTTGCCGAGCATTTCAAAGGCGTTGCCTGTAAAGAGCATAATTTTACCGCTTTCAGCCAAAGAGATAAGCTCAAACTTTTTTGTAAGCAGATCACTTAACGCTTTCTTCTGATTATTCTCTGTACCGCTTGCGATGTAAATAAAATCAAAATCGCCTAAATCAATATCGTTTACGTTGTCTGCTTTTGTGACTGTAACTACAGCTCCCTGATCCTCAAGGTGCCTTTTAAGTACCTTTATATTTGCGTATTCGCCGTACAAATTCATTAAATTACTGTATAAATGCAGAATGCTGATATTCACTTTTTTACCCCCTTATGACTTACTTTAATTCGGTAAGTGATAAAATTTTATCCTTATCTGAAAAGCAGGTTATTACATACAGCCTTTCACTGCCGTTTGTCTTAAGATAATCGGAGGCTTCGGCAATAGACGGTATAACCTTGATTTTATCCTCTGAAACCTCCGAATACTGAAACCTCACCGCTAAATCGTTAGCATACGTTCCCGATAAAACAACCTCGCTTACACTGTCGCTTTCGAGTAAATCAAAGTTAATATCCCACAGCCACGAAACCTCGCCTGTAAAATATTTTCTGCTAACTGCGTCAACGATTATCATAACACAGCAGCTTTCCTTGCTGTCAGCGGCAATTTTGAGCGACTGGTCGTAAGAAACAGAGTTTTCGTGCTTTGAGGTGAGGAGTGTGCCGTTATGCTCTCCGAGCTTAAACTCAACAACACGTCCGTTTTTCAGCACATAGTTGTTTATGCTCTGCTCAATAGTATCGCTTTCAATGCCGAGCAAAGAACATACGGAGTAAGCCGCAAGAACGTTATAGATGTTATACATACTGTGCAGTGACAAAGCAATTTTGCTTTTGCCGTTGATGCAGATTTCGCCGTTGTTAAGGTCAACATCTGTTACCGTAAACTGCGTTTCGTGCTTGTGATAACCGCACTCGCTGCATTTATAATCGCCGATATGATTGTAATGCGTGTAGCTGTATTCCATTTTTTTGCCGCAGGCAGGGCAGAAGTAACCGTCATTATATACGCCTGTAACTGCGTCAAAGCTGTTTTTGTGCTTGTCCACGCCAAACCAGACAGTGTTATCCTTGTTATATCCGAATAAAGAAACAAGCGGATCATCTGCGTTTAGTATAAGCTGAGTCTGCTCGTGTATGCTTTCTTTAATTGCACCGAATACCCACTGAGGGTGGCCGTTTCTTGTGAGCTGATCTCTGTAGAGGTTTGTGATAACATAGTGAGTCGGCGCAAAATACTTGAACGTGTATTTTGCGTATCTTTCGTCAGACTCAATAAGGAGTATGTCGCAGTTCATTTTACCTTTTAAAGAACAGGAGGACAGAATAAGCGTAGTCACGCCCTCGATCTGATTGGAGCCTTCCTTGTTCCACGCTATTCTTTTACCTGATGAATTCAGAATATGGGCAATCATCTCAACGGTAGAGGTCTTGCCGTTACTGCCTGTTACTGCTATAATATACTGCGGCAGCTTAACACGGTTTAAAATATCGGGACAAAGCTTCAGCGCAATCTGTCCGGGCAGTGAACTGCCCTTGCCGATAAGACCGCCTATAAGCTTCAAAGCTTTACAAACTAAAACGGTGAAAAATACTCTCATCAGAACACCCCATAATCGTTACAAATAGTTTAAAACAGGTTAATAAAATATCAAGTGCCGAATTTGCACACTTTTCATTATAACACAAGATAAAAGAAAATACTATAATTTAGCAATTTTTTTCTGTTTATTATGAATGTTTTTACTGTTTTGTATTCAGAGTTGTTATTTCTGCTTTTTATTTGAGCTGTGATACCGCTTGAAAATTGCAGAATAATAATTTTTCCATTTTTTTATCTAATTTTAAAATAACTATTTACATTTTTAAAATAAAGTGGTATAATCGCCTTGGATTTAATGAATAACGATTTATATTCAGTAATTGATTTATCTTTTAGGGGGAGTTTTTGTTATGAAAAAATTCTTGGCAGTTATGACAGCTGTTCTGATTTTTGCTTTTTCATCAGTAAGTGCATTTGCCGCTTCTGTAAACAGTCCGACAGCACCGACTATTCCGCCGACTGCACCTGTTGAGGGTGAGGTTATTGTAAGTGTAAGCGAAGATCTTGAATGGGAAATCATTTATGGTTACTACTATACAGATGATCCGACAATCGGAGCTGAGCGTGAGAGCGTAGTTGTTCCTGTTTATGTTGATGAAAACGGCAATAAGTATGCAAAGCTTGATATTCCTGACGGAGCAAAGTATGTAATATTCCACAACGGCAACGGTGAAATTATAAAATCTGAGCCTGTAGGCGGTTTGGATATCAGCTATGTAATTGATTATAAAAAGAATCCGAACGAGCCTTCTACTACTCCGACTTCACCGCAGACAGGTGATAATTATACAGCTGTAATCGGCTTGATGATTCTTTTAGCGTCTGTTGCAGGTGTTATTTCAGTTAAGAAGCTGGCTAAATAATCTATAATGCAATTATTCCCCCACAAATTTGTGGGGGATTTTGTTTTGTTTTCTTTTATATGATAATTGACAGAGTGTAATTATAGCTTTATAATATAAAAGATATACTAAAGTATGTGAATGAGGGTTATTATGAAAAATAAGAATAAAACCTTTTGGATTATTATTTTAATTATTTCTATTATTATATGTGCCGTCGGAATAGTGTATTGCACAATATACTTTTATAACGATTACAAGAATAAATCACAATTAGAGCAGCTTGCAAGTACGGTTGCCGTAACTACATATGATGTTAATCAGGCGAACACCGAAGAGATTGCAACTGTTCCGAATGCTGTGTTAAAGCCTAAAAAAAACAATCCGATTGATTTTGATGAGCTGAGCAAGGTGAATTCCGATTTGTATGCCTGGATAAAGGTTCCGAACACGCAGATAGATTACCCTGTTGCACATACAAGTGTTGATGATGAGAATTACTACCTTGACCACAGTATTCATAAGGAATATATGTTTGCAGGTACAATCTATTCCCAGCCGCTTAACAAAACAGATTTCAGCGACCCTGTGACTGTTTTGTACGGACATAATATGCTCAACGGTTCTATGTTCGGAGATTTGCATAAGTATGAGGACGAGGAGTTTTTTAATAAAAACAAGTATATTTATATTTATACAAAGGGACATATATTGACCTATGAGGTTTTTGCATCGTCAGACTTTGACAACAGGCATCTGCTGAGATGCTTTGATTTTTCTGACAAGCAAGTGTTCAGTGATTATGTTGATCAGATTTTTAATTTGAATACATTTAATGCAAATATAAGAAAAGGCGTAAAGATAACAGATAAGGATAAGCTTCTTGTCCTCAGTACCTGTTCCAACGTAAACAACGATTCAAGATATCTTGTGCAGGGGGTTCTTGTAGATGATGAATTCACAAATTAACAGCAACAGCGATGATAATAACGAGCAGGATCTAAATATCATGAGCTCTGAGCAGAATACCGAAAATAAAAACGCAGAAGATATCGGCAAGTACGACGGATATATTTTTGCAAAACCAACCCGTAAGCATAAACATAAAAAACGTATGAGCAAGGGTAAAAAGGCGGTTCTTATAGCCTTAATATCCGTTTTATCTGTTGTTGTGCTGATGGTGTCAACGGTAATTACGCTGAATATTGTCGGAAGAAATGCACTTTTGCAAAATACAGATAATGAAATCAAAGCACCTGACATCAGCGAGGTTGAGGTAGAGAAAAACCTTCGTACCGTTACATATAAGGGTGTAAAATATACGCCTAACGATAACATTACAACTGTCCTTGCTATGGGCATAGACAAGCAGAATCTTGATGAGTCGGTGTCGGGTACGGGCGGACAGGCTGATATGATTTTGGCTATAGCTCACGATACTCAGACAGGCAAAACCACAGCCATAAATATTCCGCGTGATACAATAGCCGAAATCGACCTTTACGACACATCGGGCAAATTTGCAGGAACAGATAAAACTCAGCTGTGTTTAGCGTATGCTTACGGTGACGGCAGAGAAAAAAGCTGTGAGAATGTGAAAAAATCAGTTTCAAAGCTCCTTTTCGGCACACAGATAAATTCATATTTTGCTCTTGACCTTGCGGCTGTTCCCGTACTTAACGACGCTGTTGACGGCATACAGCTCACCTCTTTAGAAACTGTAGGACCGTTCACCGAGGGAGAAAAGCTCTGGCTCTGGGGTGATGACGCTACAACATATGTTCAAAAAAGAAATATGAACATAGTAAACGCAAATCTGCTCCGCAACAACCGTCAGAAACAGTATTTAGAAGCGTTTGTTAAAAAGGTTGTTGAAAGAACAAAGGAGGATATATCAACACCTCTTAATATGTTTAATATGATGAGCGACTATATGGTTACTGATTTTGACGCAGGCAAGATTACCTTCCTTGCGACTAACGCTCTGACCAAGGGGTTCAGCAATATTGAATTTGTAAATGTCCCCGGAGAAATGAAAAGGGCAGGGCAATATGCCGAATATCATCATAACGAAGAAGAGCTTTTCCAAATTTTCCTTGACATATATTTTAATGTTGCAGAATAATCAAAAACCGACGTTATATCAGATATGACGTCGGTTTTTTAAATTAGGTTCTTTTTCAAAAGTTGAGGTTATACGTCGGCTCCCTTGTGTAAAGGGAGCTGTCAAAAACTATGTTTTTGACTTAGGGATTGTGCTTTTCGCAGAAAAGCTGTCGGCATAGCCGACACAATAGCACAAACTTTGTGCCTTTACTAATACTTTGATTGTACGGTGAGTTTTGTGCATTACCCACAACACTCCGGCACTTCGTGCCACCTTTCTCCGAAAGCGGGAACCTTTTGTCAGCGAAGCTGACATTTTCCCTGACAGGGAAATCTCCCCTTACACAGTGGAGGTTTTCTGTATCACCAAAATAAATTGAAACCCCAACTTTTGCAATAGAACCTAAAATTTTAAAGGAACTACTGTAATAAAAAAGAAAAGACTGACAAAAACAGCCTTTTCTTGAAAAAATATGAAATCCTGCAAATTAAGAATTCTTTGTATCAATTTTTCTGTGAAAGAATTTTTGTCAGCTCATCCATAAAGGTGTTGATATCCTTGAACTGACGGTAAACAGACGCAAATCTGACGTAAGAAACCTCATCAATATTTTTAAGCTGATCCATTACAAGCTCGCCGATAGCCTGTGATGTGACTTCCTTTTCAAATCCGCTTTGAAGCTTTGTTTCAATGGCATCTACAATTTTCTGAACCTGCTCAAGCGAAACGGGACGTTTTTCGCAGGCTCTCATAATGCCTGTTACAAGCTTTTCTCTGTCAAAAACCTGTCTTGACTTGTCACGCTTGATAACAACAATAGGCACTGTTTCAATAACCTCGTGAGTTGTGAAACGCTTTGAGCATTTTAAACACTCTCTTCTGCGGCGAATACGCTCACCGTCATCGGCAGAACGGGAATCAATAACCTTACTTTCTTCAAATCCGCAGTACGGACATTTCATAACAACACCTCTGTTTCTACTTTCACTAATACTATTATAGCATCACAGGGTTTAATATTCAATTAAAGAATAATTACAAATAGTTACATTGTTTTAAATAAAAATATAAATTATTGAGTGAATATTACGATTTGTAATGATTTATTGCTTTTTTACTGAAAAAACTGAGAATGTTATTAACAAGTTATCTTTCATTAAGTGTTGAAAAAGTTTTAATTTTGTATTATAATGTTAAAAATGGGATAATTGTATATTTTGAAGTATATAGAAACTCCGTGAATTTTTCTGTTAGCTGTGGGGGAAATAATGAACTGTAATTGGTTTAAGCTTATTATGAAGGCTACAAGGGTTAAATACGGCAAAAAGCTTCTGCTAAAGGGAACTCCCGTGATTTTTAATAAAAAGGGAGCAACCCTTTGTATCGGAGAGAATTGTGTGATTAAAAGCTCCTTTCTGTCTAATCTGGTAGGACTGTATTCACGTACAATAATCGTAACGAGAACCCCCGAGGCTAAGATAATTATAGGTGATAATGTCGGTATTTCAGGCGCTGTTATTTATGCCAGAACAAGCATTTGTATCGGCGACGGAACAAATATCGGCGGAAATGTAAAGATTTTAGACAATGATTTTCATCCGATAGAGGCGCAGGCAAGGCTTATTGATGACAAGAGCAAAATCGGAACACGTCCTATAGAAATCGGCAAAAACTGTTTTATCGGATGCAACGCACTCATTCTTAAGGGCACAAGGCTCGGCGACGGCTGTGTAGTCGGAGCAGGCGCTGTAGTGTGCGGAGAGTTTCCACCGAACTCGGTAATAGCGGGAAATCCTGCTAAGGTTATTAAAACTATTGAGCAGTAGCGGAGAGTTGTTATGGAAAAGAAAAAAATACTTATTTATGCTCACTACTATTTCCCTGACGTTGCCTCAACAGGTCAGATACTCAAGGAGCTTGCAGAGGGTATGCTTGACAAATTTGACGTGACGGTTATTTGTGTTGTCCCGAGCTATCTGGGTACGGTAGAAGAAAAGTACAAAGAAAAGCGTTTTTACCGTGAAAATATTAACGGAGTTGAGGTTCTTAGAATTCGTGTGCCTGAATTTTCAAAGGAAAGCACGGTAAGCCGTGTTAAAAATATACTTTCGTATTTTTTCGGAGCAATACGTGCAACGTTCAAGGTCGGAAAGCAGGACTACGTATTTTCAATATCACAGCCTCCTGTTCTGGGCGGCTTAATCGGCGTGTGGGGAAAATGGGTAAAGCACGCCAAATATATTTACAATATTCAGGACTTTAACCCCGAACAGACAATGGCCGTTAATTATTCAAACAATAAGCTCATTCTTAAGCTGATGATGCTTCTTGATAAATTCAGCTGTAAAAGGAGCAATCTTGTCATAACAGTGGGACGTGATTTGGTAGAAACACTGAACAAGCGGTTTAAGTATAAAAAAGTGCCGAAATGTGCATTCATCAATAACTGGATAGACGAAAAAGAGATTTATCCTTTGCCGCCCGATGATGAAAACGTACTTGAATTTAAGCGCAGATATAATTTGGATAATAAATTTGTAATTATGTATTCGGGTAATATCGGCTTGTATTACGACCTTCCGAAGCTTATGAATGTTATCAAGCGTTTTCGCAAGGGTACAACAAAAAGCGGTGAATATGAATCCGGATGTAAAACATCAGACGGCAGAGAGGTAGTGTTTGCGTTTGTAGGCTCGGGAAGTATGCTTGATACTCTTGTCGATTATACAAAGCGGCATCACTTTGAAAACGTTGTTTTTATTCCGTATCAGGAAAAAGAAGATTTGATTTACAGCCTTAATTCGGCAGATGTTCACTGGTGCGTCAATGCAAAGGGAATAAAAGGCGTATCTGTGCCGTCAAAGTGCTACGGTGTAATGTCTGCCGGAAAGCCTGTTTTAGGTGTTCTTGAGGAAAACTCCGAGGCAAGGCTTATTATCGAAGAAACAGGGTGCGGTCTGTGCTGTGAGCCGGGCGACTATGACGCAGTTGCCCGTAATATAGAATGGTTTGTTGAAAACGCCGGAACGCAGGAAATAATCAATATGGGCAAAAACGGAAGAGAATATCTTGTTAAGAATTTAACTAAGGATATTTCTGTTAAAAAATATATCGACGCAATACTGGAGGCTTGACTATGAAAGGAATCATTTTAGCCGGAGGTTCCGGTACAAGACTTTATCCTCTTACAATGGTAACCTCAAAGCAGCTTCTGCCCATTTATGACAAACCTATGATTTACTACCCGATATCTGTTCTTATGAACGCAGGTATTCGTGATATCCTGATAATATCTACGCCGCAGGATACTCCCCGATTTATGGATTTGCTCAGTGACGGTCATCAGTTCGGCGTTAATTTTACTTACGAGGTTCAACCGTCACCCGACGGACTGGCACAGGCGTTTATTATCGGCGAAAAATTTATCGGAAACGATTCTGTCGCAATGGTGCTTGGCGATAACATTTTTTTCGGTCACGGCTTGAACAAGCGCCTGAAATCAGCCAGAGAAAATGCCGAAACAGGAAAGGGAGCTACTATCTTCGGTTATTATGTAGATGATCCCCAACGCTTCGGAATAGTGGAGTTTGACAAGACAGGACGTGCCGTTTCTATCGAAGAAAAGCCAGAAAACCCAAAGAGCAATTATTGCGTAACAGGCTTGTATTTTTATGACAATAATGTTGTCGATTATGCAAAGAGCCTTAAGCCAAGCGCAAGGGGAGAGCTGGAGATTACCGACCTGAACAAAATTTATCTTGAAAACAACAGCTTAAATGTAGAGCTTCTGGGACAGGGCTTTACGTGGCTTGACACAGGCACTCACGAAAGCCTTGTTGACGCTACTAATTTTGTCAAGACGATTGAAACACATCAGAACCGCAAGATAGCCTGTCTTGAAGAAATAGCATATCTCAACGGCTGGATTGACAGGGACGACGTAATGACGGTTTACGAGCGTCTTAAGAAAAACCAGTACGGTCAGTACCTAAAGGACGTTTTAGACGGCAAATACATAGATGAATTGCGCTGAATGAAAGGATTTTGATTATGAATATAATAGTTACCGGCGGAGCAGGCTTTATCGGAAGTAATTTCGTTTTTCATATGCTTGATAAATATCCCGACTACCGCATTATTTGTCTGGATAAGCTCACCTATGCCGGCAATCTGTCAACACTTGCGCCTGTTATGGATAACCCGAATTTCCGTTTTGTAAGGGCAGATATTTGTGACAGAGATGCCGTTTACGGATTATTTGAAGAAGAACACCCCGATGTTGTCGTTAATTTTGCGGCTGAATCTCACGTTGACAGAAGCATAGAGGATCCCGGTATATTTTTACAGACAAATATAATGGGTACGGCAACGCTGATGGACGCCTGCCGAAAGTACGGTATTACAAGATATCATCAGGTTTCAACAGACGAGGTTTACGGCGATTTGCCGCTTGACAGACCTGATTTGTTTTTTACGGAGGAAACTCCCATTCATACAAGCAGTCCTTATTCATCATCAAAGGCTGCCGCTGATTTGCTGGTGCTGGCTTATCAGAGAACCTACGGTCTGCCTGTTACTATCAGCCGCTGTTCAAATAATTACGGACCGTATCATTTTCCCGAAAAGCTTATTCCTCTTATGATTGCAAATGCGCTCAACGATAAGCCGCTTCCTGTTTACGGAGAGGGCTTGAACGTCCGTGACTGGCTGTACGTTGAGGACCATTGTAAGGCTATAGATCTGATTATTCACAAGGGCAGAGTCGGCGAGGTTTATAACATAGGCGGACATAATGAAATGAAAAACATTGATATCGTGAGGCTCATATGCAAGGAGCTTAACAAGCCCGAGAGCCTTATTACATATGTTGCAGACCGCAAGGGACACGATATGCGTTACGCAATTGACCCTACAAAAATTCACAGCGAGCTTGGCTGGCTTCCCGAAACAATGTTCAAGGACGGCATAAAGAAAACAATAAAGTGGTATCTTGACAACCGTGAGTGGTGGGAAACTATCATAAGCGGCGAATATCAGAATTACTACGAAAAAATGTACGGCAACCGATAAGAGGAGCTGAAATATGAAATTTTTTGTTACAGGCGCAGGCGGACAGTTAGGCTATGATGTCCTGTGCGAGCTAAAAAAACGAGGATATGAGGGGATCGGCTCTGATGTCAGTCCCGAATTCAATGCAGATGGCTTATCGGATATTGATTATGTAAGCCTTGATATTACAGATGCAAAGGCTGTTGAAAGCGTAATTTCAGAGGTTAAGCCTGACGCAGTAATTCACTGTGCTGCGTGGACTGCCGTAGATGATGCCGAGGACGAGGAAAATATCGAAAAGGTCAGAGCTGTCAATGCGGGCGGAACACGCAATATTGCAAACGTCTGCAAAAAGCTTGACTGCAAAATGACATATATAAGCACCGACTATGTGTTTGACGGTCAGGGTACAGAGCCGTGGCAGGCTGACTGCAAAAGCTATAATCCTCTTAATGTTTACGGTCAGACAAAGCTTGAGGGCGAGCTGGCGGTAAGCAGTACCTTAGATAAATACTTTATAGTGCGTATTGCATGGGTGTTCGGCAAAAACGGAAAGAATTTTATCAAGACAATGCTGGGTGTCGGAAAAAAGTATGATACTGTCAGAGTTGTCTGCGACCAGATAGGCACTCCTACGTACACATATGACTTGGCACGTCTGCTTGTCGATATGAACAAAACAGAAAAGTACGGATACTATCACGCAACAAACGAGGGCGGATACATCAGCTGGTATGACTTTGCCTGCGAGATTTTCAGACAGGCTGGATACAGCACCGAGGTTATTCCCGTTACTACACAGGAATACGGACTAAGCAAAGCGTCACGTCCCTTTAACAGCAGACTTGACAGGAGCAAGCTTACTAAAGCAGGCTTTGAGCCGTTGCCTGTATGGCAGGACGCATTAAGCAGATATTTGCAGGAGCTTGATTTTTAGCACAGATTTTATAGAATTAGAAGAGGACAGATATTATGGGGCAGATTAAGGTTACAAAGGCACCGATTGAGGGTTTGTATGTTATTGAGCCTACAATTCACGGTGACAGCAGAGGTTATTTTACAGAAACCTATAATCAGAACGATATGCACGAAGCCGGTCTTGATATGGTCTTTGTGCAGGATAATGAGAGTATGAGCACAAAGGGAGTTCTGCGCGGTCTGCATTTTCAAAAGCAGTATCCGCAGGGAAAGCTCGTCAGAGTTATCGAGGGCTCTGTATTTGATGTTGCCGTTGATTTAAGAAGCGGCAGTAAAACATACGGCAAATGGTTCGGCGTTGAGCTGACAGAGGACAACCACAAGCAGTTTTACATTTCCGAGGGCTTTGCCCACGGCTTTCTCGTTCTTTCCGATACTGCAAAGTTTTGCTACAAGGTTACCGATTTCTACCATCCAGGCGATGAGGGCGGTCTTGCGTGGAACGACCCCGAAATCGGCATTGAGTGGCCGCAGGTAATCGGCGAATACAAAGGCTCTGCCTGTGCAGACGGCTACACGCTTTCAGACGGAGCAAAACTCAATCTCAGCGATAAGGATCAAAAATGGCTGGGACTTAAAGATACATTTAAGTTTTAAGACAATATATTAGGTATTATTTGTAATTGCAGAAATGCTGTTCATATTTTTACTGCATTTCAATATCAAAGGTGGCAAAAATGGCTGACTTAACCGTTATAATTCTTACAAAGAATGAAGAGAAAAATTTAAGAAAATGCATTGAATCCTTTTGTGGAATTGCAAGAAGAATTGTTATCGTTGACAGCCACAGCACTGATGATACAGTTGAGCTTGCCCGTTCTTTAGGAGCTGATGTGTATGAGCATACCTTTGAAAACCACGCAGCACAGTTTAACTGGGCGCTTGAAAATATCGGTGTCGACACGCAATGGGTAATGAAGGTTGATGCAGACGAGGAGTTTACACCCGAGCTTGCCGACGAAATATCCGAAAGACTTGATACTTTGCCCGATACGGTCAACGGAGTAATTCTGCGCCGCCGCGTTTATTTTATGGGACGCTGGCTTAAGCACGGAGGAATGTATCCGCAGCTGCTGTTGCGGATTTTCCGTACAGGTCACGGAATGTCTGAGATGAAGCTTATGGATGAGCATCTGATTATTACAGACGGCGAAGCGGTAACGTTCAAGTGTGATTTTTGCGACAATAACAATAAAAGTCTTGAGTGGTGGATAAATAAACACAACTGGTACAGCAATAAGGAAGTTCTTGATTATCAGATGAAAAAGGATTCCGAAAACGGTGGAGAATCCGTAACCGAAACATCACAGTCCTTACAAGCTAAGCTTAAAAGATTTATCAAAAATCACGGATATTACAGCCTGCCGAAATTTTTTCGTTCACATTTTTACTTTTTCTATCGTTATTACATACGTCTTGGCTTTTTAGACGGAAAGGAAGGAAAAATTTTCACCTTTCTGCAAGCGTACTGGTACCGCTTTCTTGTGGACGCCAAACTGTATGAATGTGAAAAGAACGGAACAAAAATGGAGCCGCAGGGCGATTTGAAATCATAAAATTAAACAGCTTGTATTAAAACAACTATTCAGGGCTGTGTTTATTACAGAAAAAGAGGAATTATAATTGAGAAGATTATTAGTGTTACTGAAAAATATTTTGTCAATTCCAAGCAGATTGTTTTCGCATATCGCCTTGTTTTGCGTGCTGCAGGAGGCAGAGGTTGACAAAACATCGGCAATATGCTCAGGTGTGCGGTTTTATCGCGGTAAAATCGGAAAGTACTCCTACATTGGCAATAACAGCTTTGTGACTGATACCGATATCGGGAGCTTTACTTCTATTTCAACCGATTGCTACATAGGGGGAACAAGTCATCCTGTTGAATGGGTTTCTACGTCGCCTGTATTCCATAAGTGGGAAAATATCTTAAAGAAGAATTTTTCTCGTCACGAATATGAGATTTTTCACAGAACCCACATTGGTAATGATGTCTGGATTGGTAACAGAGTTATGATAAAGGCAGGCGTTACTATTGCAGACGGTGCAGTAATAGGAATGGGCTCTATTGTTACAAAGGATATCGGACCGTATGAGGTATGGGCAGGTAATCCGGCAAGATTTATCAGAAAACGGTTTGATGATGACAAAATCAGCGAATTGCTGAAAATGCAGTGGTGGAATTATGATGACGCAAAAATAGAAGAGCTTGCCGTGCATATGACGGATATTGATGAATTTATATCAGCGGAGAAATAATTGAATGAAAAAAATACTTGTAATTTCCTCATTTCCTGCTCCGTATCGTGTCGGAGTGTTTAAGGGCTTATCAGATTATTATGAATTAGATGTTTTCTTTACTGTTGATAAGGATCAAAGCAGAAGCAAGGATTATTTTGCTAAAAAAGAAGAATTTAAATACTATGTGCTGTCAAATTCCGATGATTTGCGGTATTTCAGGGAATGTGTAAAAAATCTGAAGCAATACGATTTGGTTCTGGCATATGATTGGTATTTAAAGGACGCACTTAAGGTAGAGCTTAAGTGTATTATGTTGGGTATCCCGTATATCATCAATTGTGACGGAGCGTTTACAGACGAGAAAAGCGGTATTGCTGATTTTATTAAGAACACTGTCAAAAGATTTTTTATAAGACATTCGTCATTATGCTTTGCAGGAGGGTGCAACGCTGCAAAATACTTTGAGTATTACGGTGCAAAACCTGAAAAAATAAAGATTCATAATTTTTCATCTCTTTATGAGAGTGATGTTTTAAAAACTCCTGTCAGTGAGGAAACAAAGTCAGAGCTCAAGGCTCAATTAAACCTAAAACAGAGGAGAGCTGTATTATCAATAGGACAATTTATTCATCGCAAGGGCTTTGATCTGCTCCTTGAGGCGTGGAAAGGATTAGACGACAGATATCAGCTGGTGATTATCGGCGGCGGAGAAGAAAAGGATGATTATGTAAAAATAATCAAACAGTATAATTATGAAAATGTTGTGCTTATAGATTTTCTGCCAAAGGAAAAGGTGTTTGAATATTATAGGGCAGTAGATTTGTTTGTATTGCCGACAAGAGAGGATATCTGGGGACTTGTAATAAACGAAGCTATGGCTTGCGGACTTCCGATAGTATCTACAGACCGTTGTGTAGCAGCTCTTGAATTACTAAAAAACGGTGTAAATGGCTGTGTTGTAAAGTCTGAGGACGCTATCCAGTTACATAATGCATTAGATGAAATGTTAGCTCTTGACAATCGGAGGTTACGTGAAATGGGCTGTTGCGCTATTTCTGATATCAAGGAATATACTATAGAAGCAACAGTAAAATGTCACATTGAAAGTATCAATAAACTATTAGAAAAATAGTGCTGAATTATGTTTTTAATTTTAAATAGAAGGGAAGTGGAGTGATTTTGATAAAAAAGCAACATTGGATAGTATACTGTTTTCTGTTTGCTGTCTCTATTGCTATATTTGCTCAATTTCCTTTTGTAAATAAGGATATGCTTTCATCCGTTAATCAGGTCATATGGTTAGCTGTTGCTGCCTGCACACTTATTTATGACAGGCGTGTTAGGGTGACAAATTACTTTTATTTTATGTTTGGTGCATTATCTGTAGCTTTTGTAGCCGGTAATATTTTAAAGACGTTTGGTATTATACGGCATGGATTTTCTACATCAATAATGATACCGATACTAATCTATTTTGTATCATTACAGATAAACAGAATAGGAACGGGAAAGGACACGATAGAAGTCGTTCTTTTTACTTTCTTAATTATGACTATGATAATGGCTTTACAAATTGCGCCAAGCCTTATTACAAATTTTTCTCAGTGGTCGCAGACGGAGGTTTATCTTTACAGCGGAGCTACACATAAAAATTCTACGGCACAGCTTCTCAGCTGCGGCTTTCTCATACTGTTTTTGTATATAAAACCACAAAACGTTTTGGGCATTATACTGCGTATTGCAGGGCTTTTGATATTTGCAATGTCGTTGCTGTATGTACAATCAAGATCTTCAATTATCGGTATTGCTGTATCTGTATTGGCGGTAATTTTAATTCAGCCGAGAAGTAAAAAAAAGCTGGCGCAGATTATTTTGCTTGCTCTCGTTATTTTTGCCGCGTTAAACTCTGATACTGTTATGAATATATTTAATCAAGCCTTTTTTGTAGAAAAGTATTCCGACTCCTCGGGACTTGATATAAACCGTTTTTCAAGCGGCAGACTTGATTTCTGGGCAGCTGCATGGAATCAGTTCCTTGAGCATCCGTTTTTCGGTTCCCCTGTAAGCTCCTGTGATAATTTTTTCCTGTTTTCTTTAGCAAGCAGCGGATTATTTATCGGCGGTATGTATATTATCCTTTGGCTTTACCGAATATATAAAAATTTCACTTTATTTGTAGGTTTAAATACTAAAATCACAGACAGTGAAAATAAAGTAATTTTTCTGCTGTTCGGTGTAACTGTCTTTTATCTGACAATATCAATTTTCGAGGCACTTCCGCCTTACGGCCCCGGCGTTGCTACGATGCTGCTGTGGATGTTATGCGGCTATGTTGACGGTGACCGGCAGCGTAAAAGCCTTACGTATTGAACAATTCATTCATACAGGAGAAAAATATGAAAAATTTGTTTGTTATCCATACACAGTATAATTTAATATTATCAACAGCTGTAATAGAAGAGAGCTTTTCAGAGGACGAAAATCATTTAATTATTTTCAAGGATTTCAATATAGATACCCGTATGATTGAAACGCTGGAAAAGCAGTTTAAAACAGTAAGGATATACACCGGCTCACTTTCCAAGGAGGATCAGCGGTGGAGAAGCAAAATAGTCCGGTATCCAAAGCTTAATAAAATTTTTAAGTCGGATGATATAGTTTATGACCGTGTTTTTATTGTCGAGGATACGACAATTTCCGAGCAGTACATAATGCGACATTCATATAAGAAAAACAAAAATGTTTATTTCGGCTGCATAGGTGATGGCGGCTACGCTTACTTTAATCCTGACGGTGTTGCCAAAACCGGTCTTGCAAGGCACGGTTACACTATGCTGCTGCGCAAGCTGATTTTTAAGTATCTGTTTGCTCTCGGAAGGTTTTACACTGCTGCCTGGTGCTTTGGAACTAGTCCGTTGCTCGAAACCTGTTATGAGTTGTACCCCGAATATCTCAGAGAGGAATTGCAGGGCAAGAAAAAGCACGAGATTAAAGGCGTATATCTGAGAAAAGCCGTTAAAAATATTTACAGTTATCTTCCCGAGGTAAATATAAACGACAACAGCTTGATTATTATGCTGGATAAATTGGCTGTTTACGAGGACATAGAGCTTTTTTCAAAGGTAATCGGGGAGGTTACCGCTAAGGCAAAAGCCGAGGGCAGGACGGTTTATTATAAGTATCATCCTGCCGAAAGGTCTGTGTATGAAAACACGCAGGACTGGCTTGAGCTTGACAGAAATATTTCGGCAGAATACATTCTGGCATGCACCAACCCTGAAAAAACGTGGGTTGTCGGCATTATGACAACAGCCTTGCAGACTGCCGCAAAAATGGGCTTTCAGGTAACCTCATACATAGAAAGCTTCAATCCCGGCCGCAGGGATGTTATAGAGCTGTATAAAAAAATAGGCATTGATGTAAAGTAAAAGAGAGGTGCTTACATATGAAAATAATCGGTGTTATTCCTGCGAGGTATCAGTCCTCAAGATTTCCGGGCAAGCCACTTGCGTTAATTAACGGCAAGCCGATGATCTGGTGGGTATATCACCAGGTGATGAAGGTTTCTGATTTTGATTCGATTTATGTCGCTACTGACAGCGAACTGATTTACAATACCTGTGTTGAGAACAATATGAACGTTTTGATGACCTCTGATAAGCATCAGACGGGTACAGACCGTTTAGGAGAGATAGCAGAAAAAACAGACGCTGATTTTTATGTCAATATTCAGGGTGATGAGCCGCTGATTGAACCGCAGACTATTCAGAAGATAGTTGAATACAAGCGTTCCAATCCGTCAGTTGATGTTATTAACACAATGACGGCACTGCACGAGGATGAAGATGTTAATACCGATACAATAGTTAAGGTTGTGGCTGCCGATAACGGAGATTTGCTTTATCTTTCACGCTCTCCTGTTCCTTATCCGAAGCGCGGACAGAAGGTTGACTACTTTAAGCATTTGGGACTTTACGGTCTTTCACGCGAGGCGCTCCTTTTCTTTTCAGGCGCCGAGAGAACGAGAAACGAAAAAATTGAAGATATTGAAATGATGCGTTTCCTCGAAAACGGCTACAGGATAAAGATAGTAGAAGTTAAGTCAAAAACCATCGGAGTTGACCGTCCCGAGGATATAGCAAAGGTAGAGAATGCTATGAAGAATTTGGGAATCAAACCCGAATAAGATATAGTGAATAAGGAGAAAAAGATGCGTAATATAAAAATACTTGACTGCACCCTGCGAGACGGCGGTTGTGTAAACGGCTTTAATTTCGGCAGCTTTTATATGAATCAGATATTGCACGGTATTGAGCAGTCCGGAGTAGAGATTATTGAGTTGGGATATATTGATTCAAAGGCAGGCTCTGAAAAGGAACGTACACAGTATTGCAGTGACAAGGTTATTACAGAGAACTTTCTGACAGAGAAAAAACCGGGAATTACCTATGTTGCAATGACAGACTACGGCAAGTACGATCCCGAGCTGCTTGAACCCCGCAGTGAAAAATCCATTGACGGCATAAGGCTTGCTTTCCACAAGAAGAACAGAAAGGATATTCTGCTTTGGGGAAGAAAAATTCTTGATAAAGGCTACAAGCTTTTTATTCAGCCGATGACCTGTCTGCGCTACACAGATATGGAAATGCTTGACCTGATAAACGATGTTAATACATTTCTTCCCGAAACGTCTGCATTTTATATTGTAGACAGCTTTGGTGAAATGCGCCTTAACGATATGAACAGGCTTGCAAATCTGATAAATCACAATCTGAATTCAAATATTGCAATAGGACTTCATTCTCATAATAATCTACAGTTATCATATTCTAATGCCGTAACTCTGCTTAATTTCCCGACAGAGCGTGATATGATATTTGACGCATCAATAATGGGAATGGGCAAGGGCGCAGGTAATATGACTACCGAGCTTTTTGCCGAGCATCTGAATTTATACGAGGGCAAAAGTTATAAAATTGCGCCACTGCTTGAGGTTGTTGACAAGGCAATAAACCAGATTCGTGAAAACTACCCTTGGGGTTATGCCGTAGAGTACTACTTATCTGCTGCTAACCACTGCACACCGAGCTACTCTGCTCATTTTTACAAAAAGCATATGTTATCCGTAGATCAGGTTGCCGAGCTGCTCGGAATGATTAAGGAAGAAAAGAAGATTTCCTTTGACAGGGAATATGCGGATGAGCTGTACTATGAGTATAACGCTAAGAATTTTGTTGACCAACATTCAATAGAGAAAATCAGAGAAAGCGTAAGCGGCAAGCGAGTTTTGCTTGTTGCTCCGGGTGCGAGCGTTACAGAGTCGCTGAATGAAATCAGAGAATTTTCAGATCAGGAGGATGTTGTAACAATTTCGCTGAACAATATCCCGCCGTTTCCCACCGATTACATATTTGTATCAAAGCAGTCGGTTATGGATTACGCCGAGAATTCAGACTCAAAGCGTATAATTACTTCAAATGTAACTACTGATAACGAAAAAGGACTTATTATCAATTACACATCGTGGACAAACTGGAGCGGCGGAAAATCCGACAATGCCCTGTTTGTAATGATGAATATTTTAAAGTTTGTCGGTGCCAAGAAAATCGTGCTTGCAGGCTTCGACGGCTTTATGGCTGACGTTGACAAGAATTATTATGACGAAAAGCTGAAGCGCCCTGTTAATAAAGAGCAGGCTGACCGCCGCAACAGCCGCACAAAGGCATATTTGAATAATGACTGCAAGGATGTTGAGATTTCGTTTCTGACAGCTTCAATATATCAGTAAGGGGAACAGTGATGCCGAAGGTTAGTATAATTATTCCGGTATATAACAAAGAAAACGAGCTCGACCGCTGTTTTTCCTCTGTTCTGTCACAAAGCTGCCGTGACCTGGAGGTTATCGTAATCAACGACGGTTCTACAGATAATTCCTTATCCGTATGCAGAAAATGGGCGGATAAGGACGAACGAATCAGAGTTTTTGATCAAAAAAATCAGGGAGTAGCCGCAACACGCAGTCTTGGCTTAGAGAAGTCTGAGGGCGAGTATATCGGTTTTGTTGATCCTGATGACTGTGTTGAGCCTGACTGGCTTGAAAAGGTTTTCAGTCATCAGGAAGCCGATCTGTATATCTGGGGTTATTATAGAGATACATACGGTGAAAAATCTGTAAATCCCGAAACACAGAGGATTATACCTCAAAAGCAAGGGGTAACCTTGATGCGTAATCAGCCAAAGGATATAATTGAGCTTCAGACGTGTATTTTATATCCGCTTTGGAATAAGCTCTTTAAGCGTGAGGTTATTGTGAATAATCAGCTTTTATTTGAGCCGATTTCCTGCTGGGAGGACGCCTGCTTTGTTTGTGATTATCTCAGAGCAGCGCAGTCTGTTTGTATTATTGATGAGTGTTACTATCATTACTGTGTAATAAAGGGTAAAGAAAGCCTGAGCAATCTTCGCTATTCTCCTAATAAATGTAATCAGTATTTTACTCTGCACAATCATTATAAAAAGCTTTGTAATTCTTATGATGATTGTGAATCATCTGCAAGAGCAAACGATTTAAGACTTATACACAACGCAGCCGGAGATATTCTCTACAATATAAATTCGCCTTACTGCAAGCTTAGTAAGGCTGATAAACTAAAATATATACAAAATATATTGTCTGATGACGAAATGAAAAATGCACTGATAAAGATAAGACCCTCGGAGATTAGATTGATTGATATACGTATTTGTTATCTTGCGATGAAAAAGAGCGTCAGAAGCGCGTATAATGCCGGTATAATACTTAACAGAATTCGTAGGATTAAGAAACGGATTTTAGGATAGACAAACGGTTGGCAGGAGAGAAAGGTTATTATGGAACAAAAATGCAGAGTTTCTATTGTTACGGTATGTCTTAACAGCGAAAAAACAATAGAAAGAACCATTAAGAGCGTTTTGGCTCAGACGTACCCTGATATTGAATATGTTATTATTGACGGAAAATCAACTGACCGCACATTAGAGATTGTCGAGAAATACCGCAGTCTTTTCAAAAACAGGCTGAAGCTTGTTTCAGAAAAGGATAACGGTATTTACGACGCTATGAATAAGGGAATCGGACATTGCACAGGCGAGCTTATAGGAATATGCAACAGCGACGACTGGCTTGAGCCTCACGCTGTGGAAGAAATTGTAAAGGCATATGATTCTTCGGAGCCTTACCAGATTTTGTACGGAGCTGTTCGTGACTGGTACGGCGATTCGGAAATCAGCGTTGTCAGAAATCATCACAACTCGCTTGCACACAGAAAGGTATTGGAGCATCCGGGATGCTTTATGACTAAAAAATTGTACGATGACCACGGAGTATATGACACAAAGCTCTTCATCGGCGCTGATTATGAGCTGATGATGAGGGAGTATTATACATACAAAACAAAATATGTCCCCGTAGACGCAATCATATCTAACTTTTCATTGGGAGGAGCAAGCTGTGGCTACGAAACGCACTGGCAGCACTCGGAAATACTCTTTAAGTACGGTTTGATGAGCAAAAAAGAGTTTTTCAGAGAAAGGTACAGGTATTGGATCAAAAAGCATATTGTTTACAGGAAAAAGAAATAGTGATGGAGTTTGTCATATTTAATTACATTCCTTTGTTTTTGAAGTATAATGGTTTAATGATTGAAAGGTTGGAAGTGAAATGAAAAAGGCTTTATCCGTTTTAGTTGAGGGAAACAAAAACTGGATCGGCGGATTATACTATAAAAGAAATATAATATTCTCTTTACTGCAAAATGAAGAAATACGCAAAAAGTATAGAATTATTGTCTTTGCAAAGAAAGAAATATTTGATTGGCTGAAGCCGCTTGGAAATGATTTTGTATTGTTAGATTCAAAATGGTATATGTCCCCAAAGCGTTTTTCATTTATTTCCAAACTATTGAACATAAAATTTGATTTTGTCGGTAATCCTAACGAGGACAGATTAATATATAGTCCGAAGCTGATATATTGGATTCCGGATTTTCAGCATAATTATTATCCTAATTATTTCACGAAGAAGGAGCTTGACGACCGCAATAAGAAGTATTCAATGGTAGCCAAGAGCGACTCGCCTGTTATTTTTAGCAGTAATTCAGCAGAAAGAGATTTTCTGACATTTTATTGTGACAAAAAGCGGGATAACACTTACGTAGTACCTTTTGTGTCATATATAGAGCCTGAATTGAGTGAATTGAATGATACATATGTAAATTCTGTTATTGAAAAATACAAATTATCCGATAAAAGATTGGTTTGTATTTCAAATCAGTTCTGGCAGCACAAAAATCACATTATAGTATTTGAAGCAATTAAACAGCTTGTCGGACGCGGTTTAAGCAATGATGTTAAATTTGTTTTCACAGGTGAAATAAAAGACAATCGAAATTCAGAATATTACCAAAAGCTGTTGAATTTTGTTAAAGATGATGAGGTTGCAGACAGAATTTGCATAACAGGTTTTATAGACAGAGAAGAACAGCTTGCTATAATGAAGGCGTCCGAATTTGTGTTACAGCCGTCACTTTTTGAGGGTTGGGGAACTGTAGTTGAGGACGCTAAGGTTCTCGGAAAGAAGATTTTACTTTCAGATATTCCTGTGCATAGAGAGCAAATGAATGAAAATTGTGTATTGTTTGATCCTCACAATTCACGGGAATTGGCAGACAAAATTTTGAATGAACTTGAAATCAATCATTTTGACGATCAAAACGCCAGCGTTGCAGATATGTACCGCAGAGCGAAAGAATATTCTGCGTCGTTTTGCAGGATGCTTAATGAAAACGGGTGAATAATTATGAAGAGAGTTCTGGTAACCGGAGCAAAAGGTTTTATCGGTTCACATATTTACCGATTATACAGGGAAAAGGGTTACGAAGTAACCGGATGGGATATTACCTACGAAGATACTTCTGAGTGTATGTTGGTTGATATGAGAGATTTTGACACAGTCAGATGTCAGCTTTCAGCTGCTAAACCGGATATTATTATACACTGTGCAGGTCTGGCAGATGTAAGAAAATCGGTTGAAAATCCCGAGATTGATTATGAAAGCAATGTTACCGCAACTCACAATCTGTTATTTGCTTTGCTTAGTGAGAAGCAGTGTAATTGCAGGGTTGTTTTCCTCTCAAGCGCCGCTGTATACGGAAATCCTGACAGGCTTCCTATTTCAGAGGATGCACCGCTTAACCCGTTATCACCGTATGCTCTTCATAAGATTATGTGCGAGAATATTTGCCGTTTTTTTCATACCCACCACAATCTTGACGTAAAAATTGTCAGAATTTTCTCAGCCTACGGCATTGGACTTAAAAAGCAGTTGTTTTGGGATATGGCTTGTAAGGTGAAAAAAGAACAAAGGTTAAATATGTTTGGCACAGGCAACGAAAGCCGTGATTATATCAATATTGCTGATTTAGTCAATGCGGTCAGAATAATTGCTGAAAAAGCACCCTTTGGTGAGCTTGTTTACAATGTAGCAAACGGTGAAGAGGTAACAATACGTCAGGCTGTAGAATTGTTTGCAAAATACAGCAATACTAAGGAAATAAACTTCAACGGGGTTGTCCGCGAGGGCGAGCCGCTGAACTGGTGTGCTGATATATCAAAATTAGCGAATTTAGGATATAAGAAATCTGTCTGTATAGAAGACGGAATTAAGGGTTATGTTGAGTGGGGACAAGAAATTTCTCCCTAATCCCAACTAATTGAATTGTCGGAGGGTTAGAATGTTAGCAAGGTTACGTAGATACATCAAAAAGAGAGGTCAAAAATCAATTTATCAAATGTATTCTGATATTTGCAGCGATTCTGTATATTGCAATGGTTTTTCTGTTGATTTAAGGCATCCGGTTAAAGGAAAAAAATATCTGAAAATCGGAAGTCACTGTATAATTGACAGCAGGTTTGTTTTTGAAAAAGAAACAGGTTTTATAAAAGTTGGAGATCGTTGCCATATCGGGGGAGGGACAAAACTTATTTCAGTTGATGGAATTGAAATCGGTAATGATGTAACGATAGCTTGGGGCTGCACGATTTATGATCATAATTCCCATTCAATATATTGGGATGAAAGAAAAAATGATACTGAACAAGAATACATTGATATTAAAACATCAGGTGATCCAATTAAAAACAAGGACTGGTCGGTTGTAAAATCTGCACCTATAAAAATATGTGATAAAGTGTGGATAGGATACAATGTATCTATTCTAAAGGGTGTCACAATAGGTGAGGGTGCAATAATAGGTGCTTGCAGTGTTGTTACTAAAGATGTTGAGCCATATTCTATAGTCGCAGGAAATCCGGCTATTACTGTTCGGCGAGGAATTGATAACAAGTGAGTATTCTTTAAACTGTTACAAATGTGTTTTTGATTTGTTGATGTGAAGATAGCTTGACTTAAGCCTTATTATTTAGAATATTTTACGTATACAAAGGAGCAAGTCGTATGAGTTTAAAGAAATACCTAACTAAGAAACTACTGAGAGTATTTCAAAAGCTAAAACGCTTAGATGAAAGAGAAAGAATTGAAAATTTAAAGAAAAATCCAAATCTCAAGGTCGGCGATAATGTTATATTTCAGGATACATCCTCTATCTGGTTTTATAATGAGAATAAAGGTGAAATTACAATTGGTGATAATTCATGGATTTGCGGTGAACTTACTTCGGCAGAATCGGGAGGTAACCTCTTTGTTGGTTCTGATACATTTATTGGTGTTGGAACGAGAATTTGGTCTAATAAACAGGTATTGATAGGAAATCACGTTCTTATATCTCATAACTGTAATATATTAGACAACGACACACACCCTATTAACCCGGAAGTACGGTATCGTGACTGGAAAAACTTCAGAGCTGGTGATTATTCACCTAACAGTAACTATAACGCAAAGCCAATTATCATAGAAGATGATGCTTGGATAGGCGCAAATGTTACAGTGTTAAAGGGTGTACATATCGGGAAAGGGGCAATTGTCGGAACCGGCAGCGTAGTTACAAAATCTGTACCTGATTACGCTGTTGTTCATGGTAATCCGGCAATAATATCAAAGTATGTTGAGAGATGATATGCACAATAAGTTAGCACCTATCGTTTTGTTTGTATATAAGAGATTAGACCATACAAAAATTGTAATTGAGGCATTGAGAAATAATCCGTTAGCAGACCAAAGTGTTCTGTATATTTATTCGGACGGTGCAAAAAACGAAGAGGATAAGCCTTTTGTTCAGGAGGTTCGTGACTATGTTAATTCGGTTTCCGGATTTGCAGACGTTGAGGTTATTTGCAGTCCGATAAATCTTGGAATTGAAAAATCAGAAATCAAGGCAATCACTGAAATTGTAGAAAAATACGGTAAAATTATAGTTTTAGAAGATGATGTTAAGGTAAATAAAGGCTTCCTTGAATATATGAACAAAGCCCTTGCGAAATATGAGAGCGAGCAGCAGGTTTATTCGGTAGTGGGATTTTCTTTTCAAAATCAAATACCCTGTAAAGCGAATTTTGCTAAGCTGACAGGTGTTTGGGGTTGGGGAACATGGAAGCGTGCATGGGACAAATTTGAACATAATCCTGTAGATTGGTTAGAGCTTTTAAAGGACGAAAAGTTAAAAAGAGAATTCAATTACGATAATGCAAATCCTTGGTTTGAGATGATGAAAGCGCAATATGAGAGCAACGAACACTTAACATGGGATATCCGTTGGTATTGGACTGTGTTCAAAAATAACGGTCTTGTACTGTGGCCAAGCACACCGCTTGCGCTTAATGTCGGTTTTGACGGAACAGGCGTTCATTGCCCTAAAGAGAATCGCCGTCTTGAATTTGCAGAGGATAACATAACAGTAAAATCATTACCAAATTTAATCAAAGAGAAAAAGGTAAATAGATTTAAAATGCGTTGGGCAATTCACGAGTTTGTATATAAAGAAAACTTTTGGGGTGCTGTTAAGAGAAAACTCCTTTCAAGGTTTAAAAGGAATTGACTATGAATGAATTGATTTCAATTATTGTTCCGGTTTTTAATGTTGAAAAATACCTTCCGCGGTGCATTGACAGCATTGTAAATCAGAGCTACGAACAATTAGAAATAATTCTCGTTGATGACGGATCGCCTGACAGGTGTCCCGAAATCTGCGAGGAATGGGCGAAAAAGGATACCCGTATCAGGGTAATACATAAGCAAAACGGGGGACAGGCGTCTGCACGAAACAGGGGTCTTGATATTGCAAAGGGTGATTACGTTACCTTTATTGACAGCGACGATTATTTGCACCCTGACTTTATTTCCACTCTGTATAAGGCTCTGACCGAAAACAACGCAGAAATTGCAATTTGCAGTGCAAATTTTGTTGATGAACTGGATAATATACTTGACGAGCCTCAGCCCGAGCTAAACGGATTGTATACCGGCAGAGATATGCTTGTCCGTCATGCGCAGTGCTCGTGGGGTTATTATGTTTGGCCTTGGAACAAGCTGTATAAAAGAGAAATCTTTAATACGCTTCGGTATCAGGAGGGCGTAAAGGGTGAGGACGACAGGCTGCTTCATCACCTGTTTTGGAACGTACAAAGGGTATTCGCAATCCCCGACAGGCTGTACTTTTATGTTCAGCACGAGGGGAGCGACTCGGCGAAAAGCAATTCCTTTAAAATGAGGGATATGGATGTATATGACGGTATAATCGAAAGGTTACAGTTCTATAAAGAAAATGATAAAGATTTATTAAAGTGTTACAGTGTCAGGATGCTATACAGCAGTCTTGCAAAGTCGCTTATTCACTGCTATAATTCAAAAGAGTATTCCAAAGAATTTGAAAAACGGTTTAAAAGCATTGGCAAAAGAATAAAGGAAATAACAGGCAAAGACTACAGAATATATGTTGGCAGCAGACTGCCGGCATGGCTTCTGGAGCATAAGCCTGTCCTTTACATATATTACTGGAAACTTCAACAGATTAAAAACCATAAAAGGAGAGCCTCTAAATGACAGAACAGAAATTTAAATTTACGGTTAAGCCTAAAACAAGGTTGATTGATATTAACCTGAAAGAAATCTGGGCTTATCGTGACCTGATTGCATTATTTGTAAAGCGTGATTTTATCTCAAAATATAAGCAGACAATCCTCGGACCTGCCTGGGCGGTAATTCAGCCCTTGCTTACAACCGTAGTGTTTACAGTAGTGTTCGGTACACTTGCCGGCTTGCCTACCTTTGATACAGCTTCACAGAACGGGCTTATCATTCCGTCGTTTTTGTTCTATATGGCAGGTAATATTTGTTGGGCATATTTTTCCGGCTGTCTTACAACCTGTGCAAATACATTCATAGCAAATGCCGCCGTTATGGGTAAGGTTTATTATCCCCGTCTTGTTATGCCGATTTCAACTATCTTTTCTAAGCTGATTGACTTCGTAATACAGTTTGCACTGTTTGCAGGATGCTGGGTATTTTACTTATGCATCGGCGGTACAAGCATTTCGCCAACCCTATGGATGCTTGCTATTCCGCTTCTTGTGTTACAGCTAGCACTGCTTGGAATGGGCTGCGGTATCATTGTTTCTGCTTTGACTACAAAATACCGTGACCTTGCTATGCTTGTTTCCTTTGCTGTTCAGCTTTGGCAGTATGCAACACCTGTTGCCTACGGTCTTGTGCTGGTTAACGGCAGAAGTTGGGAATGGCTCTATATGCTTAATCCTGTTACGCCTATTATCACAGCCTTTCGTTATGCTGTATTCGGCTCGGGTTATTTTGATTTGACATATTACGGAATCAGCTGGGGCATTACGCTTGCAGTTTTGTTTATCGGTATTATTATCTTCAACAAGGTTGAAAAGACCTTTATGGATACAGTTTGATGGAGGCAGCTATGGAAAATGAAATTATGCTGAAAGTCAGCGATGTGACAAAAAAGTACCGTCTGGGACAAATCGGCGGCGGAACGCTCAAGGGCGATTTGCAGTCTTTTATGGCAAGAGTTCGTCATAAGGAAGATCCTAACCTGAAAATCGGTGAGAATACCGGCAACAAAGGTGATGAGTTCTATGCCCTTAACGGTGTTTCCTTTGAGGTGAAAAAGGGTGAGGCAATCGGCATTATCGGTCATAACGGCGCAGGTAAATCCACTCTGCTAAAGCTCATTTCACGTGTTACTGCGCCAACATCAGGCACAATAGGAATGAACGGACGCATAGCGTCTATGCTTGAGGTCGGCACAGGCTTTCATCCGGAGCTTACCGGCCGTGAGAATGTGTATATGAACGGTGCAATTCTGGGAATGACAAAGGCAGAAATTGACGCAAAGATGGAGGAGATTATTGAATTTTCCGAGGTACGCCAGTTTATTGACACACCCGTTAAGAGATATTCCTCGGGAATGTATGTAAAGCTTGCTTTCTCTGTTGCTTCTCATCTTGACTCCGAAATAATGATTATGGACGAGGTTTTGGCTGTTGGCGACGCAAAGTTCCAGCGCAAGTGTATTCAGCGAATGAGAGAGGTAGCGAACTCCGGCCGCACAATTTTATATGTAAGCCATAATATGAGTACAATCCGCCAGCTTTGCGACAGGTGTATAGTCCTCAGTCACGGTAAGGTTATTTTTGAGGGGGATGTAGAAGAGGCGATTGCAGTATACAGCGGAAAAGAGGTTAAAGAATTTCCGTTGGAGTATAATTTCACCGCAAATGACGCATATATGGCGAAAATAAACGGAAACGCATCGGATATGGTAAAATGCGCAAAATTTATCCGTCTAAAATTTCTTGACGTCAATTCTCCCCGATATGCTCAGGAGGACAAAATTAAATTTGAGGTAGAATATGAATCCTATCTTGAAGAATCTAATGTAAGGATCTATATTCAGATCCGCCAGCTTGATGATGCTTGTGTTGCCAGCATTTTTTCGGAGCCGTTTGAATTAAAACCGGGGCATTATAAAAGAAAATTTGAAATGGATGTAAGCAGTCTTACTGAAGGGGTATATGATTTTAATCTCCATTTCATAACTAATAATGAGTTTGGTAATCAGGTTTTGTCTGATGTCAGCAGAGCAAGAATTTTATTTGAGAAAACAGGCAGAAGAGTAGCTGATATTGATTGGCAGCAAAAATGGTGGGGAAATATTATTGAAAGCGATTTAAAAGAACTATAAAATGTATTTGAAAAGCTAAAATTTAGCTGATGAAATAATATTGAATTAAATCGACAGTAACACATTGATACTCTAATATCACTTTATCGTAAGGAGAAAGCATATGTCATTACGTGATATTCTGCGCTCTGCTGCACCGTATGGCTTGGTAACAGCAAATCAGCGAAAAACTCGCATAAATAATTTAAAAAACGGATTAACGTATCCAAGATATAGTACCGATACGCCAGAGCTTTATAACGGCAACGGCGAGAAGATGCTTGTCTGTTATTTGCAGGACCATATTTTCTGGAGAGAACCATACTGCTCTGTTCGCGGAAGAACGCCGGGAAGGCTTCATTGGGATCGCTATAATTACGAATTAGAGCCGCAGTTTTATACCCACGAGGATGTATTGACGCTCAAACCGTATGCCTCAAAAAGAAGATTTGCGTGGTTTATTGAGTCTGAGGCTATTGTTCCTGACAGCTTTGAGGTCTTTAATAATAACAAGGGACTGGAAAAAGAATTTACGGCAGTGTTTACCCATTCGGCACGTCAGCTAAACGATTTACCGAATGCAAAATTCGTACCGGGCGGCGGCGTCTGGTACGGCACTCAGTATGGCGGCGGAGTATGGGACGAATTCGCATATGAAAAGAAAATAAAGAACGTGTCCATAGTATCCTCCGATAAAACAATGTGTAAGCTGCACGAATACCGTCTTGAGCTTGCAAGGCATTTAAAAGGAACATCGCTTGCAGACACTTACGGCACCTTTGACGGCGGCAGCATTGTAAGAATTGCAGATACATTGACAGACTATAGATATAGCATTGTTATTGAAAATAACGTCAGCGAGTATTATTTCACCGAAAAGCTGATGAATTGCTTTGCGGCTATGACAGTGCCTGTCTATATCGGGGCGAGAAAGGTCGGAGAATTCTTTAACTCAGACGGAATTATTCAGATAGCTCCTGAGGATTTTGATAAAATAGATAAAATTCTTGCCAAATGCTGTGCGCAGGACTACCACGACAGAATTGAAGCGATTAAGGACAACTATATACGTGTTCAGGCATATCTGACTGTAGAGGATTGGATGTTTGAACATTATAAAGATTTAATTCAGGGAAAATAGTATGAAGAAGAATATCGTGCTGAATTTAAGGTTCGGCTTTGGGAATCAGTTGTTTGAATATGCCTGTGCATATTCTCTTGCAAAAAAATATAACCGAAAACTGATTATAGACTTGAGCTATTTCAAGAGTAAGGGTCTGCCTGCTCACGAAATATGTATGCTGCAAAAATTAAAAATTGACAGATGTAAATTCGTGGTTTCTGACACCGGAAGAAATGCGTCTAATATTATTACAAAAAAGCTTAAAGGAATAAGACGTGCAGTTACCTGTGGCTTGCCGCCGACAAAGTATGTAAGCATTGAAAGACCTCAGGAGGTTGTTGAGATTATACCTGAACAGGGCAAGCATCTAAGGCTGTCAGGCTGGTTTCAGTCGTACCGTTATTTTCAGGAATACGCTGATGATATCAGAAGACAGTTTAGGCCTGATTTTACCTTTTCTGACAATGCCTTGCAGTGGTTGAGCAAAATTGATAACGATTACAGTAGCGTATCTGTGCATATCCGCAGAGGTGATTATCTGTCGCACTTCGGTGCTACTGTGTCCGTTGATTATTACAAACAGGCGATAGAGCACATTCGGAAAAAAATACCGGAAGCAAAATTCTATTTTTTCTCTGATGATATAGAGTGGGTAAAAGATACTTTTAAAGACGACAGCTTTTTCTATGTATCAAGTCCGGAGATTGAGGCTTTAGAAGAGTTTTTTATTATGTGCTCCTGCGGTCATAACATAATTGTGAACAGCTCGTTTTCGTGGTGGGCTGCGTGGCTTAATGACAATAGTGAAAAGATCGTTGTAGCTCCGCTTGTATCATACAGTGACACAGAGCAGTGGAAAGACGATTTTTATCCTCCCGAATGGGTGAAGATCAAAGCACAAATGAAAGCAGAATAAAATATTTGAATAGATTTTGGGGGGAACTTTAATTGAATTTGTTTGTTAAGATACTTCGAAAGATAAAGCTAACGGCTATAAGTATAAGAAATCGCTATAATAATTGGAAGAAAAGCGATAAGCGTCAGCTAAGAAAATTTAGATTACGACATTTTATTCATAACAGACGAAACAATCCAAATGATACATATTATATTATTTGGTGGAGCCAATCAAGTTCGGGATGCGGTTTGTTTGTCCATATCATTTATGTGTTGTCCCAGATTGATTATGCCGTAAAGCATGGATTTATACCGGTTGTAGATATGAGAGGCGTCCCGAACAGCTACACTAATAATAAAAATGTAAATGCGTGGGAATTGTTTTTTGAACAGCCGGTTGCAGGTGTCACTCCTGAAGAAGTATATCGTTGCAAAAATGTAGTCTTTTCAAACGGCAGACCGATTGATTCATGGATTTCCCCTTTAGAGTTTGATAAGAATTGGAACAATTTTTTCAATAACAGTTCTGCAATTTTAGAATACAGAGATTTCTTATCTAAATATTTTAGACTAAATGAAGAGATTAGTTGTGAATTAGATAAAAAATACAGAGAAATATTCGAACAGTCAGGAGTCGATGGCAAAGAAACATTAGGCGTTTTGCTAAGAGGTACCGATTATTTGTTAAAAAAACCTTATTTTCGTCCTGTTCAGCCGGATGTGGATATGATAACAGATAAGCTTTTCAATGTTTTGCAAGAGCTTAAATATTCTCAAATATTCCTGTCAACAGAAGATGAAAGAATATTCAGCATAATAAGTGAATGGGCAAAAGAAAACGGAATTACCGTTTTGGATAATCCGTCGAATATCAGATTTACTTATGACGAAAAAACCGGCAGCTTTCTTAATGAATTTATGAAAACTAATGGGATTGATTTCTGTGAAAAGCAGAAAAATTATCTCATAAATATGTTGCTTTTAACGCGCTGTGATGCACTGGTAAGCGGAAAGACAAGCGCGTCAAGATTTTTACCTTTGTTGAATGATTACAAATATCAATACTTTTTTGAATTAGGTCAATATAGCTGAAATATTTAAGAGCAATCTATATGATTTAGGTTTTTAAGAATTAGTTATGAGGTAATAGATATGTTGATTCTCATTGATAAGTTTGGACAGATGTGTAATCAGGTCTTGATCTCGGCAAATTGTATGGCAAGTGCTTTGGAGTATGGTTTTAAATTCAGAAATTACAACTTTGAATATTCTGATTTATTTGAAATGAATAATCCAAAATGTAATAAAATTGCAAAAATCAAGAAAACAAATATCGCCGTTTTAGCTTGTAAGGTTACTAATCGTTTGAAGAAGATTCTTCCTGAAAACATAATCACTATAAAAGAAGATAATACGGGTGAAGAGGTAGCGAAGCTGCTTGATAAAAAAGTATTTAACGGTAAAATAATATTTTATCGTGGCTGGCCGTACTATGATCGCAAAAGCCTGATTAAGCACAAGGCAGAGATAAAAGACTTTTTTACTCCTAAAGAACAGTACCGTACGGTTGTTGAATCGCAGATTTCTAAGCTGCGTGAAACTTATGATGTTGTAATCGGTGTACATATCCGTCGCGGCGATTACAAGAATTTTTTGGGTGGAAAATATTATTTTGATATTGATGTATTTGCAAAGGTTTGTCAAAATTTCAGAGATTATCTCGAGAACACGAAAACAGCCTTTATAATTACGTCCAATGAAAAAATTGACGGTACTGCATTTTCGGATTTGGGTAATGATATTTATTTTTCACAAGGCAGCAGCGGTGTGGAGGATAACTGGCTGCTCAGTCTTTGCGATTATATAATCGGTGTACCCAGCACATTTAACGGGTGGGCGTCATTTATAGGGAATACTCCTCTTTATTGGATTCAAAACAAAGATGATCTCCGCATTACCGAGGATAGACTTAATATTTATATGGTGGATTTGTGATTCTTTTGGAGGGTATGTAATGAAAGAAAGTATTAAAATTTCAATAGTAACCCCGGTTTATAACTGTGAGGAATATATTGAAAAATGTATCCTTTCAATTAAAAATCAGGGATACAGTAATTTTGAACATATTATTGTTGATGGCGGTTCTACCGACGCAACGCTTGATATTATTAAAAAATATGAAGGCACATACAATATGCGCTACATTTCCGAAAAGGATAACGGAATGTATGACGCTATCTACAAAGGCTTTGAAATGGCGACAGGCGACGTGTATGCCTGGCTTAATGCTGACGATATGTATATGCCGTGGGCTTTTAATGTCGTTGAGAACGTTTTCAGGCATAATCCGCAGGTAAAGTGGCTTTCCGGGATTCCGTCTGACAGAAACGAAGACGATGTCTGCTTTAAGGTTGCGTATGATATCAAGCCATATCATAAAAAATGGATTCGTAAAGGCTTCTACGACGGAAGAGTATTACTTCGTTTTATACAGCAGGAGTCCATTTTCTTTTCAAAGGATTTATGGGATAAACACGGTCAAATAATCCGTAATTATAAGATGGCAGGGGACTTTCATCTGTGGAAAGCCTTTGCGGCGGAAACAGATTTGTATATGGTGCAAACAGTAATTTCAAGTTTCAGAACGAGAAATAATCAAAAATCAGCAGATAAAGAAAAATACTATAAAGAGGTCGGAAAAGTTCCGGGAAGATTACAGCGATATATTTTAAGAAAATTTCTATTATGTTATGAAGCGTTATTTTTAAGAAATGATTACAGACTGTTTATTAAATATAAAAACAATTAAAGATGCGTACGCTTTAATAAGTATACTGTTAAGAGGATAATATTATGGGAATTTATGATTGTTTGGTAGTCGGTGCAGGACTTTTTGGCGCCGTGTTTGCCCATGAAGCAAAAAGGTCGGCAAAAAGGTTTTAGTAGTCGATAAACGTGAGAATATTGCTGGTAATATATACACAAAAATGAACTTAATAAGTGAATTTGTATAAGAATAAATTTGCGAGGGCAAAATGACGACAAAACAAAACATTGAAAAGATACTTAATGAAATTATTCCAAACTTCAATCCGAATCAGTCTGTAGGTCGGTATTATCTTTCAGATGATATTTTTTATAATATTGACGAATATTTTCCTAAACGAATAGAAGAGGGTAAATATGAGTCCCACAGAAAATATGTAGATGTGCAGTATCTGTTAGAGGGTGAAGAGTATATCTATGTCCGAAATCGTGAGGGTATGGATATTTCGCAGAAATATTCCGATGAAAACGATGTTGAATTCTATTATCCGACAGAAGCAGATGAGTGTCATTTAATGAAATCCGGCAGTGTTCTTGTGCTGTACCCTCAGGACGCACATATGCCTTCGATTGAAACGGAAAATAAATGCCACGTTAAAAAGGTAGTTTTTAAGGTGAGAATTGATGAATAAAATTAAGCTTTTAGTACTTGATGTTGACGGAACGTTGACCGACGGTAAAATATATATGGGTGCAGACGGCGAGATGATGAAAGCCTTTAATATTAAGGACGGCTACGGTATTCATGATATTCTGCCGAAATTGGGAATTATCCCTGCAATTATTACAGGCAGAACGAGCGATATAGTAAAAAAACGTTGTCAGGAGCTTGAAATCAAGTGGCTGTACCAGGGAGTGCGCCAAAAGCTTGATAAACTGTGTGAGCTTCTAAGTATTTTATCAGAGCAGGAGCATACGCAGTATTCGCTTGCAAATGTCGCATATTGCGGAGATGACTGCAACGATTTGTCTTGTATGACGGCTGTAAAAAATGCCGGTGGAATAGTCGGCTGCCCAAACGACGCTGTGCAGGAGGTGCTTGAAATAGCAGATTTTGTTTCAAGATATAACGGCGGCGACGGTGCAGTAAGAGATTTTATTGATTGGTTAAGGCTTCGGTTTTGATATAAACAGAGCGACAGGCGAGGTATGTGTTAAAGGAATGGAATGTCAAAATGGATAATAAAATTTTTGAAATTATCAAAGCCTCAATATGGAAAACTCCGCTTGAAGGCTTGGAAGACGCAGATTGGCAGTCAATTTATAAAGAGCTTCGCAGTCATGCGATTCTTGCCTTGCCCGGTGACATCGTAAACGATACGCTTGTAAGTGATGCTAAAATATTAAAGCATTGGTTAAATGATATTGCTGTCCAGATTGCGCAGTTTCACCTGATTTTGTACTATCAGACAGAGCTTACCGATTTGCTTCGGACAAGGAATCTGCATCCCGTTATTCTAAAAGGAATAACGGCGGCAATGTATTATCCCAGTCCCGAGTTCAGGACAATGGGGGATATCGACTTTTATGTACCATCGTGTGAATATGATGCCTGCCTTGAAATAATGTGCAGTAACGGGTATAAGGCGGCTTTGGAGGATGATTCAGACAGCTATCATACCACTCTTCTGAAATCGGGCGTTCACTTTGAGCTGCACAAAAAGCCGGCAGGTATTGAGGAAAACGAGCGCGGAAATTATTTGCTTGATGTTATTAACGACGGTTTTGCAAATATTGAGATTAAAAATATTGCCTCAAATGAATTTCCGGCTTTTCCTGCTCTGCAAAACGGCATTGTTCTTCTTCTTCATATCGAAAAGCATCTTAAAGAAGGTCTTGGCTTACGTCAGATTATAGATTGGATGATGTTTGCTGACAGGTGCATTGACGACAAAATCTGGGAGGATCAATTCAAGCCTGTTTTAAAGAGAGGCGGTCTTGAAAAGCTGGCAATAACGGTTACTAAGATGTGCGGAATATATTTAGGCTTACGTACAGAAAAATTTGCGTGGTGCTTGGAGGCTGATGATAAGCTGTGTGAAAGCTTAATGCAATATATTGCGGAACAAGGAAATTTCGGCAGGAAAAAGCGCAGCTCTGAATACGGTGCAGGCGTACTGTCAAGGACAGGAACTCCGCTTGAGTTCATTAAAAGCCTTCAGAAAAACGGAGAAATGAACTGGAGGCTTTTGAATAGCCACCCTCATATGCGATGCTTTGCGTGGATTTATCAGATTTTTCATTATTTGCGCAGTGCTTTTTCAAGGAAAAAACCAGTCAGAGCGTTGATGGCTGATTTTCAAACAGCGAAAAAACGCAAGAAAATGTTAAAAAAGCTTGGTGTTTATCAAAACAAACTGCAATAATATGAGAAATATAATAACTTTGCAAAGACCGAGTGTACGAATATATCAACAAAAGTTAATCTTTGTAATTGTCAAACGAGCGCACAATAAAGCCGCCTTAAGCAATGAACAAGTGCATTAGAAACGGACAATATAAAAATCCCCTTATGATAGACTTAAAAGACTACCGTAAGGGGATTTTGTATGTCAACAAAAAACAAGCACATTAAACAATTTGATAAAGAAATATTAGTAATTAAACTCAAGGATTAATACAAAGGGAAATTGCAGAAGAATTTGGATTTAGTAAATACCAAATAAAAGCAAATCTCTACAGATATAATAGAAGCAAAAACCTTTCAGTAAGCATTTTCATTACTGTCGCTCCTTTTTCCTATGACGTTAATTGTTCGATGTTGCCGATAGTCTTTTTATCGGAAGTCTGATGACCGTTTTCAACCTTTCCGGGGCAACCCGTCTTGCGTCGCTGAGATATATTTCGTGGTGATAACGGCTTTCGGTGATGTCAATTTCGTATCCGTTTTCTGCGGCATATTCGTGCATTAACGCAACCGTTGCAGGCTCGTCATCATAAGAGCCGAGGTGCATACATTGAACGCACAATCCCTCGGTATATGTAAAAAATTCTACCTTTGAAAAATCGGTTTTCTTTTTTGCAGTAGCTTCGGCAATTGCCCAATCAAAATCTGCCTTAGTCACAAAATCAGGCAGACGTATCAGCGAAATCCAACAGAAGCTTTCCTTATGAGCGTAGTCAATTCCCTGCACGCCGTCCTGCCACCAGAAGCCTTCAAGCGGAGGAACAACATAGTCAAAATAGCCGTCAATCTTGTGACTTCCCATTTTGCTCATTTTAATTGTAAAGGCAACAGCATACAGCAAGCCGACAGACTGCTTGTATTCGCCGTTCTCGTCATTTGGGTCGCCTTTACCTCTTACGGCGATATAATTCATAGTCGGTACGTCTACAATACCCGGCTTGTTTTTAGGCATATAAAATTCCTTGTATTCTTTTTTATAATCAAAAGCCATTATTTTGTTCCCCTCTTTTTCGGAGCTGGCAGCTCGTCCACCATTGTGTTAAAAAGCTCTGCTAAAAACTTTTTGTCCTCAATATTTTCTACCAAGAGCATTTCTTTTGCACCCTCATAAGGTAATTCAAACGGTGCATCGGGCATCAGTGCTTTTGCGGATTTTGATGGTTTAACGAGGAAGCGGTTATCATAAATTCCGCCGATTATCTTGCCCTTATAATAAATAATATACTCTCCCATCATAGCACGGTAGGCAATATCGTCAAGTGTGCTGAGCTGTTCGAGAATAAAGTCTAAATAATCTTTCGTTGAAGCCATATTTACCTCTTATGTTATGTCTTATAAATTGTTAAGACAAAATTTATTATTCTAATGCGTTTTGGTCTGATTTTACAAATGTGTAAAGTCGGTTTGACTAATCTGTTTTTTATTTCTTTATCGTCCAATAATTTCTATACGTTCATTTATACAAATTATACCATACGGAAATTCCCTTGTCCACAAAAAGGTTGCCATAACGTAAAATCTCAATTTATCCTTAAAAACACTAAAAAGCCCGATTAAATCGAGCTTTTTAGGGTGCGAAAGAGCGACTAAAAGTAGCGTAAGCAGGGCAAAAAAAGCGAAAAGTAGCGTATTATACCAAGTCACAAAGCGCAATTTGATCGGTAGTATTCTCCAACCTTTTTTGGGCTACTTCTGTATATTTCTCACTTAAATCAACGCCAATTCCTTTTCGCCCCAATTTAACCGCCGCACTAACAGTGCTTCCAGTACCAGAAAACGGATCTAATACGATTCCGTTAATAGGACAAGTTGATAAAATAGGCGTTTTAAGAAGTTCTTCGGGAAAAACCGCACAATGAGCATCTTTTCTCCATTTGTCTTCAGGAACAATTCTCCAAATATCAGATGGCAAAAAACCTTTTTTTCGCATTTTCATAATGTAGAATCCTTTTTCCAGCAGTTCCTTAGCTCGGCCACTGACTTTAGAATTTTCACTATGAAAACTACGCTGTTCGCCCCGAATTGTCATTCTAAAATCGACAACTTCACCACGTCGCATCTCTTCTAATGTTTCGTTTAGTGCGTCTAAAGCGTTTCCTTTTTCCTCTGCCGTTAGCACTGTAGACATTTCAATTTGCTTAAAATATTTTTTTCCGCTAACTCCAGTTGCAGAAACCATTGTTCCTTCGGAAGTTTCGTGAGCATCTACTTCAGGCACAATTCTTATAGAGTCTGCATTGAAATAGTATTTATTGCTCTTTACGAATTGAAAAACATGTTCATAAATATCTCTAAATCGATCCTTACAGCTTTGGGTGCCTTTAATTTGATCCCAAATTATATCGCTTCTCAAAATCCAACCTTCGCTTTCCATGGCTAGAGCAACACGCCATGGCATTCCCATAAGACATTTATTAACAAATTTATCGCCTATGTTAAGCCAAAAAGTCCCAGTTGGTTTCAGCACACGTTTGATTTCACGAATAACATTCATCAAATTGGCTACGTATTCTTCGGGAGTCTTTTCGTCTCCGATAATATTGGTTATTTCGCCATCATAGTCTTCATATATTCGTTGTTGCCAGTAAGGGGGCGAAGTTATAACACAATCAATAGAGTTATCCGGTAGCGCAGACAACACCTCAACGCTGTCACCCACTACCAATTTATATCTACTTTCTCCGCAAAGCACTTCGTTAAACATTACAAAACCCCATCCACT
>JBJEQF010000034.1:0-26339 GCA_051881615.1 Acutalibacteraceae bacterium | reverse complement strand
AATCTATCCACGTAAAATTATCCATAAAAGCCATCTCCTGATAACAAATAAATTACTTTTAGTATATCATTATTTTTTATAACATTCAACGAATTCAGCATTTTTTGTGAATAAATCTAACCAAATAGTATAATTTGATAAATATAGTTTTCTTCTTATCATTTTTATTGACAGAAAAGCTGTGTCTGTCATTGACATATGATAGCACATTTGCTATCATATATTTGTGAGAGGTGATATTATGAATAATTATAGAATAGTTGATGAACTGGCTGATAAACGCAGAGAATTAAAAATATCTCAGCGTGAGTTGGCTAAGCGATGCAATATGCCTCAATCTACAATTGCAAGAATAGAAACGCATCAGATTTCACCTCATCTTGAAACTATATCCGTCATTGCCAAAAAGCTCAACTGTAATATTCAGCTTGAAGATAAGCTGAAAAACAAATGGGACGGCTGTAAGATTTCGGTTTACTGGAAAGATGAACTGACTGCTGTTGTGAATATTAAAAACAACGAAGTATTCATCAAGAAGTTCACCGACAATCCGATGAAGCAATTTTTCCTTGCTTTTGACAAAATTGATATTTCAAAGCTCAGCGAGCTGTTGGAAACACGCTGCTGGGAACGTGGTCGTGCCGATATAAAGGAACTGCTTAATAAAACAGGTCTTGACGAATATGACCCTATTGAAATCGTTAAAAGAACCTTTGGTGTAAGCTACAACGACTCTATCTGGTTTAAATTCGGCGACAACAATATCACTTGGAAAAAGCTTTGCCCCAAAGGAGAAAAATATGTTTGACATAACATTAAGCGACGACCTGACAGTAAACATTGACGGAACAAGCGAAGGCACGCAAACGAAATTCTATGACAAGGGATACTGGTATAAAACTGATACTTTTGAAGAAGGTATTGTTGAATATCTTGTTTCAAAACTCCTTACATTCAGCACTCTTCCGAAGAAAAGCTATGTTGTTTATGAATACGGAAAGATAAACGGCAAAAGCGGTTGCAGAAGCAAGGATTTTCTTATACCGGGTTATGAGTTAATCACATTTGAGCGTATTCATCAAAGAATTACCGGCACAAAATTATCTGCTAAAAAGTTGGAGTTCGAATCAATGGAAGGCTATATTGAATATACAGTTGACTTTTTCAGAAAATACCTTGATTTGGATATAAAGAAATATCTGAAAAATATCTTTACCCTTGATTATATAACTCTGAACGAGGACAGACACTTTAACAATCTTGCTGTGATTTGTGACACAAAGAACAATAAATATCTTACGGCACCGATTTTTGACAACGGCAAGTCGCTTCTTAACGGAAACAGAAGCTACAGACCTGCATTCTCAATTGAGGAGAATATCAAAAAGGTAATTGCTCTCCCGTTTTCGGGCAGTCACAAAAAGATGTTTGATTACTTTGGAAAAGGCTTTTCAATTGATATTGATTCTGCACTTGAATGGCTGAATACCGAACCGCAATCACTGTATCGAGATGTGCTTATCTATCAATTATCCGTAAATAAAAATTTGGAGTAAAATGTGAAGATGAAAATTTTTGAGTTTATAAAACAGGAAGCGATACTGATTGTTGCCTGTGTGCTTGCGGTGATTTCAATGTTCTTTGTAATACCGGACGAAAAATATTTTGAGTATATAGATTTCAGGACACTGGGAATATTGTTCTCGTTAATGGCACTGATGGCAGGCTTTCAGAGTATGGGTGTTTTTGAAGAAATCTCACGGAAGCTGTTAAATAAGGTACAAAATATTCGCCAGCTTGTGGTAACGCTGACTTTACTTTGCTTCTTTTTCAGTATGATAATTACCAATGATGTGGCGCTCATAACCTTTGTCCCGTTTACTTTTGTGCTGTTTGATATGCTCGGACAAACAGAAGAGAAAAAGTGGCTTATTCCCGTGGTGATTTTGCAGACCATTGCGGCTAATCTGGGAAGTATGCTGACACCAATTGGTAATCCACAGAATTTATATCTGTACGGAAAATCAGGTATGGCTTTTGAAAAATTTATTTTATTGATGTTGCCTTATACAGTCTTATCGCTTGCAATGTTGCTTGTCAGTAGTTTTGCCATAGGAAGCTTTGGAAACAAAAAAATTACCGTAAGTCTGACCACAAAAAGCAAAGAAAAGAACACCTGCAAGGTGATAATGTATGTTGCACTGTTTTGCATTTGCATTCTTGCGGTATTGCGTGTTCTCAGCGTTAGTATTGCGTTTGCCGTTACACTTTGTGCAATCGTAATCTTTGACAGAAAAGTGTTGAAAAAGGTGGACTATTCACTCCTACTCACATTTGTCGGGTTCTTTATATTCATCGGTAATATGGGCAGACTCCCAATGTTTTCATCTCTTTTACAGAAATATATCTCAGGCAATGAGGTGATCACTGCGGTGCTTACCTCTCAGGTTGTCAGCAATGTTCCGGCGGCACTGCTTTTGTCAAATTTCACCCACAACTTACCGGCATTGATTGTCGGCACTAATATAGGCGGTTTAGGTACATTAATCGCATCTATGGCAAGCCTGATTTCATACAAATTCATAGCACAAAAGAAAAATGTATCAAAAGGAAAGTATCTCCTGTTCTTTACCATTGCCAATATCATTTTTCTTGCGGCATTAATGCTTTTGTATGTAATAATAAAGTAGGATAAATCGAAATTAATATTTTGTAAACTAATAAAAAGGAGTAATGTGTACAGATGAAGAAATATAAAATTGCATCGGTGTTGATGATTATTCACGGAGCATTTATGGAAATTGGTGGTTGCTTTTGTCTAATTCCTGTATTTATTTTAGGTGCCGATAAGTTTGATATAAATGAGTATTTTTCATTTATCGTTCCATATTTTCAGGATAATATGAATTTGATGCTTATAATGGGAATGCTTTATGGAATTGTAAGAGTTATAGGAGCAATTGGATTATGGAAAAATAGAATGTGGGGACTGGCGTTATCTATTATTAATTGTGTTGTTACAATGACTCTAATGATGTTTATGCTACCTGCGGGTATTATGGACGGAATACTTGCTTGCAGTGCATTAATTTTGATTTTAACACAGTATTTTGGAGATAAAAGAATTATTGAATAAACAGTTTCGGTTTGTCAAACAGATAAAAGGAAGTTAAAATCGGAATTAATCGGTCAAAAAAAGAATAAAAAATGGTCAAATTAAATAAACTTCGGCAAAAATTAAATAAACACCCCTCAATCAACATTCACAGTGCTGATTGAGGGTTCTTTTATAAAAAAATTCAGATAGGCAATCAGAAAAGCATCCGGTTGCCTATCTACTTTTGATTTAGATTATTTTCTTCCGACTACCAAGAAATGCGGACTTAATCCCATCAGCGTTTCCTCGTGTTCGGTTGTGTGGATAATATCGAGCAGTCTTTTCTTGCTCTCTGCATCCTGCCACTTTTCATCAAGCTTCGGTGTTATCCATATGCAACCTTCAACAGCGTGATTTTCAACAATCTTAAATCCGCTTTTTATGACTTCATTTCTTAATTCGTCAATAGTATGAAAATATGCGTTTGCTATAATAAACGGATACTCCTCCGGGCGGTTGTGTTTTCCTGTTGTAAGCTCAAGTTTCAGCATATTCATATAAATATCGTCATCAATAAAGTCACAACCGTTGCCGTAAACAGACAGCGCCCAAGTGGTTGAGCTAAATTTTGATATTCCTGCCGCAATAAGCAGACCGCCTTTTTTCAGCAGACGGTACGCTTCTTTTAATGCTTTTTCTCGGTCAGATTCATTCTGTAGGTGATACAGCGGGCCCATAAGCAAAACAACATCTGCACTCTCGTCAGGCTTGTGTACCTCTCTTGCGTCGCCGACTTCTGCAATGTAAGGCGTTTTCATATTATTCTTTGCGTAATCAACCGCTGTCGGTGCAAGCTCAATCAGCGTAACATCGTGTCCCTGTTTCGCAAGCCACTCAGAATATTTACCGATACCTCCACCTATATCGTAAATTGTACTTTTCTCGGTTATGTACTTTGAAATAATCTCCTTTGAACGATAAAACTCTACTATGCCTAAACCACGCTCAAGACGGTCAATTTCAGCACCGTTATTGTAAAAATCATAAACTTCTTTTATGTTATCCATATCATTTCACCTAAAATATACCAATAATTTCTGACAAGTTCTCAACAATGTAATTTGGTTGTTCTTCTTGTGTCATAGGCGTAGCAAATCCGCCTAAGCCTTGCTTAATCCATACGGTTTTCATTCCGATTTTATTGGCAGGAACAATATCATTGTCGAGCCTGTCGCCGACCATTACTGCTTCTTCTGCCTTGCAATCAGCTTTACTAAGAGCAATTTCAAAGATACGCAAATCGGGCTTTGCTACGCCCTCCTCGGCAGAAGCTACAACAAGGTTTATGTATTTAAGCAAGCCGATTTTTTCTAACCGTTCTTCACTGCCAAAGATCTGATTGGCAATAATTCCGATTTTATATTTCTTGCTTAATTTTCTTAAACATTCTTCCGCTTCAGGATATACAAATTCGTCATCACTGTTCCAAGGAGCCATAGTCAAGCCGTAAAATTCAAGTGCCTTATGGTAGCCATTTTGATTGTATTTTGAAATCTCAACCATTTTGTTGTAAAAATCATCATAGCTGACATTTGTATTTGCTACGGTCTTTTCGACTCTTTTTCGGAAAGCTACACTTTCATCAACAAGTGTTGAGCCTATATCAAAGAAAATCCATTTTATGCTTTTCATTGTTCTCCATTTTCCTCATAATCTCATAAATTAGTTCATCTACCTAAATTCTATCACAAAAGCAGGAAAGTAGCAATTAATTTTTGCGTTTTGCTTTATATCAGATACAGCCTTGCTGTAAAGAATTTTCTTCTGTGCTTGTCCGATTCTGTTGCAAGAATGGTTGTGCGTTTATCAAGCTTTCCGTATGATATGAATTTATAGCTTGCAAACGGCAAAACTTCCAACCGAGGGGACTCGTCAGGTACAGAGGAGCTGGGGCATCTTGAGATGATCGGCGCTATTGTTTACCAGCTTACACGAAATCTTTCGATTGATGAAATTAAAAAGGCGGGGTTTGACGATTATTTTGTTGACCACACAACAGGTATTTATCCGCAGGCGGCATCAGGCACACCGTTTTCTGCGTCTGTTCTTGCAGTCAAGGGAGATCCTATCACAGATTTGCACGAGGATCTTGCGGCGGAGCAAAAGGCGAGAACGACCTATGACAACATTCTGCGCTTTTGTGACGACCCCGACGTAAAGGATCCGATTCGCTTTTTGCGCGAACGTGAGATTGTGCATTACCAGCGTTTCGGCGAGAATTTACGAATTCTGACCGACAAGCTTGACGACAAAAATTTCTACGCCTTTAACCCGTCATTTGACAAATGTCATCTTAAAAAACCTAAATACTAAATTGCCTTACGTAATCAAAATGCAGTCACACCATAAAAAAGAACGTGACGTTGCATCCGGTTCGTGTAGGCAGCTTATGCTGATATAAACCTTTTATGCCCGAGCGCAACTGCGCAATTTCCTATAAAGAAAAAAGTACCACCCTTGTTTTGGGGTGGTACAGGTGTTTATAATAATCGCTGCAATATACCTTAGCAGCCTTCTCTGTGTATGATTGTAAGAGCTGTTTTGAATATCAGCTTTATGTCAAGCAGAAAGCTGCGCTCGCTGATATATTTGCGGTCAAGCTCCATCCATTTTGCGAAAGAAATACTGTTTCTGTTTGGCTGAACCTGCCAATAGCAGGTAAGTCCCGGCTTTACCAGAAGCCTCAGTCTGTCTGTTTCGCTGTACTGCTCAACCTCGTTTGGCAGTGCCGGCCGAGGTCCCACAAAGGACATACTGCCCATAAAAATATTAAACAACTGGGGCAGCTCGTCAAGTCCTGTTGAACGAAGAAGCTTTCCGACTCTTGTAATTCTTGGGTCATCGGTTATTTTGAAAACAGGACCGTCCATTTCGTTGTGCTTTTGCAGGCTGTCAAGCTGTTCCTCTGCATCAACACACATTGAGCGAAACTTTATAAAGCTGAAGGTCTTGCCGTTTTTTCCGCATCTTTTCTGAACAAAAAAAGGCTTTAGATTGCGGTCGCTTATCATAATTACTGCGCTGATAATTATAAAGAAAGGAATCGAAATAATAATCGCAGCCAAAGAGCAACAAATGTCGAAAATGCGTTTTACAAAATCAAAAAACGGTTTGTTTTTGTATGTAAAATCAATACCGGCAGCTTCTACCGCAACAGGATCTGTCATGCCGATAGTTATTGTATCAAAATTTCTTTCTTCAGTTGAAGCAGCAGAAATGTCAATCTCTATGATAACGCATCTCCTCTCTGTCGCAATTGAAAAGTCTGAAAAAACGTAACAGGTTATTGCCGTTAGGCGAATACTTGTGAAAACGAACAAAAAACTTTTCTAAATTCTCACAATAAATCTACATATGTATTTTATCAAATCATATCAGTATAGTCAACAAATGAAGGAAGAATTTTCACACTTCTGTAAAATTATACAATAAAATGACATAATTTTTTAAATATGTGTTCACAATCACACTTACTTAAAATATTAGGTTTTTAAAATTAAAAATAAACACGAAAGAATGCGGTTTTCACCCTTTCATGTTTATCATTATTTTGTGCAGATTATCTTATAAGCTTTTCTTAAGCGGTATTTATTTAAAATCAAATGCTGACATCAAGTTCAATTATAGTATTGTTCATATTGAGTACTCTGATATAGCTGAGCTTTGCGGCATAGCCTTGTAGTTTTATATTTTTTATTTTACTGCTGTTGTATAAATAGTGAAAACATTTTCGTTTTCAAGCATCTTTTTAATCTCGTCTTTCTGCGCAATAATCATAAAACCGTAAATATTCAGACCGTTTTCGTCAATATATTGCTTGCTTTTTGACAGCTTGTCGGCATCAATTCCCATCATCTCGCAGAATGCAGTCTGCTCGGACATATATGAAAGCATATCGGTAAAATGCTGTTTTGCCGTTTCCGTATTCTTCATCGCTTCCGCATCACTGATAATATTCCACAGCTTAAGATATGGATATTTTTCCTCGTCCCAACGGATTTCAGTTCCCGAACCCTGTTCATAGAAAAATCCGATGTTATTTGTTCCTCCGCCCGACACCATAGGAGCGCACCATACAACGCCCTCATAACCTGTAGCTTCAAGAAAGCTCACAAAATCCTCATACTTCATCACCCTGTCAAGTGAAACATAAGCGTTGTAAAATTTCTCATCGTCAAGCTTACTGATTGCGTTTTCAGCGTCTTTTCTTGTTCCGGCGGCACTGTATATCACTAAATCATTTTCTGAAATCTGTTCTGAAAGCGACTGCGATTTGTCAAGTGAATCTGATGCCACTCTTACAAACGCATTGGACGTAAACGGCTTGATTATATTGGAATTATAGAATACGATTTGATTTTTATCAATGTATCCCGAAACATCTGTAAATGTACCGGTGTAGCTTGAGGTCTGAAGCACCGCAAACTCATATTCGCCGTAGCCTCTGCTTTTTACTATTGTTTCCTCCCTGAGCTGTTCGGGAACAAACAATTCGGTATATACCGCTATATCAAGGTCAAACCGCTTTGTCTGCTCTGTTACTGACTCCTCAGGATTGTAATACATCTCTGACACGAGCTTCGGAAGCGCAAACTGAACAAACATTACCAATGCAAGGGCTAAGCAAGCCACTGTCACACCCAGCTTGATAAAAGCCGCACGGATTGATTTGTTTATCATTTTTACAAATTTTGCGTCTGCCTGTGAATTGCTGTTTGTTGTTTCCACGGAGATATTCACTGAGTCATTCTCAAATCCGGGGATATCCTCATCAAAAAGGAATTCGCTGATTGCCTCGTGCTTTTCAATTTCAGCCTCTACCTCCTTCATCTTCTGCTCATCAAGCTTTTTCTGCTTATACAGTTCAATTATCTCGCTATATTTCATAACCGTTGACCTCCAAAAATTTTTTAAGTTCTTTTTTTCCGCGACAGCCCAGAACCCTGACGTTTTCAGGCGATATATGCAGTATAGCCGCTATTTCTTTGTGAGAGAGATTTCCTAAATACTGAAGCCGCAGTATTTCTCTTTTAATCGGTGACAGATTTTCAAGTGCTTTATACAAAATCCGTTTATTTTCATCTTCAATTAAATTTTCAAGTACATCAGGGACAATGTCCGCAGAATTATCAGAGATTTCTAACGATATTTTCTGCTTTTCCTTTTTATAATGATTAAAATACAGATTTCTTGCAACCATATAAAGCCATGCACGTGGATTTGTATGCTTGTCGGGAAGAGAAAGAATAGCTCTTACAAAGGTTTCCTGCAGCAAGTCCTCTGTAAGATGAACGTTATTGCAAAGGGAGTACAGGTAGATATACAACTCCCTGCTGTACCGCTCATAAAATTGCTGCAATATCCGATTATTCACATTCTGTCACCCTCTCTCCCCTGTCTTTTATAAATATAACATTTAAAGCGGTAAAATGTTACATATTATTTTAAAGTTTTAATAAAGAAAAATCAACAAGACTGTCGCATTAAAAAACTAAAAAAGACCACAAATTTGTGATCTTTTATAAGAGGTTCTATTGCAAAAAAACGGCGGTTACATCAGCAACCGCCGTTTATAAGCTTTAATTGACTTTTGAATCTTCAGAAGCTCTTTGTCTTACGACTTATTAACTTACCTGTTCTTTGGACTCATTCCTTTACAATGAAATCTAAGATTAAGATTGCGATTACATCGGACTAATCTCCATTCTTTAGTATTAGGTAAATCTAAAAATTAACTTCTCATTGGTCTTACCACCATAAATAAAAATCCGTTTTAAAGTCGTACTGTATATTAAATTATATGATAAAATCCGCTTTACCGAGTACTATCGGCTAATATATAGAATTCACTTATTGGGACAATTACAGTCTGCAAATGAAATTTACATTTCACTAACAATTCAAAAACATTTGCTCGTGCTTTTGAAATTATTACAATATACAGATAAATCAGACTGTATAAGAATCTTTCGGAACATCTACTGATTTTAATAAACCCATCGGTTAAAATATGTTTTATAACATTTAAATAATCATCTGCTCCGACACAAACAAGTTAGCTTTACACATTTGCTCAACGCACCCGGTTTTATACATTTGGTGGAAGGCTCCGTAAGAACTCTTTGATATGTCTGATTAAAGGTTGTTTTTTCAACATTTTGAAAACCTCCTTTTTTGTTCCTTTTCTTTGTCTATATTATATACATCTTTTCAACACTTGTCAACTATTTTATTAAAAATTATTATTTTTTTATTTTTGCAAAAAGTATTGAAGTTGAATTTTTTAAGTGGTATAATTAGAGTGTTGGGGTGCAAAATCTAAGTTGTTATGACATCGGATTGTCCGAGAAAAAATTATTCATCATTCATTTTTCATCATTCATTATTCATTACTCTACATAGCAAAATATAGCAAAGGCTGTACCAAAACTTCTCGTTTTGACACAGCCTTTTTATTATTCTTATTTAGTTTTTACAGGCAGTCTTATCATCTGCTCATAGGGCAAAAATTCAAAGCCTGATTTTTTGTAAAGCTCTACGGCAGGCTCGTTTTCTTTTTCTACCTCTAACCTTATAACGGCTTCAGGGTACTTTTGACCGACAAAAAGCAAAAGCTTTTTGCCTATGCCCTTTCCCCTATGCTCAGGCTTTATAAAAACGTCCTCTATCCAGACGCACTGTCTGCCGAATTCTGTTGAAAAGCTTTTTGCAAGCATCGCATAGCCTTGTATCGTTTTATCATCTACAAAAACGTACCCCTCAATATAGGAACTGCCGCTTAGACAGCTTTCTATATCGGCAGTAAAAATCTCGTCAGAGCCGTTTGTATAGACTGCCGAGGAGGAGTAAAACTCACGCATCATTGAAAGCACATCAGTCTTGTCGCTTTCTTTAATTGCTCTGATTGTCGTACTCATAACAGCTTTAAAATTGCGTGTTTCGGGTGTGCGCCGACTAATTTGTCTGTTACTTCGCCGTTTTTCATAACAACAAGCGTTGGTATGCTTACAATACCGAACTGTGAGGCAAGCACAGGCTGTTCGTCAACGTTTATCTTGCCCACCTTGTACTGCGGATACTCATCTGCTATTTCATCAATAATCGGTGAAACCATTCGGCAGGGTCCGCACCATGACGCCCAGAAATCGAGCAGAACAGGCTTGTCGCTGTTTATTACCTCTGTCTGAAAATTTTCGCTGTTGATTGTAATTGCTGACATTATAATCTTCCTTCCTTTTTTATAATAAAAGTGCCATAAATCTACAGTACGGCACTTATTTTTTATTCCTGACCGTACATTCTTTTAAGCTCCTGTAAATCGTATGGCGTCTGCTGGTATACGTAGTAGTTTAGCCAGTTTGTATAAAGCAGTGTTGCGTTACTTCTCCATACCATCGGCGGTAAGCGTGACGGATCGTCATTCGGAAAATAATTGTACGGAACAGTCGGGTTTATGCCCTTGTTTTTATCTCTGAAATATTCACCTGCAAGCGTGTTTCTGTCGTACTCGGCGTGACCTAACACAAAAAACTGTCTGCCGTCCTTACTGCATACTATTGAAACTCCTGCATAGTCAGAGGTAGCAAGGATTTCAAGCTCGTCGCATTTTTCAATATCGTCACGGCAAACACCCGTATAGCGTGAATGCGGAATTTTAAAGCTGTCGTCAAACCCTCTCATCAGCGGGTGAAGCGGATTTAAAATTCTGTGATTATAAACTCCTGACAGCTTTTCGGGGAGCATATATTTTTTTACGCCGTAGTGGTAGTAAAGTCCTGCCTGCGCTCCCCAGCAGATGTGAAAGGTTGAATAGACGTTACGCTTTGACCACTGCATAATTTCCTTAAGCTCGTCCCAGTAATCAACCTCTTCAAATTCGAGCGTTTCAACAGGTGCGCCTGTTATAATCATACCGTCAAAGCGCTCGTCCTTAATCTCGTCAAAGGTTCTGTAGAACTTTGTCAGATGGTGTGTGGGCGTGTTCTTTGACACGTGCGTTACCACCTGTAAAAGCTCAATATCAATCTGCAGGGGACTATTGCCCAGAAGCCTTAAAAGCTGTGTTTCTGTTTCTACCTTTGTGGGCATAAGGTTTAAAATAACTATTTTAAGCGGTCTGATGTCCTGCGTTACCGCCCTTTCCTCGGGCATAACGAAGATATTTTCAGACTCAAGCACCTTGATTGCCGGCAAATCGCTCTGAACCTTGATAGGCATAGTCCCACCTCCTTTTAGTTACTTTAAAAATATCAATACTGCTTGCCCCAGTAAACCTGATGCTTAGCCTTTTTGCCGCAGCATACGCATACGTCAGAGAGCTGTTCCTCTTCAAAGGGAATACAACGGCTCTTTACGCCGCCTGTTTCGTCCTTGATTTTTTCTTCACAGGCAGAATCACCGCACCACATAGCCTTGATAAAGCCCGGCTTATTCTTTGCAATATCGCAGAACTCATCGTAGGTTGTGGCTGTAAATGTTTTCTCCTGCATATTTGCAAGTGCGCGTTGATACATACCGTCGTGAACTGATTGCAAAGCCTTTTCAACCTCTTCGACAATATTGTCAAGGCTTACAAAAATTTTCTCTCTTGTGTCACGTCTTACGATTACGCACTGATTTTTCTCGATATCCTTGGGTCCCAACTCAACACGAACGGGAACGCCCTTCATTTCGTACTGACTGCACTTCCAGCCGAGCGACTTGTCGCTGTCGTCAAGCTTAACTCTGAACTGCTTTTTGAGAAGCTGTGCTACCTCGTTTGCCTTGTCAAGTACGCCCTCCTTATGCTGTGCAACCGGGATAAGCGCAACCTGAATCGGAGAAATCTTCGGCGGTAAAATCAAGCCGTCGTCATCGCCGTGAACCATAATTATTGCGCCTATCATTCTTGTTGAAACGCCCCACGAGGTCTGGAACGGATAGTGCTGCTTGTTATCTCTGCCTGTAAAGGTGATGTCAAAGCTCTTTGCAAAGCCGTCGCCGAAGAAGTGCGAGGTACCGCCCTGAAGAGCAACACCGTTGTGCATCATCGGCTCGATTGTATAGGTTGCAACTGCGCCTGCAAATTTTTCTTTTTCTGTCTTTTTGCCGACAACAGCCGGAATTGCAAGCGTGTCACGGTAAAAGTCCTCGTAAACCTTGAGCATACGCAGAGTTTCCTCCTGTGCCTCCTGCTCGGTTTCGTGCATTGTGTGACCCTCCTGCCACAAAAATTCTGAGGTTCTAAGGAATGGACGAGTTGTTTTCTCCCATCTTACAACGGAGCACCACTGATTGTAGAGCTTCGGCAAATCTCTGTAGGTGTTTATAACCTTTGAGTAATGCTCGCAGAAGAGTGTTTCTGATGTCGGGCGAACGCAAAGACGCTCGCTAAGCTTTTCGCTTCCGCCGTGAGTTACCCACGCAACCTCGGGAGCAAAGCCCTCAACGTGATCCTTTTCCTTCTGCAAAAGGCTTTCGGGAATAAACATCGGCATATATACGTTTTCGTGGCCTGTTTCTTTAAAGCGTCTGTCAAGGTCAGCCTGAATGTTCTCCCATATAGCATAACCGTAAGGACGTATTACCATACATCCTTTAACGCCCGAATAATCAACAAGCTCGGCTTTTTTTACAATGTCTGTGTACCATTTAGCAAAATCCTCATCTCGGCTTGTAATAGCCTCGACCATTTTTTTATTGTCAGCCATTATGATAACTCCCCTTTGTTATAAGTAAATGTTTTTGCGTATCGTTTCTATTATAATAGGTTTGTCCGTTTTATTCAAGTATTTTTCTTATTTTTCGTGAAATAAGATTTGAGTGTTATGTTTTGACTTTATGGTTATATTTCGTTGATGAAATTCATCTGTGTCGCCAAATTATTCATCATTCATTTTTCATCATTCATTATTCATTAAATTTAATATCATACGGCAAATATCTATCCTTTACCAAGCTATCAAAAACCAAAACATAAAAACAAGACCGAGATTTCTCTCGGTCTGAATTTAAAATGATTATTGATTAAGAATTAGCCTCGATGTAAGAAACGAGAGCGCCTACTGTCTTGAGGTTTTCTACCTCTTCGTCGGGAACTTCGATGTCAAACTCGTCCTCGATTGACATAAGCAAATCTACAACGTCGAGTGAATCTGCGCCTAAATCCTCCTGAAGGTCTGTTTCAGCAGTTATTTTATCCTCTTCAACGTCAAACTGCTCGGCAAGAATAGCCTTAACCTTTTCTAAAACCATCTTAAAATCCTCCTGTAAAAAACAAATTAAACTTGTGTCATTATCTTGTAGACAAACAAACACATTTTGTGATACAATAGACAAACGTAAATATTGTATCCATTGCATATGAACATATTATTAGTAAATCCTTCATTTGTCAATATATATTACAAAAATTTTTTTATTTTTTGCGGAGGTAATTCTTTATGAGCATTAAAAAATATGCCGTAATCGGCCACCCTATCGGTCACACAATGTCACCCTTTATACATAAAAGGCTGTTTGAACTGTCAGGAATAAATGCAGAGTACGGCGTTCTTGACATTCACCCCGACAATTTAGCATTTGAATTTGAAAACACTCTTAAACACCTTGACGGCTTTAATATTACAATTCCCCACAAGCAGAATATAATAAAGCATATTGACGCTCTTGACAAAAAAGCACAGCTTTACGGAAGTGTAAATACTGTTGATTTTAAAAACGGCAGAAGCACAGGCTACACCACTGACCCCGACGGCTTTTTAAAGGCAATCGGCTCAGTCGGAATTACTCTTAAAAACAGAGTTGTAATTTTAGGCTGCGGCGGTGTTGCAAGGACTATGGCTTATGAGGCACTGCTTGCAGGAGCAGATTTAACTCTTGCGGTAAGACCGGAGGACACAGAGCTTGCAGTGGCTCTTTGCAAGGAGCTTGAAGGCAACATTGAGAACGCTTGTGTACACAGCTGTCTTATAAGCGAGCTGTGCGGTGATATTGACGTTCTTGTAAACGCTACGCCTGTAGGAATGTTTCCGAGCGTTGACGCACAGCCTGTTTCAGACAAGGTAATCTCAAAGACAGCAGCACTGTTTGACGCTGTTTACAATCCGCTTGAAACTGTCCTTGTGCAAAAAGCTCTTGCAAACGGCAGTAAGGCTATCGGCGGAATGTCAATGCTTGTATGGCAGGCGGTAGTTGCTCACGAAATATGGGACGGCAGTACGTATGACGTTTCTGAAATTAACAAAATCTGCGTTGACGCATCTGAGTACCTCAAAAACAAATAAGGAGCAGCTTTTATATGAATGAAAATATTGTACTTTGCGGCTTTATGGGCTGCGGTAAAACAACGGTGGGCAAAGCATTGGCTAAAAAAACAGGTATGAGCCTTGTTGATACCGACAAATATATAGAAGAAAAAGAAAATATGACAATTTCGGAAATCTTCGATAAACACGGCGAGGAATATTTTCGTGAGCTTGAGCATAAGGCTTGCGTTGAGCTTGCCGGCAAAAGCAATCAGATAATAGCAACGGGCGGCGGCGCGCTGACATATGAAAGAAACGTAAAAGCATTTAAGCAAACGTGTAAAATCATACTGCTTGACGTGCCTGTTGACGTGCTTTACGAAAGACTTAAATTTGATACAACACGTCCTTTGTTACAGCGTGAGGACAAAAAAGAGGCTATGACCGAGCTTTACAACAAGCGTATGCCCCTTTACAAAAAAGCGTCTGACATTGTAATTGACGGCAACGCTTCTCCCTTTAGAGTGACAGACAGCATTATAAAAGCCGTTGAGGAGTAATTTATATTTAATTTAGTTTACAAACAGGGTTGACTTAAATCTATTAAAGTGATAAAATACAAAAAGCTGATACTTTATCAAGTTAAAGTGATAAAGTGATATATTGGAGGTCATCATATGATTATTGTATTAAAACCGGAATGTACCCACGAGCAAATGGAGAGCTTTTCGGCAAAATTAAAAAGCGATTACAACGTCAAGGTCAATGTGTGGGAGGGTGTTTCTTCAACTGTTTTAGGTCTTATCGGCGACACTACGCAGATTGACATCGACTACATTCACGCACAGGATATTGTCGAAAACGTAAAGCGTGTTCAGGAGCCTTACAAAAAGGTAAACAGAAAATTCCACCCCGACAACACCGTTATTGAGCTTTCTAACGGCTTAAAAATCGGTGACGGCAGTCTGCAGATTATGGCGGGTCCCTGCTCTGTTGAATGTGAAAATCAGATTGTTGAAATCGCAAAAAGCGTAAAAGCTTCCGGTGCTACAATGCTTCGAGGCGGTGCGTTTAAGCCACGCACATCACCGTATGCGTTTCAGGGCTTAAAGGCAGAGGGACTTGACCTTTTGAAGGAGGCAAGAAAGCAGACAGGTCTGCCGATTGTAACAGAGATTATGAAGGAATCTCACATTGATATGTTTGAAAATGTCGATATAATTCAGGTCGGCGCAAGAAATATGCAGAACTTTGAGCTTTTAAAGGAGCTTGGCAAGCTTCGAAAGCCTATACTTCTGAAAAGAGGTCTTTCCTCTACCATTGAGGAGTGGCTGATGAGTGCCGAGTACATTATGGCAGGCGGCAACGAGCAGGTTATCCTCTGCGAAAGAGGTATAAGAACGTACGAAAACTTCACAAGAAACACGCTTGACGTTTCTGCTATTCCGATTGTAAAGTCGCTTTCTCATCTGCCTGTTGTTGTTGACCCGAGCCACGCTTCGGGCAAGGCTTGGCTTGTTGAGCCGCTTGCAATGGCGGCTGTTGCGGCAGGCGCAGACGGACTTATCATAGAGGTGCATAACGACCCTGCACACGCACTGTCGGACGGTGCGCAGTCGCTCACACCGGCACAGTTTGACAAGACGGCTAAAAAGCTGTTTGCACTTCATAATGCGTTAAAGGATATGCCTAACGATTGATTTTAAATTAAGGCACAAAAAATTAAAGGAAACGGTGACAAAATGAATATTGTTGTTGTCGGAATGGGTATAATTGGCGGCAGCTATGCAAAAGCAATTAAAAAGTACACAAATCACAGGGTAATCGGCATAAACAGAAGCGAAGCTCCGCTTAAAAAGGCGATTGAGTGCGGTGCTATTGATGAAATCGGCACAGCAGAAAGCTTATCGTCAGCCGATATGGTTATTCTCTGCGTGTACCCTATGGCTGCCGTTGAGTTTATAGAAAAAAACGGAGAATACATAAAAAGCGGTGCAATAGTAACAGATACGTCGGGTATAAAGTCTGAAATCTGCCCGAAAATGGTGGAGCTTTCAAAAAAATACAACTTCACCTTTGTCGGCACTCACCCTATGGCAGGCAAAGAAAAAAACGGCTTTGACGTATCAGAAGCGGAGCTTTTTAAAAACGCAAGCTTTATCTGCGTACCCTGTGAGGCTGACGAGCAAAGCGTAGCAGTTGTAGAAAAGCTTGCGATTGAAATAGGCTTTGGAGGTATTCGCCGTACTACACCGCAGGAGCACGACAAAATGATTGCCTTTACCTCACAGCTTCCGCACGTGCTTGCGTGTGCCTATGTGCTAAGTCCCTGCTGTTTAAATCACAAGGGCTTTTCTGCCGGCAGCTATCGTGATGTGTCACGTGTTGCAAATATCAACGCAAGGCTGTGGACAGAGCTTTTTCTTGAAAACAAAGAGCCTTTGTCAAGGGAGCTTGACATTCTGATTGAAAATATAAGCAAAATCAAAAATGCGATTGAAAACGAGGACGAAAAAGAGCTGTGCGACCTGCTAAACAAGGGCAGACAGACAAAGGAGGCTTTGGGCGAATGATGAAAAAGCTTTATGTAGAAACAGGCAGACCGTATGAAATACTGATTGAGCGAGGACTTCTTAAAAAAAGCGGTGAGCTTGTAAAATCAGTTTCAAAGGCTGTCAGAGCCGCCGTAATATCTGACAGCAACGTAATGAAGCTGTACGGTGATACCGTTGTAAATTCTTTGAAAGAAAACGGATTTATTACAACAGCTTTTGAGTTTGAGGCTGGCGAAGGCTCGAAAAGGCTTTCTACAATAGAAAAAATGTATTCTCACCTTGCAGACAACAACTTTACACGCAAGGATATTATAGTCGCCTTGGGCGGCGGCGTTACGGGCGATATGGCAGGCTTTTGTGCCGCAACATTTTTACGCGGCATTGACTTTGTGCAGATTCCCACCTCACTGCTTGCACAGGTTGACAGCTCGGTGGGCGGTAAAACAGGCGTAGATATTGCTCAGGGCAAAAACCTTGTCGGTGCATTCTGGCAGCCGAATTTAGTTATTATTGACCCCGATACGCTCTCTACTCTGCCCGAAAAATTTATCTGTGACGGTATGGCTGAGGTTATCAAGTACGGCTGTATCAAGGATAAAGCACTTTTTGAAAAACTTGAAAGCGAAAACGCACCCGACATTATTGAGGACGTTATCTACAACTGTGTTTCAATAAAGCGTGATGTTGTCAGCCGTGATGAGCGTGACACAGGCGAACGTGCATTACTTAATTTCGGTCACACGTTAGGACACGCACTTGAAAAACTCTACGGCTACAGCGGTCTTACTCACGGTCAGGGCGTAGCCATAGGTATGGTTATGATGACTAAGGCATCGGAAAATAAGGGTGCAACAGAAAAAGGTACTGCTGACAGAATTGCTCGCCTTTGTAAAAAATACGGCTTACCCATTAGTGACAGCCACAGCTTTGAGCAGATAGCAAAAGCAACATCAGGTGACAAGAAATCATCGGGCAGACAAATAGAGCTTGTTATTCTTGACAAAATCGGCGAAAGCCACAGACATCTGATAAATCAGTCAGACATCTGCGACTACATTACTGTTTAAAATAAGAGGATATTTTTATGGCAGACGTTATAATATCACCGTCAGAGCTTTACGGAGCAGTTACTGTTCCGCCGTCAAAAAGCGACGTTCACAGAGCGATAATCTGTGCCGCCCTTGCAAGGGGCAAAAGCCGAATATCACCTGTTGCACTTTCAAACGACATCAAAGCGACAATCGGCTGTATTGAAGCACTCGGTGCAAAAACGCACCTTGAAAACGACACGCTGACAGTTGACGGCACCTACACATTTACTAATAAAAACGCAACGCTCGACTGCTTAGAAAGCGGTTCTACGCTCAGGTTTTTAATCCCTGTTGCCGCCTCGGGCGGTGTGACAGCCGAATTTATCGGTCAGGGCAGACTGCCCGAGCGTCCTATCGGAATATACACAGAAGCACTGCCGAAATCAGGAGTTGATTGCAAAACACAGGGCGGCTTGCCGCTTGTTATCAGCGGAAGGCTTAAAAGCGGAGAATTTGAAATCCCCGGTAATGTCAGCTCGCAGTTTATCACAGGTCTTTTGCTTGCGTTGCCGATTTGTGACGGCGACAGCAAAATTATACTGACTTCCCCTCTTGAAAGTGCTGCCTACATCGACATAACAATTGACGTTATGAAAAAATTTGGTGTAATAGTACAAAAAACAGACTACGGTTATTTTGTAGAGGGCAATCAGAAGTACATATCCTGTGATTACAAAACTCACGGCGACTGGTCACAGGCTGCATTTTTTATGGCGGCAGGCGCACTGAAGGGTGAAGTTACGGTAAACGCAGTTGACATATCCTCCTCACAGGGCGACAAAGAAATCGCAGAAATCTTAAAACGCTTCGGCGCAGAGGTTACAACAAGCGAAAACAGCGTTACCGTAAAGCACAAAAAACTGACAGCTACAGATATTGACGCAAGTCAGATTCCCGACTTAGTGCCGATACTGACGGTAGTAGCCGCATTTGCCGAGGGTACGACAAACATTACAAATGCAGGACGTTTAAGAATAAAGGAAAGCGACAGGCTCTCGGCTATTGCTGACGCACTCAACAGCGTAGGCGCTATGGTTTTTGAGCTGTCGGACGGACTTGTTATAGAGGGCAAAAAGCAGATACACAAGGGTACTGTAAACGGCTGTAACGACCACAGAATTGTAATGGCTATGAGCATAGCTTCACTTATGTCAACAGATGATATTACAATTTCTGACGCACAGAGCATAAACAAATCGTACCCGACATTTTTTGAGGATTACAATATGCTGGGAGGTAAGGCGAATGTCATCGACTTGGGGTGAAAAGGTTAAAATTTCTATATTCGGAGAAAGCCACGGCAACGGCATCGGCGTTGTCATAGACGGTCTTCCGTCAGGCTTTAGTGTTGATATGGATAAGGTGCTTTGCCAGATGGCACGAAGAGCTCCAGGCAAGGATAAAACAGCTACTCCGAGAAAGGAAAGCGATCTTCCTAAAATCCTTTCGGGTATGCTAAACGACACGACAACAGGCGCACCGCTTTGCGCAGTAATCGAAAACACTAACACAAAAAGCGGCGACTACAGCGGACTTCTTGACTGTCCGCGTCCCGGTCACTCCGACTACACCGCCTTTGTAAAATACGGCGGCTTTAACGATATAAGGGGCGGCGGTCATTTTTCGGGCAGACTGACTGCGCCTATCGTCTTTGCAGGCGCAGTTTGCGGACAAATACTTGAAAGTAAAGGCATTAACATAGCGGCTCACATTTCAAGTATTGCAGATATCAGCGATGATGAATTTGACAGCGTTAACACAGATTTATCACTTATAAAAAGGCTTAACAACAGCTCGTTTGCACTGATAAACGAAGCGGTTGAACCGAAAATGCGTGAGGCTGTAGAAAAAGCAAGAATGAGCCTTGACAGCGTAGGCGGTACTGTTGAATGTATAATCACAGGAGTAAACGCAGGCTTTGGCGAGCCGATGTTCGGCGGTGTTGAGGGTGTTATTTCTTCAATTATTTTCGGTATTCCGGCTGTCAAGGGTATTGAGTTCGGCAAGGGGTTTGAGCTTACAAAAATGCTCGGCAGTCAAAGCAACGATGCTTTTTGCTACAAGGGCGCAGATGTTGTAACAAAGACAAACAACTGCGGCGGAATATTAGGCGGAATTACAAACGGTATGCCTATAGTCTTTAAAACGGCGATAAAGCCTACTCCGTCAATAGCCAAAGAACAGGACACCGTTAATTTAGTTACTAAGGAAAACGCAAAACTGAGCGTTCACGGCAGACACGACCCCTGTATTGTGCCACGTGCCGTACCTGTAATCGAAGCGGCGGCGGCTGCAGCCATTATGAATATACTTTAAAATCGGCGGTAATAATATGAGAAGTTTAGATGAAATAAGACGTGAAATAGACGAAATAGACAGCGAAATTATTGAGCTTTTCAAAAGAAGAATGGATTGCTCAAGGGACGTTGCCTTTTACAAAAAAGAGAACGGTCTGCCGATTCTTAATATGAAGCGTGAGCAGGAAATTCTTGATACAATAGAGTTTAAGGGCGGAGAATACGGTCAGAGCGCAAGGCTTTTGTACTCTAACATTATGGAGCTTTCACGTGCGCTACAGCACAACATTGTCGGAAGCGGAGATACGCTAAGAACACTAATAAGCAGCGCCGACAAAAATCTTAACGACAGTGACGGCTTAAAAATCGGCTGTCTTGGCATCAAGGGTTCAAACTCTCACGAGGCCGTGAGCAAGCTTTTCAAAAATTGCGAGGCTGTATTATTCAAGAGCTTTGCAGATATTTTTGAGGCAGTTGAAAGCGGTGAAATCTGCTACGGCGTACTGCCTGTTGAAAATTCAAGCGCAGGCTCTGTATCTGACGTTTACGATCTGATTTTAAAGCACAGATTTTACATCATAAAAGAATACGATATGAAAATAAGCTACTGCTTGTGCGGACTTACTCAAAGCACAAAGGACGATATTGAAGCTGTATGGTCGCATCCTCAGGCGCTTGCACAATGCTCTGATTATATTGCGAAAAACAATTTCAGAACTGTACCGTATTCAAGCACAGCGATGGCGGCAAAAACTGTTTTTGACGAAAAACGCTTAAACGTGGCATCTCTTTGCTCCGAGCAGGCGGCACAGGAGTACGGACTAAAGATTTTAGACAGCGATTTTCAGAACAGCAAAACAAACACAACTCGCTTTATCGTGATTTCAAAGCAGCCCTGTATTACAGAAAACGCCGACAAAATCAGCCTTTGCTTTAGTCTGCCGCACGTTACAGGCTCGCTTTACAGTGTTTTGTGCCGTTTTAATTCGATAGGACTTAACCTGACAAAGATAGAGTCAAGACCGATAAGGGGCAAGGATTTTGAATATTTGTTTTACCTTGATTTCACAGGCTGTGTTCACAGCGAAAACGTACTTAATTTGCTGTGCGCTTTGTCAGAGGAGCTGCCCGAGTTCAGCTTTTTGGGCAACTACAGCGAAACGAAATGAAAATTAACTCCTTTTACAAAGGATTTTTTACAATTTTGGATTACGCATAGGCTCCCGGTGTTTAGGGAAATTCCCCTGTCAGGGGAAATGTCAGCTACGCTGACAAAAGGGTTCCCGCTTTCGGAGAAAGCTGTCAAAAACTTTTGTTTTTGACTGAGGGATTGTGCTTTTCGCAGAAAAGCTGTCGGCGCAGCCGACATATTCGCACAGGGTTTGTGCCTTTACTAAGACTTTGATAGTACCGTAAGTTTTGTTCATTACCCACAACCCTTCCGGCACTTCGTGCCACCTCCCCTTACACAGGGAAGGCTTTCTTAATCACTAAAAAGCACAAGGCAGAGAACAGCTTATACCGTTCTCTGCCTTGTACTTTTTTATAAAAGAGAGATTATGAAAAAGGCAAATTTATCTATATTTTAAGGAGGAGGAGAAAACAATTTATCGGTGTAACATTGTATGCCTTTTACAATAATTAGATATAATCAATTTTTTTTAGTTCCAGCCGAAATAGTCAAAAATTGAGTTGAATGTGTTTGATTTGCTGTCCTCTTCGGTTGAATTGTTATCAAATGCGTTGCCTGAGCTGTTGTTATTTTTTGAAGCAAGGTCGGGAATATCCTCTTCAAGCACAAGTGAAAGCTCGCCTGTCCGGTTTCTTCTTTCAAGCTTAAAGGTTGCAGTGTCGCCTACCTTTAATTCGCTGACAATTTTGTTTACGTCCTCAACGGTTGATACCTCTTTGCCGTTGATGCTGATAATTCTGTCACCGCTGCTGAAGCCTGCCTTTGCAGCGTTTGAGTCAGTTTCTACGCTTGAGATATAGCAGCCTGTATTAGAAACGCCGTACATCATAGCCATCTGTGACGACTTTATGTCAAGCAGTGACATACCGAGGTTTATTCTGCCACGTACATAGCCGTACTGCATTAAATCGTCAAGAACCTCTGTGATGTGATTAACAGGGATTGCAAAGCCTAAGCCCTCAATCGTTTCGCCCGAGGATTTAGCAACGACAAGACCGATAAGCTCGCCCTGTCCGTTGAAAAGACCGCCGCCTGAGTTACCCGGGTTAATAGCCGCATTCGTCTGCAAAAGGTCCATTGTTACGTTGTCGATAACTACACTTCTGCTAAGCGAGCTTACGATACCGTCTGTAACTGTTCCGCCGAGCTGACCGAGAGGGTTGCCGATGGCTACCGTTTTGTCGCCAACCTTTAAATTATCCGAATTGCCGAAGGTTGCGGCTGTCAGTGTGCTTGCGTCAATCTTGAGAAGTGCTACGTCAAGCTGTGAGTCTGTACCCATAAGCTTTGCTGTGTAGCTTTTGCTGTCACGCAAAGTAACCGTAATTTTTGAAGCGTTTTCAATAACGTGATTATTTGTGATGATATAGCCGTTTTCAGAGATAATTACGCCCGAGCCTGCGCCCGATGTAATATACTGCGGAGAAAATCTTCCTGTTTGCACAACCTCTGTTGTAATTTCAACTACGCTGTCGGCTGTCATTTCTGCAATTTTTGAGGTTGACAGCTCGGCTGTTTCTGCTGTTGAGGTCTTATCTACAGATGGGACAACCTTGTTGATTGTCATACCGCCACCGCCGTTTGACGTATTGCTCAGCTTATTTGCAACCAAGCCGCCGCCGAAGCCTAAAGCTCCCGATGCAAGAATACATATTGCAAGCACTGCGGCAACTGCTCCTCTGCCGATTGGCTTTTTCTCTTTCTTTTCTTTCTTTGCTTTCTGTGACTGTTGCTGTGCGTTTACAGGCTGTGAGCTATATGTCTGATAAGGACTGCTCTGTGCGTATTGTGACGAGTAAGGATTTGTCTGCTGTGACTGATAGCTCTCACTTGTATAATCGGTAGGAGCTGAATTTATCTGACTGCCTGTGTAGCGGTAATAACCGTCCTGATATGAGGTTTGCGCTGTATTGTTATTCTGTGCTGTTGTGCCTTGCTCTGCATTCCATTCGTATGAGCTGTAAACGTCATTTTGCTGCTCCTGCACAGCGTACTCATTGCCGTTTTGATTTTGTGCCGTGCTTTCGTTTTCATTTTCTGAAAAATTGTCAAAATTATAATTCATTTCATTTGGATTGTCTGACATAAGATTACCTCCGTTTCGAGCTTATTTTCCGTTTCATCATATCCTATTTTCTCATATACAGCTTCCAAATTCTGTATTTTCCAGTCCCTTTTTGACTGTGGCTATATAATAAAGCCGTTAAGTGAAAACTGTATGAAGTGATGTTGAATTGAGAATGAAAAGGAAATATTTTATTTGTGTTTTTAAAGTATCACGCTTAATCTAATTATACGTAAGTTTTTTTCAATAATAATTGCAATTTTTGCTTTTTTGTGTTATCATACTAAGCGTTGTGTTAGTATTGATACAATCACAGCAGGTCAGTTCGCAAAATCCTGACCATAAAAAAATACTACGGAGGAATTTAATATGAACGTAAGAAAAACCACCATTTTCACAGTACAGGCGGCTGCAATAGCCGCACTTTACGCAGTTCTGACATGGGCACAGGGCTTTTTGCTGCCGGGTACGGTATCAGCAGCTATTCAGTTTCGTGTATCGGAGGCTCTTACAATGCTTGCGCTGTTCACACCTGCGGCAATTCCGGGACTTACAGTCGGCTGTCTGCTTGCTAACCTTTTGGCCGGTCTTGGTGCTATTGATTTGATTTTAGGACCGCTTGCAAGCTTTTGCGCCGCCGCCGCCATTTACCTTGTCAGAAACATCAATTTAAGGAACATTCCGTTTCTTTCGGTACTTATGCCGGCAATTTTCAACGGTGTAATCATCGGACTTGAAATTGAGCTTTTCTTTGTAGAGGGTGGCTTCCACTTCGCAGATTTTCTGATTCAATTTAGCTGTGTTGCCTTGGGCGAGCTTGGAGTTTGCATAGTTTTAGGCATTCCTTTTGCAATAATGCTTCAAAGGCTGCAGCTTGACAAAAGGCTCGGTCTTGTAAAGGCTAAAGCGTAACTAAACAATAAAGAGATTATCGGTAAAACGGTAATCTCTTTTTATTATCTCTTTTATTATGAAAAAAATATTTGAAATAATGATGCAATAATGATAAAATAATCACAAATATATATGTGAGTTGATATTATGAAAAACAACACTGTAAATATAAAAAAGAACGATATTCTGACGCTCTCCGTAACAGGTATGACGGCAGAGGGCAACGCTGTGTGCAAAACAGAGGACGGTATGGTTATATTCGTGCCAATGGGTGCTGTGGGCGATTTGCTGTCGGTGAGGATTTTAAAGGTGAACAAAACCTTTGCATACGGCAAGCTTGAAAAAATCCTCTCCCCTTCCCCACACCGCATAGCGGTTGACTGCCCGTACTTTGAGAAATGCGGCGGCTGTACCTACCGTCACATAAGCTATGAGCAGGAGCTTGAAATCAAACAGCAGCGAGTAGCAGACGCTGTGACACGCATAGGCGGTCTTGAGGATTTAAAAATAAATGCAATAGTCGGCTCTGAGAAAATTGAAGGCTACAGAAACAAGGCACAGCTTCCTATCGGGAAATCGGCAGACGGCAAAGCAGTTATGGGTTATTACTCATACCACAGCCACAGAATAATCGACTGTGAGCGTTGCAGACTTCAGCCTGAAATTTTCGGGGATATTATGGATACCGTTCGTGAATTTATAGAGCTGACAGGTCAGGCGGTTTACGACGAACAGCAGCACAAGGGCAGACTGCGCCATCTTTACATCCGCTACGGCGAAAAAACAGGCGAAATAATGGTTTGCCTTGTTGTAAACGGCAACGGACTAAAGCAGGAAGAGCTTCTCATCAAAATGCTGAAAGAGAGAATAAACGGACTTAAAAGCGTAATTATCAACTCAAACCGAGAAAAAACAAACGTGATATTAGGCGCAAAAAACAGAACAGCATACGGTGCAGACTGCATTGAGGACGAGCTGTGCGGTAAAACTTTTAAAATTTCGCCGATGTCGTTTTATCAGGTAAACAGAAATCAGGCCGAGAAGCTTTATTCTATAGCAGAAAAATACGCACAGCTGACAGGCGACGAGGTCGTGCTTGACCTTTACTGCGGAACAGGCACAATAGGACTGTCAATTGCCGACAAATGCAAAAAACTCATAGGCGTAGAAATAGTTGAACAGGCAATCGAAAACGCAAAAGAAAACGCAGTTAAAAACAACATAACAAACGCAGAATTTTATTGCGCAAGCGCAGACGAAGCCTCCGAAAAGCTAAGAAAGCAAGGAGTATCACCCGACGTTGTAATAGTAGACCCCCCACGCAAGGGACTTAATTCTCAGCTTATAGAAACGATTGTAAAAATGTCGCCTAAAAGAGTGGTATACGTATCCTGCGACAGCGCAACGCTTGCAAGGGATTTAAAGGAGTTTAGCAGGCTGTGTTACAAGCCGAAAGAGCTGACGCCGGTTGATATGTTCCCACGCACACCGCATGTTGAGTGCGTAGTATTGATGTCGAGGGCAGGGAAGTAATGCTCTGAAAAAGGCTTGTTTACTGGCTTTTTCGGTAGTAGGAACAAAATGCCTGACTGTTCAAAAAGCACGGTTATTTCATATGGAAACATATCTACTTGCAAAATGTATGTCAGGTTGTAACCTCGGATTAGATCTCGCAATTTGAGACAGTGGATTAGATGTCAGGGATTTTGGGGTGATTTTTGGAAAATGAAAAAGGGTGACAACCAATCCAGCAACTCAACCATTTTGGGTGGTTGCAGGCAGTGGATTAGATGTTAAGAGAGGTTATACAAATCGGAAGTTGTGGAGGTAATTATCAATGAGAAATATTTACGATAATAGTGA
>JBJEQF010000033.1:62237-89251 GCA_051881615.1 Acutalibacteraceae bacterium | reverse complement strand
ACGCTGTTTTTCGAGATTGCTCGAATTGCTGCCGTTAAAAAACCTAAGTATCTCTACATGGAAAACGTTCCCGGTCTGCTTAACCATGACTCAGGCGGTCGAAACGAGTATGTCAGAAATGCTTGAAAAGATACTGAGTGATGACAATATCAAAACTGTCTACAAAAAAGTTTATTCAAATAAAGGAGCAGGCGGTGTAGATGGAGTTACAATCAACGAACTCGAAGGATATATGAGAGAGCATTGGCAAGGTATCAAGCAAGAAATCCGAGAAAGAAAGTACAAACCCCATCCGGTTTTGAGAGTAGAAATCCCAAAGCCAAATGGTGGCGTACGAAAACTCGGTATCACCACGGTTGATGTTTAGCGAAAACAGTTATGGATTTCGACCGAACAGAAGATGTGAACAAGCAATAATTAAGTTGCTTGAATACCTTAACGAGGGATATGTATGGATAGTGGATATTGACCTTGAAAAATTCTTTGATATTATGACATATCCGAAGCGTACAAGTCTATGAACTGAATATGATTAAACCGCCGTGTACCGAACGGTGGTGTGAGAGGCAGACTGCGAAACTTTTGGTCAGCCTTCTGCTCGATTACTTATGATTGCGCATTAAATTTAAGAAAACACATAAAATATATTGAGTATTAAGTCGTGCTTGACAAGTGCAGATTTTATCTGTACAATAATACTCAGTGATCGTGTTGCAGAAGCTTGAGAGGCCTGCAACCTTGGGAGTTTCTGCGGAAACTCCCATTCTTATATTCAGGGGATTTTATATGGCTCAGGCTTTTTTAGACTATGACGGACAAGTTGATAAATTGATTACTGAAAAAGAATTGATTTAAGATGGGGCTGTTAATGTGACAGTCCCATTTATGCAGTTTTGCTATCGATAAGTGAAACGAAAAAATTTTAATCCGCACTCAAAGAAAACATTTCTCTGCAAATTTTTTTGCCTGTGTTTGTTTTGAAAATATTTTTGTAAATATTCTCTATTGATTGTTGCGATACTCCGTCCTCGTATATGTTTACAAGGAAATCGGCTTCTACAAGTATCTGATAATCAATATCGTTTATATCATCATATGTATGATGATGTGCAATAAGATACTGCACTCTCCGGGATATGTAATCGTCAAAATTCAAGTCAGCCAATAGCTTTTTGGCAATAGCAGGGCCTTCTTTTTCCTGAAGCTTACCGTTGCAGCTGCCGTATTTTTCTTCGCATAGGTGAATACCAATATCGTGAGTCAATGCAGCCGCTTCGATAATGAACAATGTGTCTGCGTCTACCTTTTCTGTTTCGGCAATCAGCTTTGCAAAGCTATGTACCTTACAGAAATGTTGTATTCTTTTTGCGTCCGAGCTATATAAGCTTATCATTTCTAAGTATAGTTTGTTTATCATATGAATACCTCTGTTTCTGAAAATAATCTTGCCATATAAGAATAATTGCAGGTCAAAGTATAATGTCAATCGCCCTTGCACACAAATCAACTGATTTGTCGATTTCCTCTTTGTTGATTATTAGCGGTGGGTTGAAATACAGCACGTTACCTAACGGGCGCAGGATTAGACCTAATTTGAGCGCCTCCTTATAAATCTGATAGCCTATTCTTTTTTCGCTTTCAAAGCCTTCCTTTGTCGATTTATCCTTTACAAGCTCTATTGCGTTGATTAGTCCGATATGTCTGATTTCTCCGACGTTTTTGTGCGATAACAGCGTGTCATTGAGCTTTTTGTGCAGGTAAATTGCGTTTTTCTGTGCGTTTTGAAGTATGTTATCCTCTTTGAATATCCTTTGCACTGCAAGGGCGGCACTGCACCCTAACGGGTTTCCGCTGTAGGTGTGGCTGTGCATAAATGCCTTGCCCTTGTTGTAATCGTCATAAAAGGCAAAATAAATTTCATCTGTTGTAATCGTTATCGCCATCGGCATATATCCGCCTGTCAGTCCCTTTGATATGCACATAATGTCAGGGCTAACCTCTGCGTGGTCAAATGCAAACATCCTTCCTGTTCTGCCAAAGCCTGTTGCAATTTCATCTGCAATAAGCAGTACACCGTATTTGTCGCAAAGCGTTCTCAGCTTTTTTAAATATAACGGCGGATAAATCCTCATACCTGCACTGCCCTGTAAAAGCGGTTCTACTATAATTGCACAGGTTTGCTCTGCGTATTGCTCAAAGGCTTTTTCTGCGTGTTCAAAGCACTCGCAACAGCAGTTATCTCTGCATTTTCCGTAGGGACAGCGGTAACAGTCTGGCGACTCTATGCGGATAGTATCCATAAGCATAGGCTTGTAGATTTTAGCGTATAAATCCATTGTGCCTACCGACAGCGCACCGATAGTTTCACCGTGATAGCCGTCTGTCAGACACATAAAACGTTTTTTCTGAGGATGCCCTGTCTGGTACTGATACTGAAAAGCCATTTTCAAGGCGCACTCTACAGAAGCCGAGCCGTTGTCAGAAAAATTAAACTTTTTAAGACCTTTCGGAATAATTTTGATAAGCTCCTCGCATAGCCTGATTGCAGGCTCGTGAGTGAAGTTTGCAAAAATAACGTGTTCAAGACTGTCAAGCTGGTTTTTTATGCTCTCGTTAATTTTCGGGTTACAATGCCCCAAAAGGTTGCACCACCACGAGCTTACTATGTCGATATATTCCTTGCCGTTTTTATCGTAAAGGTACACGCCCTTGCCCTTTTCAATAACAATGGGCGGGAGCTGTTCATAGTCCTTCATCTGCGAACAGGGGTGCCATATGTACTGTAAATCCTTTTCTTCAAGAGTCATTATTACACGTCCTTTATTTAAAAAATGAAATCAAAAGCTCTGTATCTATGTCAATATCCTTGTCACCGCTTTTTACAAGCGACAAAACAGGGATGCTTGTAATTTTCTGCACCATTTTAACATTGTCGTTATGTATTTCACTTTTCGGGTTGTAATTGTTCAGGATAATTCCTTTAACAGGTATATTTCTGTTTTTCATATATTCAACCGTTAAAACTACAGAATTGATTGTGCCGAGTCCTGCGTCTGCCACAATAATTGTCGGCAGTGACAGCTCCTTTATGATATCCTCTAAAAAGATTTTACACTCGCCGTCACAGCGGATAGGGCACATTATGCCGCCACTACCCTCCATTAGAATGTAATCGTGTTTTTTACAGGCTTTTTCATAATCCTGTCTGACAACGGTCATTTCAACAGGGTTGCCCTCAAGCTGTGCGGCAAGGTGCGGTGAATATGCGTTTTTGTATACGTAAGAAACCATACTGTCAAGGCTGTCGTTAAGTCCTGCTGTTTCCTTAACAAGCTGTGCGTCACCGGGGATAAGTCCGTTTTCTGTTTCAACTGCTCCGCTTAATGCCGCCTTGTAATAACCGCAGTCAAAACCGTTATCTCTTAGATGCTTTGCAAGAAGTGCTGTTACGTATGTTTTGCCGATGTCTGTTCCTGTTGCTGTTATGAAAAGCCCCTTACCCATTTATCATCACCGCCTTGTATGACAGGTTTTCAAGCATTTTCATATCGTTTTCAATAGTAATGCCCGAGGTTGTTAGCATATCGCCCGATATAGCCGCATTCGCACCCGACACAAAGCAGGATTTGCCCTTGTCGGGGAGAAGTCCTCTTCCTCCTGCAAGCCGGATAGCACCGTTTGGAATAATAAATCTGAAAATTGCGACGATACGGCGCATATCGTCAGTTGTAAGTCTTTCGTTATTTTCGTAGGGAGTACCCTTTATTGCGTTGAGCATATTTACAGGTATAGAACGAACGCCTAAGGAGCGTATGTCGAGCACCATATCAATTCTGTCCTCCATTGTTTCGCCAAGACCCATAATTCCGCCGCTGCACACCTCAAGCCCTGCCTTTTGTGCGTTTTTTATAGACTCAATTTTATCATCATACGTGTGAGTTGTGCATACGTTTTTAAAGTTGTTTCTTGATGTTTCGAGGTTATTGTGAACTCTTTGAAGTCCTGCGTCTTTTAGCCTTTTGAACTGCTCATAGCTTAAAAGTCCGAGCGAGGCACAGACAGAAACGCTTGTTTCACTGTTTAACACCCTTATTGTTTCGCACAGTGCGTCAACCTCTTTGTCGCTGAGCTTTTTGCCTGAGGTTACTATTGAATACCTGAGTACCCCTCGTTCATCGTTATATTTTGCAAGCTTTAATATTTCGTCAGTGCTCATCAGCGGATATTCCTCTGCTCCTGTGCAGTATCGTGCAGACTGTGCGCAGTACTTGCAGTCCTCTGAGCATCTGCCGCTTTTTGCGTTTACTATGGTGCAGATGTCAAAGTCATTTTTGCAGAAATGCTCTCTGATTTCATTTGCAGCCTTGCAAAGTGGTTCAAGAGGTGCGTCAACTAGGCTTAGTGCTTCTGCTTTGTCGATAAGCTCACCGCTTAAAACCTTGTTTTTCAGCTTTTCAATAATTTGTGTATCCATATACATCAGCTCCGTATTTTATATTCTAATTGTTTGTGTATCATTAAGCTTGTAAGCCTTTTTTCTTATTCAATACAGGTATTAAGCGTTTGCCGAGAATTGCCGAGAGAATACATATCAGAATATCTCCCGGTACAACTAAAAGAAAGCAGTACAGAAAAAGCGGCCACAATGCAATAGGCGTGTTTATTACGTAATTGCAGATGATATAATAATATATCATTCCGGCAAGATATATAATAAGCAGACCGATAAAATTTGCCGCAAGAAGTCTTAAATAAGACGGTGATGACGTTTTGTTTGCGATAATACCTGTTGCAAGGGTACCGAATATAAAACCGATTAAGTAGCCGAAGCTCGGATTTAAAACATAGCCTATACCGCCGCCTGACGCAAAAACAGGAACACCGATAAGTCCTATTGCTATGTATATACATACGCTTATAGCACCTAATTTACCGCCAAGCAGAAGTCCTGCAAGCGTTGTAAAAAGAAATTGCAGAGTAAGCGGAACGACAGGAACGGGAATTTTAATAAACGCACCCACAGCAATCAGTGCCGTAAAAAGCGCACATAAAATCAGTTCATAGGTTTTAATTTTAGCTTTCATCAGGTTAACCCCCATTTTTATTTCCGTTGTAATTCTATCATTACAAAAAAAGATTGTCAACCTATATTTTGAAAGCAGGTTGACAATAAAATGTAAGGCTTTTTTAGCTTTGTAAAAAATTGTGGGAATTTGTTTTAAAGGCTTTATTTTGCAAACCTTATATGTTAAAATCATCTTATCGAGTGTGTTGAAAGGAGTAAAGAGCTTTGGGTATTTCATTTAAAAGAGTATCACGCAGAATAAAAGCCTCACTTATATTCTTTGTTGTATATGCGCTTTTTACATTGTCAGCCGTAGCAATCGCCTCTGCTGTCAAGGCTCAGACGAGCTTTACTCCTCGCCTGACAGCGCCTGAAAGCGACAATAAATATTACTACAGCGACATAAATGTTTTTTATAAATACGGCTATCCGATGCCAAATTGCACAGCCTATGCCTATGGCAGAGCGTATGAAATTTTAGGCGAAGAACCGCAGTTAAGCCACAATGCAGCAGGAAGATGGTTTACGGATAACGCAGAGAGTAAAGCGTATAAAACAGGCACAACACCAAAGCTCGGCGCTGTTGCCTGCTGGAGCTATGACGGCGGAGGTCACGTTGCCGTTGTAGAAAAAATAACAGAAGACGAAATCACCTTTTCAAACTCCGGCTACGGATACAAGAATTTCTATCTTACTACGGCAAAGCTAAGCGACAAAAACCCCGGACAGGACAACTGGACATTTCAGGGTTACATATATATAGGTGAGTTTGAGAGCAGTAATATAGAGCCGCCGACAGAAGAAACAGGCGAGCAGTATATTATTACATCGACAAACGGTGTAAACTTAAGGGACAAGCCGTCAACAGACGGAGAAAAGCTCACTGCAATACCGAAAAATGTTGTTATAACGGTAACAGAAACAACAGCGGCACAGGACTATACGTGGGGCAAAACGCAGTACGGCGGCTTTACAGGTTGGTGTGTTCTTGACTTTACAGAGAAAATTTCTGACGAACCCACAGAGCCTGCAACAGAGCCATCAACACAGCCGGTAACAGAACCTACAACAGAGGTTGAGCTGAGTACAAACGGGCAAAATACAGATAATATTCTGTACGGCGATACAAACTTAGACGGCAGGCTGAGCATATCTGACGCAACGCTCATTCAGTATATGCTTGCCGACAGAGTAGTATTTTCAGAAAAACAGATGCTTTGCGCAGATTTTAACAGAAGCTCAAAAGTTGACGTTGCAGATGTGACTGCAATCCAGAAAACGCTTGCACAGTAATAAACGGAGGAATTTATGCTTAAAAAATATCTTGAAATAGGAAAAATTGTCGGAACGCACGGAATAAAGGGCGAAATGAGGGTGACACCTTGGTGCGACAGCTTGCAGTTTTTTTGTCAGTTTGACACACTGTATTTAAAAAACGGCGAGCAAAAGCTGAACGTTAAAAGCCGACCGCACAAAAATGTTGCTCTTGTAAAGGCAGAGGGGATAGACGACCCACAGCAGGCAGATTTATACAGAGGAAAAATCCTTTATATGAACAGAGATGATATAACGCTTGACAAGGACGTTTTCTTTGTTCAGGATATTATCGGTCTTGAGGTGCTTGACGCTGACACAAAAAAAAGCTACGGCACTGTGACGGACGTTTTAAAAACAGGTGCAAACGATGTTTACGAGGTAAAGGGTAAAGACGGCAAAAGCTATTACATCCCTGTTATTGACGATGTTGTAAAGCAGACAGATCCCGAAAACGGCTGTGTGCTTATTAAACCGATGAAAGGTATTTTTGACGATGAGGATTGATATAATTACGCTTTTCCCCGAAATGTGCGAAGCCGTTATGAAAGAGAGCATTATCGGCAGAGCGCAGAAAAGCGGTGCGATTGAAATTGTGTGCCACCAGCTTCGTGATTACGCCTTTGACAAGCACAAAAGGGTAGATGACGCACCCTACGGCGGCGGTATGGGTATGGTTATGATGGCAGAGCCGATTGCACTGTGCATTGAAGCAATAATGGAGCAGATCGGCGAAAAGCCGTACGTAATCTATATGACGCCGCAGGGCAGGGTTTTGAATCAGCAGATTATAAAGGATACGGCAAAACAGCATAATAACATCTGTATTTTGTGCGGTCATTACGAGGGCGTTGACGAAAGAGTAATAGAAAGCTGTGTTGACGAGTGCATCTCAATAGGCGACTACGTTTTAACAGGCGGAGAGCTGCCTGCACTTGTTTTTGCAGACGCACTGTGCAGAATGGCAGACGGTGTGCTGTCAAGCGACGAGTGCTTTACAGAGGAAAGCCATTACAACGGCTTGCTTGAATATCCGCAGTACACACGCCCGAATCCTTGGCGAGGAAAGGAAGTGCCTCCCGTTGTGATAAGCGGACATCACGAAAACGTCAGCCGCTGGAGAAGAGAGCAAAGCATTATAAGAACAGCGAAAAACAGACCCGATATGATAGAAAAAGCTGACCTTACCGACAAGGAAAAACAGCTTGCACAAGCAGTTATAAATGAAGAAAAGCCGTAGAAAACAAAAGTCTGTTGCACTCCCTTGTCAAAATCATAAAATACCCCAAAAAATTCCGTTATCTTTCACAAAATTGGTAACAGCCTACAGGGTGCAATATATGTATCAAAACAAAAATTTTATTAACTGTTGACCTGTGTGTTTTTTGTGAGTATAATAACAGATAAATAAGCTTGTGGTTATACTTTTTTAAACAGGCTTTAATTATATTTATTGTATTGTAAAAATTAAAATAAGTTTAAGAGAGGGTTTTATTATGTTTGTTAAGGATGTATTAGTACAGAATAAAGCAGGCTTACACGCACGTCCGGCTACTTTCTTTATCCAGAAGGCAAATGAGTATAAGTCAACAATCTGGGTTGAAAAGGATGAAAGAAGAGTGAACGCAAACAGCCTTCTTGGTGTTTTATCTCTTGGTATTATCGGCGGTACAACAATCAAAATTATGGCTGACGGCAGTGACGAGGTTGACGCTGTTGAAGGTCTTGTTGCTCTTGTAGAGTCAGGCTTTACAGAGTAATTTCTGTAAATACTATTTGAAATTTGAGGGCGGTTTATCCGCCCTTTTTTGTTTACAATATTCTGCGAGGTGATTTAGTGAGCTATAATAAAGACAAATTAAAACAGCTAAGAAAAAAGGCGATGGCTTTGCCTTTGCAACCCGGTGTGTATATTATGCGTGACATCAAGCATGATATTATATATATCGGCAAGGCTAAGGCTCTCAAAAACAGAGTAAGCCAGTACTTCGGCTCGCAGAACAATCACCCCGAAAAGGTTCGCCGAATGGTGCAGAATGTTGATGATTTTGATTACATCATCACAGACAGCGAGTTTGAGGCTCTTATTCTTGAATGCAGTCTGATAAAACAGCACACGCCTAAATATAACATTCTGCTAAAGGACGACAAGGGCTACAGCTATATCAGAGTAAGCGGTGACAAATGGCGCAGAATTTCGTATGCTTTGCAAAAGGAGGACGACGGCGCTGTTTATATAGGACCTTACAAAAGCAGTTTTTATGTTAAAAATGCAGTCGAGGAGGCTGTGAAAATTTTTAAGCTCCCCACCTGCAACAGAAAATTTCCGCAGGATTTCAGAAAGGGCAGACCCTGTCTTAATTATCACATAAAGCAGTGCTGTGCGCCCTGTACGGGCAGGGTAAGCTTTGAGGAATATAACGAGTATGTCGAGGACGCTCTCGATTTCTTAAAGGGCGGCAGCAGCTCGTCCGTTAAAAAAATGACAGAAGAAATGCTCAGAGCGTCAGATAATATGGAATTTGAACGTGCCGCCAAAATCAGGGACAGAATTGCCGCCGTAAAAAGAATGAACGACAAGCAGAAGGTTGTTTCCTCAAAAGTGCTTGAACAGGATATAATAGCCTTTATCACCGATGAAAACAAAAGCTCGTTTGAGGTGTTCCGCTTTTCCGACGGCAGACTGTACGACAGAGAAAACTTCATCATTGACGACGCTGGCGACGAGCTGACAGCAAGAACAGAGTTTTTGTCAAGATATTACTCAATACGTGACGATGTGCCGAAAAATATTGCGCTTGACGGAGAGGTCGAGGATAAAGAGGTTTTAGAGCAGTGGCTAAGCGAAAAAAAGAAAAGCCGTGTATATATCACCGTTCCGCAAAAGGGCGATCAGTACAGACTTGTGCAGATGTGCCGCAGTAATGCCATTGAACGTCTGGCACAGACAAGGGGCAGTACAGGTAAGGAGCTTTCTGTGCTTGAACAGTTAAGGGACGCCCTCGGTCTTGAAAAAATCCCGAAGTATATAGAATCCTACGACATATCGCACACGGCAGGAGATGAAAACGTAGCCGGAATGGTTGTTTTTGAAAACGCAAAACCGCTTAAATCAGCGTACAGAAAATTTAAAATAAATTCCTTTGAGGGACAGGACGACTACGGCTCTATGACCGAGGTTCTGACAAGGCGGTTTGAGGAATACGAAAAGAATAAGGAAACAAACGAGGGCTTCGGCAGACTACCGGACCTGATTCTGCTTGACGGCGGCAGGGGACAGGTTGCGGCTGTAAAAAGCGTTTTGCAGAAATTTGAGCTTGACATACCGCTGTTCGGTATGGTTAAGGACGACAAGCACCGCACAAGGGCGATAACAGGCGACGGCGGAGAAATTGCAATAAGCTCAAAGAGGTCGCTGTTCTCTTTCGTTTCTTCAATTCAGGACGAGGTTCACCGATTTGCAATCGGATATCACAGAAGCCGCAGAAATTCATCGACCTTTAAAAGCTCGCTGACTTCTATTGACGGAATAGGAACAGAACGTGCAAAGGCACTTTTAAAGCACTTCAGAACGATAACAAACATCAGCAACGCAGACCTAAAGGAGCTTGAAAATGCACCCAAAATGAACAAAACTGCGGCGGCTGCGGTGTATAATTACTTTCATAAGCAATAAAAAGGTTACAAATTTTGAAAAAAGGTTACAAATTTTGAAAACATAATTGTAATATTCATAAATCTATGTTATAATCAAAAGCAAATGCAGGTTTTTTCCTGCGTGTTGCCTTGAAAAGGAGATTTTTATGCGTGTTATTACCGGCTCGGCAAGGGGCAGACGACTTGAAACGTTAAGCGGTGATGATGTCCGTCCGACTACCGACAGAATAAAAGAGGCTGTTTTTTCTATAATTCAGTTTCAGATAATGGGCAGAAGCTTTCTTGATTTATTTGCCGGCAGCGGTCAGATGGGTATCGAGGCTTTAAGCAGAGGAGCAGCCGAAGCTGTTTTTGTTGACAGCAGCAGAAGCTCTGTTGCGGTGATAAAGAAGAATTTAAGCAGTGTTAAGCTTTCGGAAAATGCCAAGGTGCTTAATATGGATTCCTTAGGCTTTTTAAGTATGAAAACACAGCTTTTTGATATCGCCTTTCTTGACCCTCCGTATGAAACAGATTTGCTCGACAGAGCGCTGCCTTTGGTGACAGAGGTTATGAACAAGGGCGGTATAATAATTTGTGAAAGCACAATGGATAAACAGCTGCCCGACAGCTGCGGCGATTTTGTGAAAGCAAAGGAATACCGTTACGGCAAAATCAAGATAACAACATATCGCCACAAAGAGGCAGAGGAATAATTTTTCACACAGAATACAGATTGGATATGAGTGTATGGGCAGAACGGTGATTTGTCCCGGCAGCTTTGACCCGGTTACAAGAGGACATCTTGATATTATCGACAGAGCGACAAGGATGTTTGACCACGTTATTGTGGCAGTCCTTTGTAACCTTTCAAAAAAGCCGACCTTTACAATAGAAGAAAGAATAGATTTTATCACAAGGGCGGTTGAGTCGGCAGGTATTAAAAATGTTGAGGTTGTCGGCTTTGAGGGCTTGCTTGCAGATTATGCAAGAGTTCGCAATGCAACGGCGCTTGTAAAGGGCTTACGTGCCGTTTCTGATTTTGAATATGAATTTCAGATGGCGCTTACGAATAAAAAGCTTAACCCCGAGCTTGAAACTGTTTTTCTGACGACTAATCAGCAGTATATGTTCTTAAGCTCAAGCATTGTAAAGCAGATAGCCTCATTAGGCGGAGATATCAGCGGCTTTGTGCCGGAGTGTATTCACGATGATATTTATAAACGGCTTACAAACAAGTAATTCATTTAGTTTTTTCTTCCGCACATCAGCGGAATTATGATAAGGAGAGGGTTTTTTTATGAAGATCGAAAACTTAATCGGTGAAATTCAGGACATAATGAACGACGCAAAGGTACTTCCGCTGACAGGCGGCAAGGCTGTGGTTGAAACAGAGGCTGTTCTTGACAAGCTCGACGAGCTTATGGACGCACTTCCGATGGAAATCCGTCAGGCTAAGAATATCGTTGCCGACCGTTCACAGATTATTTCCGAAGCTAAAAGAGAAGCAGATGACATAATCCACGCCGCTGAGGAACGCAGAAACGCAATGATCAGCAAGAGCGAAATCGTCAGACAGGCAGAGGCTCAGGCTGCGGCTATTATTGCAGACGCAAACAAAAAGTCTGCCGAAATGAGAAAGGCAGCCAACAACTATGTTGACGATATTATCAGAAAGACTGACGAGGCTATCACAGAACAGCTCAACGAGCTGAAGAAAACACGTCAGGGCATCAGACAGTCGCAGAGAAACGGCAACTGATCGGATTAAAATATAATATAACAACAAAGACCGCATCAAAACAGAGCAGTTTTGGTGCGGGTTTTTTGCGTTTAGTGATTGATAAAAATCTATACTAATACCTAATTAAATCCTTAAATATCTTTTTGGCATATTTTCCGCCATACTTCGTGAGCTGTCCTCGCAAGGCGACAGCCTTGCTGCGGAATCTCACTCGTCCGACGAAAAATCTGCTCAAAAATCTTATAAAGTTTTTAATTAGGTATTAGTATAACAATATTAACGATATGATACTTTTTTAAAAATACAGATGTCCAATCGGTAATAAAAATGGGATAAATCCCGTATTTTTCCGTGTTTGTATGCCTTTGTAAAATATTTTCTGTAATTTTAGTAATTGTTTTGTAATTTTTATCTTGCATTTTTATTCAGTATGGGTTATACTGTTTATACAAGGTGGCGTTTGGTGTCATTTAATAGCATTTCGGTGCAAAACTTTGTATGGAGGTGGCAAAATGTTCTCGGGAATGACCTATAATTCAATAGACTCAAAGGGCAGAATTATTTTGCCGACAAAGCTCCGCGAGGGTTTGGGCGAAAGCTTTATGGTTACAAACGGCTTTCAGGAGAATTTGCAGATTATGTCGCTTGACGAATTTGCCCACCTGAGTGAAAGAATAAAAGAGCTTCCCATGGATAAGGCAATGGCTATGCAGTATATTATCATAGGTCCTGCTGTTGAGGTTTCACCTAACTCTCAGGGCAGAATTCAGATACCGCAAAGCCTGCGTGAAAATGCGTCACTGTCTAAGGACGCCGTTGTAATCGGTATGGACAAGCGTGTTGAGGTGTGGGATAAAGAAAAGTACGAGAAATTTATTGAACGTCAGAAACGTGAAGTATTTGCGGACGCAGTTAAAATGCTTAAGCTGTAAGGCGGTGACGTAATGAATTTTTCTCATATTTCCGTACTGCTTAACGAGTCGGTTGACGGTCTTGACATAAAGCCGAACGGCATTTATGTTGACGGCACGGCAGGGGGCGGAGGTCATTCCGCTGAAATCCTCAAAAGGCTCGAAAACGGCAGACTTATATCAATTGATCAGGACCCTGACGCAATCGCCGCAGTTACCGAAAGGTTTAGAGGCAACGAAAAATCAATAATAATCAAGGGCAACTTTGCCGATATGAAGGAGCTTCTTGAAAATCGCGGAATCAGAATGGTTGACGGCGTTCTTCTTGATATCGGAGTATCGTCGCATCAGCTTGACACAGCAGAGCGCGGCTTTTCTTTTCACGAGGACGCACCGCTTGATATGCGAATGAGTCAGCAGGGCACCACGGCAGGGGAGCTTGTAAATACTCTTCCTTTTGAAGAGCTCAGAAGAATAATTTTTCAGTACGGCGAGGAAAAATACGCTTCCTCAATCGCTTCTGCCATTGTAAAGGCAAGAGAAAATCAGCCGATAAATACAACCTTAGAGCTTGCAGAGATAATTAAAGGCGCAGTTCCGCAGAAGGTAAGACGTGACGGACACCCGGCAAGAAAAACGTTTCAGGCACTAAGAATTGCCGTAAACGGCGAGCTTGATAAGCTAAGACAGGGTATGGAGCAGGCGTTTGAGCTGCTGTCAAGCGGCGGCAGACTTGCGATAATTACGTTTCATTCCTTAGAGGACAGAATTGTAAAGCAGCAAATGGCGAAGTGGTGCGAGGGCTGTGTATGTCCAAAGGATTTTCCCGTCTGCGTTTGCGGTAACAAGCCTAAGGCAAGGCTTGTAAACAAAAAGCCGATTACGGCAGCTTCAACAGAATTAGACAAAAATCAACGCAGCAGAAGTGCAAAATTGAGAATTTGCGAAAAATTATAAAAATATTGTTAAATCTATAGACAATTACGCTTGGTTGTAGTAAAATATAACAAGATTGTAAGAATTGTAACAAATACAACAGCTTGTGGTTTGATACCACACAAAACACTATACATATTATTGTTTTGCAGAATTAACCTGTGCAAAAGCACAGTGCTTATCGGGTGAAATTGTAAAGTGTGTTACACATTTGTAACATAAAAACATCCGTTTTTTCTCGGCTGATTGCATATTTTAAGGTATTTATGGAAGTAATCTCAGAGGTGTAAAAATGGCATACAAAAACGAAAATACGGCTTACGACCTCAGCTTGTTTGAAAGCACAGCTGTGCCTCTTAAAAAAGAGCCGCAAAGGAAAAAGTCAGGTAATCAATCAAATAATCAAAAACAAAAAAATAACGTAGTAAAGCTCACAAACGAACAAATCTACAGTATGCGCAGACGTAAGCACAATCCGCTGAAAATTGCTGTCGGTGTTGTTTTCGCAGCAGTAGTAACATTCGTAATTGCAACTATCATACAGGGTCAGGTTCAGCTTACAGAGCTTAGCAAGGAAATTGCAAGCGCAAACAAGGAGCTCAGTATTCAGCAGAGTATATATACAGAAATGCAGATGAAGGCAAATGCAACGCTTTCTCCGTCTGTTATAGATGAATATGCAGTAAACAAGCTGGGTATGACAAAGGCTATAAATTCTCAGAAGGAATTTGTAAATCTTTCCGAGGGTGACAAGGCTGAAATTACTCAGACTCAGAATGATAATATTTTTACAACTATTGCTAATGCGATTGCAGGACTTTGGTCATAACGCTCGCAGACGAATAATAAGTATGTAATGTGTTATAAGAGTTGAGATTAAAGGTCTTGACTCTTTTTTCACTATAGTACGGGAATGAAAATTTGGAAGAAAATTCGGGAAAAGAGGTATCACAATGGCACAGGGACCTACACAAAGGCTCAGGGTAAGAACCTCCTTATTGCTTGCTTTTATACTTATAATAGGCTTTGGCGCAGTACTGTGCAGGCTTTCATATCTACAGCTTTTTATGGGCGAGGAGCTTCAGCAGAAGGCTATTGCCCAACAGCTTACCGATACAAAGGTTAACGCAAAAAGAGGTACAATATATGACGCAAACGGCGAGGTTCTGGCACAGAGTGCGTCGGTGTGGCAGGTGGTAATGGCGCCTGTAAACTTTGAAAATGACGAAGAGCGTACAATCGTGTCAAAGGGTCTGGCTGAAATTCTTGACCTTGACCAGCAGAATATATTTGAAAAAACAAAGAAAAAAAGCTACTACGTAGTTGTTAAAAGACAGATAGACAGCGAACAGCGTAAAAAAATAATCGAATTCACCGAAAAAATTTATAAAGAAAACGATATAGAGGGCGTTATTTCTCTGCTTGACGATTACAAGCGATTTTATCCGCATAACGAGCTTGCTTCAAACATCTTAGGCTTTACGGGAAGTGACGATCAGGGACTTTCGGGCATTGAGTATCAGTATGACGATTACCTTACAGGCAAGGCGGGCAGAATTGTATCTGCACAGACGGCTGTCGGAACAGATATGCCGTTTCAGTATCAGGATAATATAGATTCGCAGGACGGCAACAGCCTGAAGCTGACGATTGACGCAAGAATTCAGGGCATATGCGAAAAGTATATGGCACAGGGTATCATTGACAATAAGGTAATGAACAAGGGCGTATGTATTGCCATGAACCCAAAAACAGGCGCAATTTACGCTATGGTAACGGCAAACGGCTTTAACTTAAACGAACCGTTCACACTCCCCAAAGAAACACAGGCAGAAATTGATAAGCTCCCAAAGGAACAGCAGGACAAAGCCTTTAACGAGGCAGTTTCTGCTATGTGGAGAAACAAGGCAATAAGCGACATTTATTATCCTGGTTCTGTATTTAAAATGGTTACCGCAAGTATGGCACTTGAGGAGGGAACAAAAAATCTGAATTCCACCTTCTACTGCTCGGGCGGTACTACTGTTTACGGTCAGTATATCGGTTGTCACCTCGACGGCGGTCACGGGGCAGAAAACTTTAAACAGGCAATATGGAACTCCTGCAACCCTGCGTTTATTGATATAGGTCAGTCTGTCGGCGCAGAAAAATTCTGGGAATATTATCAGGCATTCGGCTTCAGCGAAAAAACAGGCATAGACCTCCCCGGCGAAGCAGACGATATGTTCTTTAACGAGGACGGCTCTATGGGACCTGTCGATCTGGCTGTTGCCTCCTTCGGACAGAACTTCGGTATTACCCCTATTCAGATGATTACGGCAATGTGCACCGTTGCAAACGGAGGTAATCTTGTTCAGCCGTATGTTGTTCAGCAAATCGTTGACAGCAACGGCAACGTTGTGAAAAACACCGAGCCGAAGATTAAAAGACAGGTTATCTCAGATTGGGTATCAGAAACAATGTGCGATATCCTTGAGGATAACGCAATATCGGGCGGTGCTAAAAACGGCTACGTTGCAGGCTACCGCATAGCAGGCAAAACAGGTACTACTCAGAAAATCGTTCAAAAAGGCAAATATATAGCGTCCTTCGGCGGCTTTGCACCTGCCGATGACGCACAGATTGCAATGCTTATCCTCTTCGATACTCCCGAGGGCGACAGCTACTACGGCAGTCAGGTTTCGGCACCTGTATTTGCAAACATTATGTCAGAGGTTTTACCGTACCTTGATATGGAAACACAATATACAGAGGAAGAGCTTGGCAAGATTGATATAACAGCCGATTCGTTCTTCGGTCTGACGGCAGAGCAGGCAAAGAGCAAGGCAGAGCAATCGGGACTTAACGCCGTTATAAAGGGTAACGGCGAAAAGGTAATTGCACAAATTCCTCAGACAGGCTCGAAAATCCCGACAGGCGGTACAATAGTTCTTTATACAGACAGCGAAAGCGAAAGCGATACCGTAGAGGTTCCCGACCTTGTAGGCTACGGTCCTGACGAGGTGAACGAAATAGCCTTGTCCTATGACCTGAATGTCAGTGTAACAGGCTCGTTTACGGCAGACGGATGTATATCCGACAGCCAGAGCATAGAGGCAGGCACAGCTGTAAAGCCGGGTACAGTAATAACCGTAAGCTTTATAACTACAGGTACAAACGATTAAGCCGCTGTTTTGGAGGAATATATGATGATAGAAAACCTGAGGTTCACAGGCAAGTCAAAGCGCAAAAGCTTTGTAAAGAGCCTGATTGAATTTTACGCAGAAAGCAAGGGCGTTTCTGCACTGTCACAGAACGCTGTTTTAATGCTTGACAGCCTGTGTGACGATTTGTCAAAAGTGAAAACGGCAGTGTATCCGCTTGAGCTTTTTACACAGGAGCAAAAGCAGCTGTGCGAGAAAAACGGTGTGAAAGCCGTCACATATTCGCTCGGCGATATGTCGGCTGACCTTGTAGCCTTTAACAGGCAGGAGAGAGAGGCAAACATAAGCTACGAGCTTATGGCGCAAAGCAAGCTTGCAAGAATTTTTATCGCAAGGGATAAGGACTATATAATTGACGATGTGCTTCCGTCAGCGGCTGTGCTTTTTGCATCGGGCGAGGAGCTGACGGACATTGTTTCAACCTTTAATTCTTTGCTTTACTAATCGCCGTAGTTTTTCGGCGAACAGATAAAAGAAGCATAAAGAGAACACTCTTTTCAGGAAAGGAAAAATTATTATGATGAACGGACTATGGGCATTTGGCGCAGCGGTAATTGCATTTCTGATTTCTGCGCTTATCGGAAAAAAGCTGATACCGTTTTTGCACAAGCTGAAATACGGACAGACAATACTTGAAATAGGCCCCAGCTGGCACAAAAACAAGCAGGGCATACCGACAATGGGCGGTATAATGTTTATTGTTGCTTTTGTTGTTACGTCTGTAATCGGTGTTACGCTGTATTATATTGTAAACGGAAACGGCACAGACGCCATAGGGCAGGTCATCAAAGAAAAGGTGCATATCTTTGCAGGAATAATTATGGCACTGTGCTACGGTATAATCGGATTTATTGATGATTATATCAAGGTAGTAAAGAAAAGAAATTTAGGTCTGACTGCAATTCAGAAGCTTGTATTGCAGTTTTTGGTTGCCGCAGGCTATCTTGCTGTTCTTGCGGTGTTTGGCTACGGCAGTAATACAATAATTCCTTTTGTAGGTAACATAGATTTAGGATTTTTCTATTACATTATTTCAGCACTTGTAATTGTCGGCATAGTAAACGCCGTAAACCTTACAGACGGCATTGACGGTCTTGACGGCTCTGTTACGTTTTTTGTTGCGCTTTTCTTTATGCTTATAGCAAGCGTAATGGGAAGTATAGGACACACAATAGAGTGCGCTGCCCTTGCAGGCGGCTGTCTTGGCTTTCTTGTGTGGAACTTCCACCCTGCAAAGGTGTTTATGGGCGACACAGGCTCGCTGTTCTTAGGCGGAATAGTTTGTGCTATTGCGTTCGGACTTAATATGCCTGTACTTCTCTTGCCTATGGGTATTATCTATCTTTGCGAGATGTTCTCTGTAATGCTACAGGTTACTTACTTTAAGCTTACTCACGGAAAGCGTTTATTTAAAATGAGCCCTATTCACCATCATTTTGAGCTGTGCGGCTGGAGCGAGCTGAAAATCGTTGCAGTGTTCAGCGGCGTTACAGTAGTTTTTGGTATTATATCACTTCTTTGTGTTATTTTTGGAGTTACCTACTATTACATATTCTGATAAACGGAGGGTAATATGGAAACCGTTAATCCCCTGATATTTAAAGCAGATATAAACAGAATATTTGATGAAAAGGTTGCCATGGCAAATGCCGCCTCGGGCAGACGGCAGTCTGCGCCGAATCAAGCAAGAAAAACATCAAGAACACGTCCTGTAAAGAAACGCAGGCTGTTTACACGGGGAATGGGTCTTGATTTAGGCTTTCTGATTCTGGTGCTTGTGCTGTTGACTATCGGAACGGTTATGATGTTCTCAGCAAGCTATCCTGTTGCGCTGTATGAAATAGGCGACAGCTACTACTATCTGAAGCGTCAGCTGATATTTATTGCTTTCGGCGTGGCTGCTATGATTGGTGTTTCTTTCATTGATTATCATAAGCTGCACAAATTTTGCAGTATTATTATGGGTATATCCTACATTTCACTTATTATTGTACTGCTCATTCCGAGTAAGACAGGTGTCCACCGCTGGATAGGCTTCGGCGATGTGTTCACCATTCAGGCGTCTGAAATTGCAAAATTTGCCATAATTGTATTTTTAGCGCACTGGGGCAGTAAGTATTTCAATAAAATGCAGACCTTTAAATACGGTGTTTTACCGGGACTTATCGTTTTTGGTACAACGGCACTGCTGTTGTTTTTAGAGCCGCACTACTCTTGTATTGTAATCGTTGCACTGCTTACAATAATAATGCTTTATCTTTCGGGAATAAAGCTCAAGTGGCTTGTGGGTGCGTTTATCGCTTTAGCGATTATCGCTGTTATAGCCGCCTCGACAGGTATGCTTACATATGCTATGTCACGTATGGACGGTTGGGGACAGGCGCTTAGCTATACAGAAGAAAATAAGTGGGATACATACCAGACAAGAAACTCGCTTTATGCTATAGGCTCAGGCGGTTTGTGGGGCTTGGGACTTGGACAGTCAAGGCAAAAATATCTGTTTTTGCCTGAACCGCAAAACGACTTTATATTCGCTATTGTATGCGAGGAATTAGGACTTATCGGCGCAGTAATTATACTGCTGATTTTTGCCTTGCTTGTATGGAGAGGCATCACGCTTTCGCTTCGTGCGACAGACACCTTCGGCAAGCTGCTCGGAATGGGACTTACATCTCAGATAGGCTTGCAGGTAATTATGAACATATTTGTTATTACCGACTGGCTGCCTAATACCGGTATAAGCCTGCCGTTTTTTAGCTACGGAGGCAGTTCGCTTGTAATGATTCTGGCACAGATGGGTATTATTCTTTCAATATCACGAACGGCAAACATCGAAAAGGCGTAAGAAAATTTATATACTACAGCTTAAAAAATATAAGAGGTATGATTTTATGAGAGTTTTATTTGCCGGAGGCGGTACGGCAGGCCATATTAACCCTGCATTGGCTATTGCCGGCTTTATAAGAGATAAAGAGCCTGATGCAGAAATTCTGTTTATCGGCAACAAGGGCGGTATGGAGCAACGGCTTGTTCCGAGAGAGGGCTTCAAAATTGAAAGCATCACAATCAGCGGATTTAAAAGAAAAATGACTCCGAAGGCTATGCTTGAAAACGTAAAAACGGCTGTCAGAGCCGTAACAGCCTCAAGAGAGGCTAAGAAAATTATAAAAAAATTTAACCCCGATATCTGCGTGGGAACAGGCGGATACGTAAGCGGTCCTGTTTTAAGAACAGCCGCAAAGCTGGGTATTCCCACCGTTGTTCACGAGCAAAACGCATATCCCGGCGTTACAAACAAGATGCTTTCAAAAACGGCAAGGGTTGTAATGCTTGCGGTAGAGGACGCAAAAAAACATTTTGACAGTAATTGTAATTTTGTAACAACAGGCAATCCTGTCAGAAAAGAGATTATCTCTGCCGACAAGGTAACATCAAGAAAAGAGCTGAACCTTGACGACCGCCCTGTTGTGCTGTCGTTCGGCGGCAGCTTAGGTGCAAGAAAAATAAACGAAGCAGTAGCTGCTCTTATCGCCAGAAGCGGCAAGGATAAAAAATATCAGCACATTCACGCATACGGTCAGTACGGCAGGTGGTTCCCCGACCTTGTTAAGGAAAAGGGAGCAGACATAAGCCTTTGCGACAATCTTGACGTAAGAGAATACATAAACGATATGCCGAAGTGCCTTGCGGCGGCTGACGTGGTAGTGTGCAGAGCAGGTGCAATCACACTGAGCGAATTGCAGGTGCAGGGTAAGCCATCGGTACTTATTCCGTCACCGAATGTTGCAGAAAATCATCAGTACCATAACGCTATGGCGCTTGTAAACGCAGGCGCCGCCGCTGTGATAGAAGAAAAGGACCTGACAGAGGAAGCGCTGACGCAGGCTGTTGACGCACTTTTGGAAAGTCCCGAAAAGCTCAGAAAATATGAAACTAACGCTAAAAAAATGGCGATAACAGACGCAAACGAAAGAATTTACTCCGTAATCAAAAAAATCCTGCAAAAAAGATAACCGCAAAGCCGTCAATAAGTAACGCAAAAGCCCGTCTTTTCATAAAATATGAAGCGATGATTATTTTGTGAAAGGGTGTTTTCTGTGTCAAAGCTACTTATCGAGGGCAAAAAACGGCTTTACGGTGATATTGAGGTTCAGGGTGCAAAAAACAGCGCACTGCCTATATTGGCAGCCTCAATTCTGTGCGGCTCAGAAAGTGTTCTGCATAACTGTCCGAATTTGTCGGATGTAGATACCTCAATAAAAATTCTGCGTTACCTCGGCTGCAAGGCAAAAAGGCAGGATAACGTCCTTTCTGTCAATTCTGACGGTATGAGCAGAAGTGATATTCCCGTTTCGATGATGCGTGAAATGCGAAGCTCAATAATTTTTCTCGGAGCAATTCTTGCGAGAACGAAAAGAGCAAGGCTTTCTTTTCCGGGCGGCTGTGAGATAGGCCCCCGTCCTATTGATTTGCACTTAAAGGCACTAAAGCAGATGGGAGCAGAAATAGAGGAGCATCACGGAATTATTGACTGCACAGCGCCGTCAGGACTAAAGGGAGCAAAAATCGCGCTGTCCTTCCCAAGCGTCGGAGCAACAGAGAACATTATAATTTCGGCTGTGACGGCAAAGGGAACAACTACAATTACAAATGCGGCAAGAGAGCCTGAAATTACCGATCTTGCTGATTACCTGAACTCCTGCGGAGCTAAGATATACGGTGCAGGCGAGGGCACAATAATTATTGACGGCACAGAAAAGCTTAACGGCTGTCAGCACTATATTATTCCCGACAGAATTGTGGCGGCTACGCTTATGTCGGCGGCTGCAATAACAGGCTCGCACATAACGCTTAAAAATATAATTGCTTCACATCTTGAGGCTGTTATTCCGTTTTTTGAGGAGGCAGGCTGTGAAATATCGGTTAAGGACTCAAATATGAGTATTTCCTCGCCGCACAGGCTGAAGGCTGTTAAAACGGTAAGAACAATGCCGTACCCCGGTTTTCCTACAGACGCACAGGCACCCGTTATGGCGATGACCTGTCTTGCAAACGGCACGTCTGTGTTTGTTGAAAATATTTTTGAAAGCCGATACAGACACGTAGGAGAGCTTGCAAGGCTCGGTGCTAATATAAAGGTAGAGGGCAAGGTTGCCGTTGTCGAGGGAGTAAAATCTCTGTCGGGAGCCGCTGTTGAAGCGCTTGATTTAAGAGGTGCGGCTTCGCTTCTTGTTGCTTCGCTCGCCGCAGAGGGTACAACGGAGCTTGACGGAGTGAAATATTTGGAGCGAGGGTATGAAAGCTTTGAAACGGTGCTTAACTCAATAGGCGCAGTCGTTAAAAAGATTTAGAATACATAAATATACAATTATAAAATAAAGGAAATTAAAAGAGAGGGGATGGCTAAATGTACGAGGATATTTTTTCGGAAATTGAGCAGTCTGAAAAAAGAGAGGTAATAAGGCAGAATGCAAGAAATTCTGCTAACCTGTCATCAAATAAAAAGAAAAAAAGTAAAACTGCTAAGCCTGAAAGCAGAACAAATCAGACTGCAAGAACTCAGAACAGAAATAATCAGACGCCCCCTCAAAGCAATCAAAAAAACAAAAGACCTGCACCGCCCGTCAGCAGAAGAAATGACGAGCAAAGCAGAAAAATCAGAGAAGAAAAAGAAAGAATAAAAAGAGAAAGAGAAAAAATCAAGAAAACAGCCGACAAAAAGGCTTCCAAACGCACTCCCTCTCCAAAAAGAAGAAGGGCGGCACGTATTGTTTTCTACGCAGTGATTTTTGCGTCAACGCTTGCTGTGGGAGTTATACTTTCGCTTACCGTACTGTTCAAGTCAGAGCAGATAACGGTTGACGGAAATACAAGATACTCAACTGAGGATATAGCACAGGCAAGCAAAATTGAGCTTGGTGAAAATATTTTCTTAACAGATAAAAAAACACCCTCCAAGCTGATTGTAGATAATTTCCCTTACGTTGAGAGTGCAGATGTCGGCTTTGTTATACCGAATACTATCTCAATCAATATAAAAGAGGCACAGCCGTCATATGCCGTAAGGTACAATGATGTGTATTATCTTATAAGCACAAAGGGCAGAATACTTGAAAAAACACAGTCGCCGCCAAAGAATATTCCGCTTTTGTCAGGCTCAGAGCTAAAAAGCACAGCAGAGGGCGAGTACGTTAAGTTTAACGATGCCTTGTCGCTTAGTATTTTGCAGGATATTATGGACTGCATAGAGAAAAACGGCTTTGAAAAGCTAAGCTCAGTTGATGTGACAAACGTGGCAAGGGTAAAAATTGTTTACGATAACAGAATTGTAATTAAAATAGGCGTTCCCGAGGATATTGACTATAAAATCAGAACGGCTATGAAAATCATTGACGAGCATCTTGACCCCGATAAGCAGGGACTTATTCAGGGCGAGCTTGACGTATCAAGCTGTAACACCACAAAAAAATCATATTTTAACGAAAAAGCGATAGAAGCATTAGTGCCGACGACAACAGCACCGCCGACTACAGAGCCGACCGCAGAGCCGACCGCACAAGAAGAAACCTTACCTGATGAGGATGACGAGGATTATACAGATTATCAGGATTATGAGGACGGTGACGGTGACCCGACAGATTACAACGGCGGAGATTACCCTGATGAAGACGGCGAGGACTACACAGAATATCAGGATTATGAAGACGGTGACGATTATTAAGCGATTAGCAGGGAGCCTTTGACTGATAATTTAACAATAGACTAGGCATAAATACAGAAAAATTATGGCAAAATACAGAAAATCAAAATAAAATGAAAAAATATGTTGATATATGCTTTAAAATATGTTAAATTAGAGTGTGTATATAAAGCAAATAAATTGACAGGATGTCGAAAAGATACAAGGAGGAAGTTCTGATGGCTTTTGAATTAGAAAAGGATTTTAATGATTATTTGCCTGTTATTAAGGTTATAGGTGTTGGCGGCGGCGGCGGAAACGCTGTGAACAGAATGGTAAAGACAGATGTTAAAAACGTTGAGTTTATCGCAATCAATACAGATGAGCACGTGCTTCAGTATTCTAAGGCTTCACAGAAAATGCAGATCGGCGAAAAGCTGACAAGAGGTAAGGGCGCAGGCTCTATGCCTGAAATCGGCAAAAAAGCAGCAGAGGAAAGCAAAGAGGAGATCGCTGCACTGCTCAAGGATACAGATATGGTGTTTGTAACAGCCGGTATGGGCGGCGGTACAGGCACAGGCGCTGCTCCCGTTGTAGCAAAAATTGCAAAGGATATGGGTATTCTTACAGTTGCCGTTGTTACAAAGCCTTTCGCCTTTGAGGGCAAAAGACGTATGGCACAGGCAGAGCAGGGTATTGCAGAGCTTGCAGCCTGCGTTGACTCACTCATCTGCGTGCCTAACGAAAGACTTAAGAGCCTTTCAGACCAGAGCATCACACTCCAGAATGCGTTTATGGTTGCCGATGATGTATTAAGACAGGGTGTTCAGAGTATTTCTGACCTTATCCTTGTACCGGGTATGGTAAACCTTGACTTTGCAGACGTTACATCAGTAATGAAGGACGCAGGTTTTGCTCATATGGGTATCGGTAAGGCAACAGGTAAGGATAAGGCAGCTGTAGCCGCTGAAATGGCTATCTCAAGTCCTTTGCTCGAAACAGCAATCGACGGCGCACAGGGCGTTCTTATCAACATCACAGGCTCACCTAACGTAACCCTTGAGGATATCGACATTGCTTCAACAATGATTTCCAACAAGGCTGACGACAACGCAAACATTATCTGGGGTTCTGTTATTGATGAAAATATGGAGGACGAAATCAGCGTAACAGTTATTGCTACAGGCTTCAACTCCGACAAGAAATCTGCTAAAAATGATGAAAAAAAGGCTGATAAGTCAGCAAAAAGAACAGACACAGCAGATGATGACGATACATTCTATGACATTATGTCAATCTTTAACAAATAATATTGTTTTAAACATTTCAAATTTTGCAGCGCTCCGAAATTCAGGAGCGTTGCTTTTTGATTACAGATAATTGAAAGGAAGATAAAAATGAGTAAAAACCCTATTGTAACTATCGAAATGGAAAACGGAGCTGTTATTAAGGCAGAGCTTTACCCCGAGATTGCCCCGAACACCGTAAACAACTTTATAAGTCTTGTAAAAAGCGGTTTTTATGACGGACTTACATTTCACCGTGTAATTTACGGCTTTATGATTCAGGGCGGCTGTCCCGAGGGCACAGGCTGCGGTAATCCCGGCTACTCCATTAAGGGTGAGTTTATGCAGAACGGCTTTGTTAATGAGCTAAAGCACACCGAGGGAGTTCTTTCAATGGCTCGCTCAATGATGCCCGACTCGGCAGGCTCGCAGTTCTTTATTATGCACAAGCCGGCACCTCACCTTGACGGCTCTTATGCGGCGTTTGGCAAGGTTATTGAGGGTATGGACGTAGTTGACGAAATCGCACAGTGCGACACAGACTATTCCGACAAACCGCTTGATGAGCAGGTTATGAAAAAGGTAACAGTAGACACCTTCGGCGTGGATTACCCCGCACCTGAAAAGCTGTGACAGTGAGCTTTTATCAATAAAACAGGCAAAAAGCCACATATGAACAAATTATTACATAGTATTGTAATATTCACCAAAACAAGCACTCGGCTTTTGTACAATATGGACAGCAGTCCAAAAAAAATAAAAATAATGCTAATAAATATATAGATTTTGGTATTGATTTTTCTAAAAATATGTTATATAATAGTTACGCTCAATGAAGCATAATTTTTTAAGGAGGAAACAAAAAATGTTCAAGAAACACACAAAAGCAATCAGCATTATCTTAACTATTGCTATGATTGCAACAATGTTCTGCACTGCATTAGGCGTATCAGCTGCTGCTGGCGAAACTTATGTAGTTGCAGGCAACATTCCCGGTCTTGCTGCTGAATGGGAAGCTACAGCTGAGCTTGGTTCAGTAATGGTAGACAACGGCGACGGTACATACTCATTAACAGTTGCTGATGTTCCTGCCGGTGCTTACGGCTTCAAGGTTACAGACGGTGCTGGCTGGGATAACGCCTGGGGCGATGAAAACGGTCAGAACGTATCTGTAAACGTTATAACTGCTTGTGACGTTACAATCACATTCGACAGCGAGTCAAAGGCTATCGAGGTATCAGGTTCAGGCGTAGGCGAATTTGTACTTGAGTACATCTCTGTAGTTGGTAACGGTGACGATACATCTACATGGTGCAACGGTCTTGCATGGGAAGCTGGCTTTGAAGCTAACAAGATGACAGAGGTTGAGCCGGGCGTATGGTCAATCACATTCAAGGGCGTAGACGCTTTTGACGGTTACGAAGGAAAGTTTGCTTGCAACGGCGGTTGGGCTTACAACTGGACTTTTGATGGTGTATTAGACGGTCAGGCAGGCGCTCCTGTTGAAGTATTAGAGAAATCAGACGTAACACTTACAATTGATGTTAACGGCTTTGACTTTGCTACAAAATCAGGCGAAGTTGTAACTAACATCGAGATGGTTCCAAGCACAGAGGAGCCAACAGAAGAGACAACAGCTGCTCCTGAAGAGACAACAGTTGCTCCTGAAGAAACAACAGTTGCTCCTGAAGAAACAACTGCTGCTCCTGAAGAGACAACAGCTGCTCCTGAGGAAACAACAGCTGCTCCTGAAGAGACAACAGCTGCTCCAAGCGGCAATACAGCTGTAAACGGCACAGAAGTTAAGGTTGGCGACAAGGTTAACTACACAGTGCTCCTTACAGTTCCTGAGAAGATCGAGAACATCCAGGGCGTTATCACATATGACAGCTCAAAGCTTAAGCTCGTAGAGTCTTCTGACGCTGACAACGATGACGTTACAGCATTCCCTGTTCTTGCAGAGAAAAACCTCGTTTGGAACACAAACCTTGAAAACGCTGTTAAGTTCAACGGTTCATTCCTTAAGGGCTTTGATTTCACAGCTGGCGGCGTATTAGTATCACTTAACTTTGAAGTTATCGCTGAAGGCGAGTCAGAGGTTAAGTGCTCACTCGAAGAGATGAACTCAGTAAACGCTACAACATGCTATGTTGCTGACGGCGAAGTAAAGGCAGAGTTCACACAGGCTGCTACATTAACAGTAGTTTCAGATCCTGTTGTTCCTACAACAGAGCCTACAA
>JBJEQF010000033.1:0-62137 GCA_051881615.1 Acutalibacteraceae bacterium | reverse complement strand
CAGTTGCAGAGCCTACAACAGAGCCAACAACAGTTGCAGAGCCTACAACAGAGCCAACAACAGTTGCAGAGCCTACAACAGAGCCTACAACAGCTGAGCCTCCTGTATCTCAGGATGCAGTTATCAACGGTGTAACAGCACACGTTGGCGACACAATCAGCTACACAGTTACATTACAGGCTGCTGAGAAGCTCGTAAACTTCCAGGCTACAACAAATTATGACAGCTCAATCCTTGAGCTTGTTAAGCCATTAGATACAGAGGTTGCATTCCCTGTAGATCCTGACGTTGTTTACAACGAGGACTTAGACGGTATGGTTAAGTTCAACGATTCTAAGCTTAAGGGTATCGACTTCACAACAGAGGGCGTACTCGTTACATTAAACTTCAAGGTTATCGCTGGCGGCACAACAGATGTTTGGACAGTAATCGAAGAGATGAACTCTGTAAACGATACAGTATATGCTGCTGACGGTGTTATGGTATCAGAGTACAGCTTCAACGAGTCAGTTGCAGTTGTAGATTGCCCACACACAACAGAGCCTACAACAGAGCCAACAACAGAAGAGCCTGTAACAGATCCTGTAACAGAGCCTGCAACAGATGCTCCTGCTACAGATGCTCCTGCAACTCCTGACGAGCCTACAACAGTAGCTCCGACAACAACTCCGAACACACCTGGTACAGAAGGTCCTTCAAACGGCGCAGTTCAGACTGGTGACGCTGCTACAGCAGTAGTTCTCCTTTCAATCCTCGTTGCTGCTGCAGGCGTTATGTTCCTTGTTCGCAGAAGAGTTCAGGGCTAATTAAAAGCTTTTAACAGATTACGGTATTCTTCATTGAGTTACTTAATCGGTTAGTATAGTAAAACCATCCCCCCTCAATAGAGGGGGGATTTGTTATATCCGTTTCTTAGTAAATAGTTGGTGCAAACACGAAAGAAGAAGGTTCTTATTCAAAAGTTGGGGTTTCAATTTATTTTGTTGATACAGAAAGCCTCCCCTGTGTAAGGGGAGGTGTCAAAGCCTAAGGCTTTGACGGAGGAGTTGTGGGTAATCAACAAAGGTCACGATATAATAAAAAGTTTTAATCAAGGCGCAAACTTTGCATTATATTATCGACCGTGCCGACAGCTTTTCTGCGAAAAGAAGAATCCATCAGTCAAAAACTAAAGTTTTGACAGCTTTCTCCGAAAGTGGGAACCCTTTTGTCACCGAAGCTGACATTTCCCCAGATAGGGGAATTTCCCTTTACACAAGGGAGCCTACGCGTAACCTCCAACTTTTGAAAAAGAACCGAAAAGAAATGCAGTATATCTGCAATAATATCCATTTCTGCTTGACAAAAGTAATTGTTCGGTCTAAAATACTACTAAAATGATAGGACAAATATGAATAGATACGGACGAACAAATATTACTCAATTAGTCAGAAACTAAGAATTATTTTCATATTATGTAGTATTATAAACTGATTAGAGATGAATAAATATGGCATTTAATTTTGATGATGAAAATATCAGTAAAAATATGTATAAAGCAAGCTTCGGTATTGAAAAGAGAGCCTGAGGGTAACAAAAGACGGCTTTCTTTCTCACACAGCGCACCCCTTTGAAAGCAATAAGCATTTTAACAGAGATTTTTGCGAAAATCAGGTTGAAATTGTCACCGATGTATTTGACAGCACAATATCAGTTTATAATCAGCTTTCAGAACTGCACAACACCGTTGTAAAAAAATTGAAAACTCTTGCTCCTGACAGTGAAATTTTGTGGCTGTTTTCAAATCCGCCCTACGTAAAGGGAGAAAGCGATATTCAGATTGCAAGCTTCAAAGGCAACTTAAAAGGTAAGGAGTTATACAGAAAATACCTTTCAGAAAAATACGGAAAGAAAAAAATGCTTTTTTCAGGACTCCACTTTAATTTTTCTTTTTCTGACGAGCTTTTAGAGTACGGCTTTAAAGAAAGCAATGAAAAGACTTTTCTTGATTATAAAAATAATCTCTATCTTGAGCTTGCGAAGAAAATGACAAAATACAGTTGGCTGATTGTATATCTTACCGCCGCAAGTCCGATAATGGACGGTTCGTTTTTTGATGACAGTGCAATCGGAAAGGACGTTGTAACTCCGTTTTCTTCTGCAAGGTGCAGTGAGATCGGCTACTGGAATGAGTTTACGCCGATTTTGAATTATGAAAATCTAAAAGGTTACGTTGACAGCATTGTGCGGTATATAGACGAAGGCTTGCTCAAATCTGCCTCAGAGCTTTATTACCCGATACGATTAAAACCGTGTGGCGAAAATTCAATAGAAAATCTTGAAAAAACAGGAGTAAATCACATTGAACTTCGTATGCTTGACTTAAATCCGCTTTCACCTGTCGGTATTTTCAGAGAGGATATGGATTTTCTGCATATGCTGATACTCTACCTTTCTTCACTTGATGACGAAGACTTTTCAGAAAACGAACAGATATCAGCCGTAAAAAATGTAAAGCAGGCGGCTAAGTTTGATGATGAAAACACATATATCGACCTTGGCGGCGAAAAAATATCGGTAAAATCAGCCGCCTTTAAGGTGCTTTGCGATATGCAGAGGTTTTTTGAATAGTACAATCAAAAAAGCGCAGTAAGCATTATTGATTATCAGAAAAATAAGATTATAGACAGTGGCAAACGCTATGCTCAGATAATCAGAAATTACTACAGCGAAAATTACGTAGAAAAAGGCATTCGGCTTTCACAGAAATATGCAGACAGGGGTGACTTAAATGTGTGAAATTTTTGGAGTAAGCTATGACAAAGAGGCAAGTATAAACGAGCTGCTCAAAGCTTTTTACAGTCACAGCGTCAATCACCATCACGGCTGGGGACTTGCCTTAGCAGACGAAAACAGCATAAACATTGAAAAAGAGCCGCTTCAGGCAACAAAAAGCCGTTATTTAAGCGAGCGTTTAACCCAACCGATAATCAGTAAATCAGCTCTTGCCCATATCCGCTACGCAACAATCGGCAATATTGAATACAGAAACTGCCATCCGTATACAAAAACTGATAATTTCAAACGGCGGTGGACGCTTATTCACAACGGCGCAATTTTTGACTTTCCGCCGCTTTGCAGATTTTTGAAAGAGCAAAAGGGCGATACCGACAGTGAAAGAATACTTTTGTATATAGTTCATCAGATAAACAACGCACAAAAAGAGAAGAACCGCCCTCTCGGTGCAAGCGAAAGATTTTTACTTCTTGACAGCATTGTTACGGATATGTCAAGAGAGAATAAGCTTAATCTGCTGATTTTTGACGGCGCATATATGTACGCTCACACAAATTACGCCGACTCTTTGCATTATTTTGAAAATGATAACGGAGTTGTTTTTTTAACTCTTCCGCTGTCAAGCGATGGCTGGAAAAAACTGCCGATGAACACACCTTGCTTATAAGGACGGTGTGCTTGAATTCAGCGGTACAAAACATAAAAACGAATATTTTGACAATGAAGAATCTCTGAAATATCTGTACCGGATTTTCTCGGATTTGTAAGGAGAACGCTATGGAGCGTCAGCTTATCAGACAACAATTACACAACCGTTATATAGAGCTTACAAAACCCGAACGTCCGAAATACATCGGCGTTGAGATTGAAATTCCTGTTGTGAATTTATCAAAGAACGCAGTAGATTTTGCGCTTATCCACAAGGTGACAAACAGCTTTATAGCTCATTTTGAATTTTTAGTAACAGACACTGACGACGATGCATTTTCACCGTTACCCCGAATACGGCACTTTTTCGAGTGCGTCACAGGTACACCTCGGGTGAATTAAGAAAGCTGTTGATAAGACGTGACCTGCCTGAATTTATTGATACGGACAAGCTTTACAGTCTTGCTAAGCAGATTGTTGACCTTGCCTGTGACGGACTTGTAAGCCGCAGTCAGGGTGAAGAAAAGCTGCTTAAACCCCTTTATGACAGGATAAGCTCTCGGACAAATCCAGCGAAGCATATGCTTGATTTATATAACAGCGGGGTAACGCTTGAGGGTATAATAGAAGAGTACGCAAAAATCAGACGCAGTTGAAACGGTGCTTTGAGTATCAGACCTTAAAAATCATAAAATAAGCAGGACGAATATAAACTAAAATAAGGCAATACCGCAGAATTCAAAAGTGCGGTATTGCCCTTTATTATTCGTCTTGCTTTAGTACCACATTCTCGGTCTGTGACCCATACCTCCGGGTCCTCCTCCGAACGAGCCGCCCGAGCTGTAGTTTTCCTCAGTCATAGTTATTTCTGTTACCGTTGTACCGCCGTTTACTGATGTGCTTTGTGCAAATCCGTTTTCGTCAGCACCGCTTACTGTGCCGCCGCAGACAATACTGTAGCTTTCACCTGTTTTGATTGCAGGAGCTGAAACAACAACATTTGAATACTGCTTTGGCGGTGTGAATGAAGCTATCACGTTGCCACTGCTGTCGCAAAGTGCAAGCGAGGTGTTGCCGCCTTGAGATGAAATATCAGTCATAATTGAGCACTGACCGTCACCTGTAATTGACTGTGCCATACCGCTGCTGCCGAGTGCTATTAGCGTACCGCCTGTGATTTTTGATGAGCCGTCGTAGTCGAGCGCACCGTTACCGCTGTTTTCAGGGCCGCTGACAAGCACCGTACCGCCTGTAACGGTGAGTGAGCCGTTAGAATCAAGTCCGTCGCCTGACGCATTCACAAAAATATAACCGCCGTTTATCGTAAGCATTTTACTGCTGTCTGCTGAAAAAGGATCCTGCCGAACCATTTCATCATTTCCGCCTGCAACGTTAAAGCCGTCATCGCTTGAAACAAGTGCTATTTTACCGCCGTTTACGGTGATTTGTCCTCCCTCAATGCCCTCGTAGCTTTCGGCAATATCAATAGTACCGCCGTCTATTGTAAGTGAATTATCTGCGTGTAAGCCGTCGTCGCCTGATGATATTGCAAACGTGCCGTTTGAAATACTTATGTCGCCGTTTGAGTGCAGTGCGTCATCACTTGAATTTAAGTCAAACTCGCCACCGTTTATTTTGATGCTCAAAGCAGCTTTTAGCGCCTTTGTGCTTTCCGAATCCTCGGTATCAGAGGAAGAAGAGAACATCTGCATTCCTCTGCCCATAGGCTCGTTGTAGTGAGCTTTTGCGTTTTCACTGCCGCCGCCCGATGTAATGTCAAATGCTCCGCTGTCAACTCTGAGCATTGAAGCTGATTGAATACCGTCATTTGAGCTTGTAAGGCTGTAGCTGCCGCCGTCAATATACACAAAGCCTCTTGTATCTGTTTCCTCTGTATTTGTTGAACGGATTGCGTCACTGCCTGATGTAACTATGATGTCAGCGTCCTTTAGCTTAACACAGTCCTTGCCGTCAATTCCTGTGCTTGTTGAGTTTACATTAACGGTTGCTCCTACAATAACAAGGTCGTTCTTTGAAACTATGCCGTGCTTGTAATTGCCGTTGACGGTAAGACTGCCGTTGCCGTTTATTGTAACGTCAGATTTACTGAAAACAGAACCGTCAACGTTTGAATCGTCAATCGTTAAGCTGTAGGAGCTGCCGTCTGAAAGTGAATTTTCACTGCCTTCAGCCAATGTGATAAATATCTTGTCGCCGCTTTTAATCACTAAAGGCGACTGCGTACTCGTTAAATCTAGTCCGTTAAATACAAGCTGAAGCTTTGCGTTGTCGTCAGCCTCAACAGTTATCGAGCCGTTTTTACAGCTTCCGCTTATAATATACGTACCCTCAGTTTTTATAGTTACGTCTGTGCCGTTTACGGTAATTGCACTGCTGTTATCTGCTTTGACAGTGCTTTCGGAAAATGTTATTTTGCAACCGTTTTCGTCATAGGAGTAATCGCAGTCACGCTTTGAAAAGGATAAATCGTAGCCGCCGTCTTTAAGCGTTGTTGCTGTTGCGGCTGTTTTAGTCGTTGTCTGCTCTGTTGTCTGAGCGGCAGTGCTTTCTGTTGATTCTGTTTTTTGCGTATTGTTCGTTGATGTGTTTTCCTGTGAGCAGGCGGTAAAGGTGAATGCAAGCACTGCGCACAGTATTAAGGCATATATTCTTTTCATACTAAAACCTCCGTTAAAGTGTACCTTCGGATGCAGAACGAACAGCTATTGAAATTTCAAGGTTGCCGTTTCTGCATCTTAAATCATCTATAAATGCTTGTGTGCTGTCGTCATTTTTAAGTTTGATGTCATAAATCAGCTTATAAAGACTGCCCATATTTGTAGTTTTTACGGTAACAAGCCTTGTGCTTTGCGTGTATTTTTGGAACAAATCATCAAAGCAGTGAGCATAGTTTAAATCCTCGGGAATTGTTATGCGAAGCTCACGGCACAAATCGTCCTTTTCGCCCTTGCCGATAAGAGTTGACAGTACCATAACAATGCAGATTATCACGACAAACACAACAGCCAAGAACACATAACCCACTGCCGTTGCAAGTCCTGTTGCCATTGCAAGGAAAATGCTGACGATTTCCTTTGCTGAACCGGGAACACTGCGAAAACGCACAAGCGAAAAAGCACCCATAACTGCAATACCTGTGCCGACACTGCCGTTTACAAGCATAATAACTGTCTGCACTATTGCAGGCAGTAATATAAGCGATAAAGTAAAGCTTTTGCTTTGCTTATTTTTATAGCCTGATGCAGCGGCAATTATAAGTCCGAGCACAATAGATGTAAGAGTACAAAAAATGTATGATGTGAAATTAAAATCAGATGTGTAAATAGGGTTGAATATTGAATCAAGCACAGCTTTTTCCTCCGTTTTTATGTAGATTTCTTTTTGTTACAATGGTGTAGGCAGTACCGTATTTTGAAAATGAAGAGGGGTAGATTTTAAGCGTGTCAAGCGCCTTGCAAAGCCACAGCGGTATTGCACCGAGAGATTTAATTTCCATTATGCAGTAGCTTTTATCTATAATGCTCTCGCCATAGCTTCCGCTTTTAAGTGTCAGGTTATCTGTGCGAAAACGCAGGTTTGTGTCAAACGTTATCCGCAAATCCTTGTTATCTGTTCCCACAAATGCAAGCCTGTCATAGGCGATGAACATTTTAGGACTTAAATCCTTGTAATAGCTCATCGCATAGTCAATTTCACGCATAATCTGTGAATTGTCAGGCAGAACACCGGTGCGTAAATAGTTAATTGCGTCCTTATATTTCATTTTTCTTCTGCGTTTATATACAACGCCCTTGTACTTCTTTTTAAGCTCTAAAAATACAGTTGAATTATCATCGGGTACGCCGTAGCTTCTAAGCCGCAGCTTTTCTTTGTAAACAGGCTTTTCTATTGAATTTCTTATAAGCCTGTAATTGTCGGTATCAAAGTAAATGCTGTTTACGGTGCTTTTGCAGTACTCGTCAGGCTTAATTTTATCTGAAATAAGATTTTTAAGACTGTTCATCTGAGCTATGGTGATTACATACTTTTTTTCCGTACGTTCAAAAATCGTCTTAGCCATACTGCTTTGCTCCTTCTAAATTTATTCTTTGCTTGTATTATAAAGCGGTAACCTTAAAAAAAGTATAAAAAACAGTTTCAGCATTTTTTAAGACTTGAGATATAAAATCAGAATTGATATAATAATTAGCAAATGGAGAATTGAAAATTGAAAGTTGAAAATTAAGGTGGGCGGCTTTGCCGCCGATTTAAATACCTACCGACCAAAATTTTTCACTGTCAATTATCAAATCACAGTAGGGCTAAAGGGATAAACGGTAAATTTGAAAAGAGGCTTAGCTTATGCAGATACTTATTGTTGAGGACGAAAAAAGACTTGCAGACGCACTCAGGCAGATTATCCTTGAGCAGAAATATATGGCTGATGTGGTTTATGACGGAAACGACGGCTTTCTTTACGGAAAATCAGGAATTTATGACCTTATCATTCTTGACGTTATGCTCCCATACAAGGACGGCTTTGGGGTTGCGCTTGAATTAAGGCAGAATAAAATCAGCACACCTATACTTATGCTCACCGCCAAGGATACAATAGCCGACAAGGTGGGAGGACTTAACTGCGGTGCTGACGATTATATGACAAAGCCGTTTGCACCGGAGGAGCTTTTGGCAAGAATTAAGGCGCTCACACGCAGAAAAGGCGAGGTTATGCTCGATAAGCTTCAGTTTGACGATTTCGATTTTGACGCTTCGACAAATCAGCTGTCAAAGGGAGCTAAGTCAGTGCATCTGAATTTTAAAGAAGCGGAGCTTTTAAAGCTGTTTTTGTCAAAGCCCTCTGTTATAATTTCAAAGGACGAGATAATCACAAAGGTCTGGGGATATGATTCTGACGCAGGCTCTAACAATGTAGAGGCGTACATATCCTTTTTAAGGCGAAAGCTCAGCTTTATAAATTCAGAAGCGGAAATAAAATCTGTTAAAAAGCTCGGCTACAGATTGGAGAAATCAGTATGATAAAACGACTGCAAAAAAATATAATTCTTGTAAATGTTCTGCTCGTAGGAACAGTGCTTTTGCTGATTTTTGCCGCCGTATGTATCAACAGCTACACAACAGAAAGAACAAACCTTGAACACGCACTTATTCAGGTGCTTGACAAGGGGCCAAACGATAAGCTGCCGCCCGATATGTTCGGAGGAAAAAAGCACGGTAATCAGCCGATGCGCCTTAATTCGTACATATCGGTAACGGCTGACTACAACGCAGAAATACTTAGCACCGATATGCACAATGCAAAAATTGACGGATATTCACTTGAACAGGCAGTAAAAATCGCCGTTGCACAAGGCAATAGGGCAGGCGAAATAGGAAAATACGATCTGATGTTTGCAAAAGAAGAGAAAGCAGAAACAATTACCGTAATTTTTGCCGACAGCTCAGGCGTTTACTCTAATCTTTGGAGTACCTTAGCCGTTTGCACAGGACTTTTTGCAGCCGGACTTCTGGTTGTATTTTTTATAAGCCTTGCGCTGTCGGGTATTGCTGTGAACCCTGTTAAAGCCGCGTGGGAAAAGCAAAAGCATTTTGTGGCAGACGCCTCTCACGAGCTTAAAACTCCGCTTACCGTTATACTTGCAAACAACAACATAGTAATGGCTCACAAGTCCTCAACTGTGCAGGAGGAAATGAAGTGGCTTCAAAGCACAGAAGAAGAGGCACACCATATGAAAAGGCTGATTGATCAGATGCTTTTTCTTGCAAAATCAGACGCAGACAGCAAGCCTCCCGAGCTGAGAGAAGTAAACGTAAGCGAGCTGATTGAAGCAACGGCACTGAATTTTGAACCGATTGCCTATGAAAAGGAAATAACCATTGAACGCATTATTCAAAAGGATATTACAGCAAAAAGCAGTCCCACACTGTTCACTCAGCTGTCGCACATACTTATTGACAACGCCGTAAAATACGCAGAGCAAGCTTCTGTTGTTACTATAAGGCTTGAAAAGATAAGAGAGCGTATATGCTTTTCTGTGAACAACAGAGGTAACGTCATTTCTGCCGATGATATAGAGCATATCTTTGACCGCTTTTACCGTGCCGAAAAGTCAAGAACATCGGGCGGCTTCGGACTTGGTCTTTCGATTGCCAAAAACATTGTGAAAACGCTCGGCGGCAAAATCAGCGTGAAAAGCGACGAACAAACAGGTACAACCTTTACGGTAAAATTTTTGCCCGTCAAATAAAACAGAAAACAACCGCCGAAGGCTCAAGTCCTCGGCGGTTGTTTATATGTCTTTTAAATGTCAAAAATATGCTATGCTCGTTTTATACTAATACCTAATAAAAATCAGACAATCTTTGCGGTCTAATTTCTGCAATACTTCGTTGTCGTCCTTGCAAGGCGTCAGCCTTGTCTTGCAAAGATTATCCTCGCAAATATAAGTCTACTTTTTATCAGGGATTAGTATTACAGCTGTGATAATATTTCCTCTGCGTTTGTATCAGGCTTAACCTTCGGAAAAATCCTTTCAATATTTCCTTGCTCATCAATGATAAAGGTAGTACGGACTACACCCATACTGACCTTGCCGTACAGCTTTTTTTCCTGCCATACCTCGTATGCTTTAATTGCGAGCAGCTCGGGGTCGGAAAGAAGCACAAACGGCAGAGAGTGCTTTTCGGCAAATCTTACGTGCGAAGCAACGCTGTCCTTGCTGATGCCGATTACCTCGATGTTCCTGTCCTGAAATTCCTTGTAAAGTGCGGCAAACGCACAGGCTTGTCTGGTACAGCCGGGTGTATTATCCTTTGGATAAAAATACAAAACTATCTTTTTGCCGAGGAAATCCGACAAAGAAACTTCTTTTCCGTTTTTATCCTGTAGTTTAAAGCTTGGCGCTTTTTGACCTTCTTTCAGCATAGTGATTCTCCTTTGTAAAGTTATTTTGTTGGTGTATGATATATTTGTATTGTCTTAAGACAAAAATCGCTTCTCTTAACAAAGAGCAGTATATACACGCAGGAATATGCAGTGCGGTGCTGTATATGACTTCATTTTTTATTTACTGCCTGTCAATTTTATGACCGCAATACGGACAGTATTTCTTTTCGTCACCGCCTGATTTTTTCTTGTCAAATACCTCTGAAAAGCCTGCGGTAATTATACCTGTCGGAACTGCTACCATTCCGATACCCATAAGTGCAATAACAATACCGAGCAGCTTGCCGGCGACAGTTATCGGGTAAACATCGCCGTATCCGACTGTTGTAATGGTTGCGATTGCCCACCACAGAGCGTCAAAGGCGTTTGAAAATTTATCGGGCTGTGCCGCATTCTCAATGTTGAACATAAGCACCGACGCTATTATCATCAGTAATCCCACAACAAGCATTGAAGAAATAATCTGACTTGCTTTGTTTTTGAATACCTGAGCAATAGTGCTTAATGCAGTTGTATATCTGTTTAATTTAAAAATTCTTAACAGCCTTATCGCGCGCAGAGCACGTAATGCACGTAAATCGATTTTGACGAAGAACAGCAGATAAAACGGTAAAATAGCAAAAAAATCAATCAGCGCCATAAAAGAAAAGATATATTTAAGCCTTGCTTTTATCGGTGAAAGCTCAGGGTAGAGCAGATCGGCAGTCCATACTCTTAAGAGATATTCAACCGTAAATATAATTATAGAAACAAGCTCGATTTTGCTGAATATAATTTTCAAATGAAACGGGATATCAAAGGTGTTTGCAACTACGGTGGCAGAAGTCAGAAGTATCAGTATAACTATCGTTAAGTTAAATATCCTGCTGGTAATGCCGTTGCCCGGTTCAATAATATTAAAGATTTCAGCCTTTGCTTTTTTATACAAGATAGACCACCTTCATTCAAAAATAGATTTACTCTGCTTATTAGGTATATTATAAATTTATTCGGTAACCTTTTCAACATTTTTAAGAAAAAGATGATAAATTTTTCTTCCGTCGGTAAAACTAAAAATAATTTTTGAATTTTATTGACATATACCCCCTACGGGTATATAATAATGATGATAAAAATGTGCGAAGGGGAGCAGTGCTATGTCTGATAAAAAGCTGTGCGGATGCTGTAAAAAGACTACAGAACGCTCAGATGATGAACAAAAAAAGCTTATTCACCGCCTTAACAGGATAGAGGGGCAGATTCGGGGTATTCGCAAAATGGTTGAAAATGACGCTTACTGCGCCGACATCTTAGTTCAGTCTGCCGCCGTTAATGCGGCTGTTAATGCGTTTAACAGAGAGCTTCTTGCAAATCATATAAGAGGGTGCGTTGCAAGAGATATAAAAGAGGGCAAGGATGAGGTAATTGACGAATTACTCACTACCTTGCAAAAGCTGATGAAATAAAGGAGACTGAAAATTTCGTTATGGAGCAATATACAGTAACAGGTATGAGCTGTGCCGCTTGTACCGCCAGAGTGGAAAAGGCGGTAACAGGTGTAAAGGGAGTAACCTCCTGCTCTGTCAGCCTGCTGACAAATTCTATGGGAGTAGAGGGAACTGCCCGATCCGAGGATATTGTGGAAGCGGTAAAAAAGGCAGGCTACAGCGCAGTGCCTAAAAAAGCAGATAAAAAGACTGAAACAACACCCTTGTCTGAAAATGACAGCGAAATTTCTCTGCTTAAAAAGCGGCTGATTGCGTCCCTCGGTTTTTTGATTATTCTTATGTATGTTTCTATGGGATATATGATGTGGGGCTTTCCGCTTCCTGCATTTTTTGAAAACAATCATATAGCAATGGGACTTTTACAGCTACTTCTGACAGCTGTAATTATGGTTATCAATCAGAAATTCTTTGTCAGCGGCTTTAAAGGCTTGCTGCATCGTTCTCCCAATATGGATACCCTCGTTGCGTTAGGTTCAGCGGCGGCGTTTTGCTACAGTACGTTTGCGCTGTTTGCTATGACAGACGCACAGCTAAAGGGTAACGCAGACGCTGTTATGTCGTATATGCACGAGCTTTACTTTGAATCAGCCGGAATGATACTTGCGCTTATCACTCTGGGAAAAATGCTTGAAGCATACTCAAAGGGCAAAACTACCAATGCGCTTAAAAGCCTTATAAAGCTGTCGCCGAAAACAGCCGTACTACTGCGTGACGGCGAAGAAATCGCTGTTCCTGTTGAACAGGTAGCAAAGGGCGATATTTTTGTCGTGCGACCGGGCGAAAGTATTCCTGTTGATGCAACGGTTATTGACGGAAACAGCGCAGTAGATGAATCGTCCTTAACGGGAGAAAGTATTCCTGTCGATAAGTCTGTGGGGAGCAAGGTCTTTGCAGGAACACTCAATCAGTCAGGCTTTATCCGCTGTGAAGCTACAAGAGTAGGCGAGGATACCACGCTTTCGCAAATTATACAGATGGTAAGCGATGTTGCCGCAACTAAAGCGCCGATTGCAAAGGTTGCAGATAAGGTGTCGGGTGTGTTTGTGCCTGTTGTTATCGCTATTGCCGTAATTACAACTATCGTATGGCTTGTCATAGGGCAGACGTTCGGCTTTGCGCTGGCAAGAGGTATCTCGGTATTGGTAATCAGCTGTCCCTGTGCGCTCGGTCTAGCCACACCTGTTGCAATTATGGTCGGCAACGGAATGGGTGCGAAAAACTCAATTCTGTTTAAAACTGCCGAAGCTCTGGAGGAAACAGGAAAAGCAAAGATTGTCGCCCTCGACAAAACAGGAACAATAACACAGGGAAAGCCCGAGGTTACCGATATTATCCCGATAAGCTCATCAAGCGAAAGAGAGCTGTTGCAGACAGCCTATTCGCTTGAAAAAAAGAGCGAGCATCCCTTGGCACGTGCAGTCAATAAAAAAGCAGAGGAATACGCACTTACTGCAGATGAGGTTGAAAGCTTTAAGTCGATGCCCGGCAACGGACTGACAGCCACTCTTGACGGCAAGGCTTTATATGCAGGCAGTTATAAATTTATAAGCGAAAAGGTTTTTGTCACCGATGATGTAAAGAAAAGGTTTGAAGCACTTACAAAGGACGGAAAAACACCTTTGTTTTTTGCTCGTGACAAGGAGCTTTGCGGTATAATAGCCGTAGCAGATACCGTAAAGCACGACAGTCCTCAGGCAATCAGGGAAATGCAGAAAATGGGCATTCGTGTTGTAATGCTGACAGGCGATAACGAACTAACGGCAAATGTAATCGGCAAAAGGTCGGGCGTAGATGAGGTAATAGCCGGCGTTCTTCCCGACGGAAAAGAAAGCGTTATCCGCAAACTAAAGCAACAGGGAAAGGTTATAATGGTCGGTGACGGCGTAAATGACGCTTTGGCATTAACAAGTGCCGATATCGGCATAGCTATAGGAGCAGGCTCTGATGTTGCGATTGATGCGGCAGACGTAGTGCTGATGAGAAGCTCGCTAAGTGATGTACCGGCGGCAATCCGTCTTAGCAAAGCAACACTTAAAAACATTCACGAAAACCTGTTCTGGGCGTTTATTTACAACATTATCGGTATTCCTTTGGCGGCAGGTGCGTTTATATCACTTTTCGGCTGGCAGTTAAATCCGATGTTTGCGGCGGCGGCAATGAGCATGTCGAGCTTCAGCGTAGTCACAAACGCACTTCGTCTTAACCTGTTTAAAATCCGCAATTCAAAGGATACTCATAAAAATAATTCAAAAATCAATACAGAAAAGGAGAAAAGGACTATGGAAAAAACATTGAAAATTGAGGGTATGATGTGTATGCACTGCGAGATGCACACAAAAAACGCTCTTGAAGCGATTGACGGTGTAACAAAGGCAGAGGTAAGCCACAAAACAGGTACTGCCGTTGTTACAATGCAAAAAGAAATCCCCGATGAAACGCTGAAACTTGCAGTTACCAATCAGGGATATAGTGTGACGGATATTAAATAAAAAACTAAATTGAATTTGCTATACTTCTTTGAATTGAGGTAGCGTCTGTAATGTCGATTTTATCATTTTTGTTAAAATCGGCATTTTTCTTTTGCAGTCTTGTCAATTCTTCTATATTAGCCAGATATTTTTGAATAAGCGTTACGTCCTTTATCGACAGCTTTATATCGAGGTCTGTATCGCCGATTATCTGAACAAAGCTGTCGCCCGTATCGGCTATTGCTTTAATAACAAACGTTCCGCCTATTGTGTCATTTTTATTTTTGTAGTCGTCCATAAGGTCGGTCATTGTGCCGTTATACGAAATAAAGCACTTGCCGTACTCTGCCTTGTTGCGGAAAATAAAATTATCGGGACTAAGCTGGGTAAGCCATTCGCATACTCCGATTTGTGGCAGAGCCGTGCTTTCACCGCTTGTTTTTGTCATCTTTATGCCGACAGCACCTTTGCCCTCTTTAACGGTATAATCGTCAATATCAGCGCAGATATATCCGCTGTAATCGGTTACATCACTGTAAAGCTCTGTCCATTTACTTGTATCTGATGTCGGCATACCGTCTTCAACAGGAATAAAATAAACAGTATAGGGCAGACCGCTTGAGAGCGTTTCAAATACGATTTTATCAAGATTTGTATAGCCTTTTTTGAAATCAAACTGAGAAATATATGTTATTTCTCCCTCTTGAAAGTGCGGTGTGTATTCATATGTTGCGCCGTAAATTTCGTTTTGGTATATATTGTCTTTTTCGTCAATAGCCTCGAAATCTCTGACAGAATAGCCGTAGCCGAACATCGGGTCAAACAGGTATTTGTCCTCATATGAAATCCAGAAATAACCGCCTAAGGAATTGTTTACTCCCCAGCTGTTTTTAACAAGGAACGCTCCGTCGTTTTCGGGAGGGTACGAAAAGTTTTCTCTTGAATAGCTGTCGTCCCAGCCGACAAGTGCGATTGTGTGACCGTTGATCTCATTTGAGGGCGAGCTTTTCGGAAAGCAGTAGCTTGTGTTGTCACCGCTGTAATATATGCCTAAGCTTGAAAAAGAGGCTACAACGGCACCGTCCCTTATTATCGCTCTTTTAACATCATCTCTGTCTGTACCGTCAAGGTATTCAATCGCCGTTGCACCGTATGACGGATAAAGATCTTTTGTCAGATTTCTAAATCCATTGTACTGCGTATCAAGCGGAAACTGCTCTTCGAAAAGCGGCGCAGACCACGAGGTGAAAGCGCCGACTGTAATATACGAATATCCGCTGTCGGTATAGGAGCGTATCCAGCCTGTATTGTCGCTTTCGGGTGTGCCAAAGTAATTTATAAATGTTTCTGACTGACGCTCGGCTGTTATTGAGCTTTTGGCAAGCTTTGCTTCAAAGGCGGCTGTTCCGGCGTATGCCCAGCAGGCGTTGTATTTCTGAACCCTTGGCGGATACAGATTAAGCTCTTCTTTTCCGTTGTAATAGGAGGGCAGAGCAGAGAAATCTGCTTCATCAGCTGTTGCTAAACTGTTATAGCCTGTTGAGCTGTAAGCGTTTATCTGACCGTTTTTGCCGATTACTGCGGCATTGGCAGTTGCGGCAGAAGAAGTAATTGTGAGGAATGTAAGCAGTATTGCAGATATTTTTTTCAGCTTCATATTTTTATAAACCTCTGTATATAAAGTTTGTTTTATTATACCATTTATCTGTGGCGGTGTAAAGGTAATGTTAATATTTGCGGTATATATACGCTTTAAATCTGCATAATAAACGTATGCTTTTATATGTAAAGGAGTTTTGTTATGCAGCTGCGTACTGACTTAGCCGTAGAGGCTCGTGAAATTGTCGGTGAGGACTTGGCAGGAGTTGACTATTCATCAGAGAAAAAGGACGGCATAGAAATCGAAAAGCTCGTTGTTAAAACAGCCAGAGCAGGACAGCTTTTGCACAAGGAGAGGGGTACGTATATCACAATAGAGCTGCCGCCGCTTACGGATGATTTTCGTGAAACGGACAAAAGGCTTGTTGCGGTGGGCAAGGAAATACGCAGGCTACTGCCTGTAAACGGACTTGTGCTTGTAGTAGGGCTTGGCAACGTGAAAATTACGCCTGACGCGTTAGGTCCAAAAACCGCCTCGCAGATACTTGCAACACGTCATATTTCGGGCGAGATAGCAAGAAGCACAGGACTTGACAAATTGCGACCTGTTGCAGTTTTAACAACAGGTGTGACAGGACAGACAGGCATAGAAACAGGCGAATATATAGAGAGCGTTGTCAGAAAAATCCGCCCCACAGCCATAGTTGCCATTGATGCGCTTGCGTCAAGACATCTTGAAAGATTAGGCTGTACGCTTCAGATTTCAGACACAGGCATTTCCCCCGGTGCAGGAGTAGGCAATCACAGAACAAAAATTAACGCAGATACTATGGGCGTACCCGTAGTAGCAATAGGCGTTCCGACAGTAGTTGACGCTTCAACGTTAGCACTTGATTTGCTCACCGTTGAAAGCGAAAAACAGAGCAGTGAGCTTTTGTCAAGAGTAACGCCCAAGGGCAGGGCAATGGTTGTTACTCCTAAGGAAATCGACCTTTTAATCGACAGAGCGTCAAAGCTTATCTCAATGTCGCTTAACTGCGCACTTCACAAGGATTTTGATATTTCACAGCTTTTATCCTTATTATGAGTATTAAAAGGAGCGTCCTTGCATACGATTTATAAGGTGAAAATTTGGGCGGTGATTTTTTGAAATTAAACAGAAGCAGAAAAAATATTTTGGTTTGCATCAGCTCCTTGTGCCTTGTCTGCCTTGCGGTTATAAGCACATTTGTGCGTTTGCCACAGATAGAGGGTGCAGAGCAAAAAGCAATTTTAGCCGCAGCATCGCTTACAATGTCAGACGCAGACTTTTATGCAGAGAAAAAATCTGACAATACATCAGGCAGTACAAAAAATCCGTCACAAACAAATGCGACAGCACCGCCCGAGCAGACAACAAACGCAGAAACTAAAACAGAACAAGCAGATAAAAGCACCCTAAAAAAGCACAAAATAATCGAAACGCAGTATGGCGCAGGCGGCACACAGTTTGAAAACTTCTATGTCAAAAACAAAACAGGCTACGCACTTGATATAGGCAAGCTCCTTGACGAGCCGCTCGGCTTTGAGATTGACTCATCAAGACAGGTTCAGGTGCTTGTTATGCACACGCACACGTGCGAATCATATATGACTGACGATAACGGCTATTATGAAGAGGCGTTTTACCCCCGAACAGAAAACAAGGAAAAAAACGTTTGCAGTGTAGGCGAGCAGATTGTAAAGCAGCTCAAAAATGCAGGCATAGGTGCAGTACACGCTACAGAAATACACGATAGTCCAAGCTACAGCGGAGCATACTACAGAAGCTATGATACAATAGAAAAATACATCAAAAAATACCCGAACATAAAGGTAGTGCTTGATATTCACCGAGATTCAATCGGTACAGAAGAAAACGGCAAGATAAAGCCGACCTTTGAGTACAACGGCAAAAAAGCAGCGCAAATTATGATAATGGCAGGCTACGACAGTGACGGTTCACTTGATTTTCCCGATTGGAACTACAATCTGCGCTTTGCTCTTCGCTTGCAGAAAACGGCAGAAACAATGTTCCCCGGTATGACAAGACCGCTTAGCTTCGGCAACTTTGTGTATAATATGAATGTAAACACAGGCTCTCTGCTTATTGAAGTCGGCACAGATGCAAACTCGCTTGACGAGGCAAAATATTCGGGCGAATTGTTAGGCAAGGCTTTGGCAAAGGTGTTGCAAAGTGAGCAATAATATGTTAGAATTGAAGGCAAAGTCGAATTATAAAATGTTATGAGGAATCAGAATGTTTGATACAAGGATTTTTAAAACAGGTGTTGCAGTATTTGTGACGGTTTTTATCGCTTTGTTTTCTTTTATAACTGCATATGCCGAGCCTGATTTAGACGATACACAGCCGGACAGCACTTATACAGACATAACAGATCCACCGACAGAGGAGGAAACAGAGCCGCAAACCGATAGCGAGCAGGAAACTGAGCCTGTTACAGAAGAAGCACAGACAACGACGCAACAGCAGACGCAGGAGCAAACAGAGCCTGAAACGACAGAAGCAGAAACATCAGGCGAGGAGCAGACCTCCACACAGGAAACACAGACGCAGGAGAAAACGGAATATATTCAATCGGAAACACAGGAGGATACATACGATGATATGCTCCCGACAGTTGACAAGGACAGCCTACAGCTACCGACTGCCGTAGGCTCGCATATAGAAAACCCCACAGTAAACGCAACGGCAGGCATAGTGTCGTGGATTTGCACAGGCATAGGCGTTGTTGTTATTCTGGCGGTGCTGTTCAGCACAAAGAGCAGTGAAAGGAAAAACGGCGGTAAACAGCGCTACGGCAGAGGGGATAAGATAACTCGCAGAAAACCGCCTGTGGAGTATTGAAAGAGGTGAACAAAATTGAGTAATAAGCCGAAAAACAAAAATGAAGAGGTTATCAAAGAGGAAAAAACAAATGTAACCGAAGAAAAAAAGCAGGAGAACGAGCAGAATATAAATCAGGACGAAAAGGTCAGACTTCTTGAGCTTGAAATAGAGCAGCTTAAAAATGTAATCTCAAAGCTTACCGAAAAGATTTCTGCATTTGATTCTGATAAGGATAAAACGCAGGAACAGCCACCTGAACCCGAAAATAAAAAGGATACACATCTTGCAAGGCTGAAGGAAAGATTTTCTAAATTCAAGGGTTCGGTTCAGAAACGAACAATGTCTGCCAAAAAGATTTTTGAACAGACTAATAAGAATTCGTTTGCTACAGGACTTAATTTCTACAAATTATTCTGGGTGTTTTTTATCGGCTCATTTGTAGGAGTTATTGTCGAGATACTTTTCTGCCTTGTCACCGAGGGGCATCTTGAGTGCCGTCAGGGTGTGGTTTACGGACCGTTTAATCCTGTTTACGGCTTTGGCGCAGTAGTAATTACAATCGTCCTATACATATTAAGGCATCAGCGAGATTTGGTTATCTTTATAGGCGGTTCTGTAATCGGCGGTGCGTTCGAGTGGCTATGCTCGTATTTTCAGGAGATGTTTATGGGCACGGTGTCGTGGGATTACAGCGATATCCCCTTCAATATCGGCGGCAGAACGTGTCTTTTGTACTCGTTATTCTGGGGCATACTTGCCATAGTTTGGCTTAAATTTATTTATCCGCTTATGTCGGCTCTTATTGAAAGAATACCGAATAAAATCGGCAGACTTGTAACGTGGGTGCTGGTGCTGTTTATGGCGTTTGATATGTTCATAAGCTCTGCGGCAGTTGTCAGAATGGGCGAACGTCAAAAGGATATTGCGCCGAAAACCTCGTTTGACAGATTTCTTGACAATAACTTAGATGATGACTTTTTAACACAAATTTACCCGAATATGCGCAATCCCGAAAGCGGTGAGCGCTTAGTGGACAAGCAGGAAAATAAAGCAAAGTGATGAAGATAAAGGATGTTACAATAAACGGCTTTACAGCCTTAGCGCCTATGGCGGGAGCCGCCGACAGAGCTTTTCGTGATTTATGCACAGACTTCGGCGCAGGCTACACAGTCACAGAAATGGTAAGCTCAAAGGGAATATCGTTTAACAGCCAAAAAAGTGCGGAGCTTATGGAAAGCACAGAAACAGGCAAGCCGTGTGCGGTACAGATTTTCGGCGACGAGCCGTCAACAATGGCGTCAGCGGCAGAATTTGCAAAAAGGTACAAGCCGTCTGTCATAGATATAAATATGGGTTGCCCTGCACCGAAAATCAGCGGTAACGGCAGCGGCAGTGCGCTGATGAAAAATCCCCGACTTTGCGGTGAGATAGTAAAGGCTGTAAGCAATGCAGTCAGTATCCCCGTAACGGTAAAAATCAGAAAGGGCTGGGACGAAAACAGCGTAAACGCCGTAGAGGTTGCAAAAATCTGCGAGGCAAACGGCGCGGCGGCTGTAACGGTTCACGGCAGAACACGTCAGCAGTATTACGCACCGCCTGTTGATTACGAGATAATCGCAGAGGTTAAAAAAGCGGTGAGTATTCCTGTTATAGCAAATGGCGATATAACATCGGCAAAAGTAGCAAAGGACGTTCTTGAAAGGACAAGCTGCGATTTGCTGATGATTGGCAGAGGAGCGCTCGGAAACCCGTGGATTTTCAGAGAGATAGAAGCGTTTCTGTCAGACGGCACAGTCATAAAACCGCCCACAGCAGAAGAAAAAATAGCGGTGATGAAAAAGCATATCGAAAAAATCTGTGAGTACAAAACAGAAAAATACGGTATGAGAGAAGCAAGAAAGCACGTTGCGTGGTACCTCAAGGGCTTCAAGGGTGCGGCAAAATTCAGAAATGAAGCAGGAAAGCTAAGCACATTGTCAGAGCTTGACGATTTATGTTACAGAATTTTAAAGGCACAAACAAATGTTGAATAAAGTCTGTTTTTGATGTATAATATCAACGGATTATTAAATATTTAAGGAGAATGGTTATGGATTTAGTACACAGCATTGATTTTGTAGAGAAGTATGACAAAGAAGTCGGAGAGGCTATGCTTCTTGAGCAAAAAAGACAGAGAAGAAACTTAGAGCTTATCGCAAGCGAAAACATCGTTTCACCTGCAGTTATGGCGGCTATGGGCAGCTTGCTCACAAACAAATACGCAGAGGGCTATCCGGGCAAAAGATATTACGGTGGCTGTCAGTGCGTAGATATTGTAGAAAAAATCGCTATCGAAAGAGCTTGTAAGCTTTTCGGCGCAGAACACGCAAACGTTCAGCCACACTCAGGCGCACAGGCAAATATGGCTGTTTACTTTGCAATGCTAAAGCCCGGCGACACAGTAATGGGTATGAACCTAAATGAGGGCGGTCACTTGACGCACGGCTCACCTGTAAATATGTCGGGCAATTACTTTAACTTTGTTCCGTACGGAGTTGATCCCGAAACACACAGAATAGACTACGATAAGGTGCTTGAAATCGCAAAGGAATGTAAGCCGAAGATGATAGTATGCGGCGCAAGCGCATACCCGAGAATTATCGACTTCAAGCGTTTCAGAGAAATTGCCGATGAGGTCGGCGCATATCTTATGGTAGATATGGCTCATATAGCAGGCTTGGTAGCGGCAGGCGTTCACCCAAGTCCTGTTCCGTATGCTCATTTTGTCACAACAACAACTCATAAAACATTAAGAGGCCCTCGCGGCGGTCTTATCCTCTGCGGTGAGGAACACGCAAAGGCAATAGACAAGGCTATTTTCCCCGGCACACAGGGCGGCCCTCTGATGCACATTATCGCAGCAAAGGCTGTATGCTTAGGCGAAGCCTTAAAGCCTGAATTCAAGGAATACGGCAAGCAGGTAGTAGCAAACTGCAAGGCACTTGCAGACGGACTTGTAAAAAGAGGTCATAAGCTCGTAAGCGGAGGAACAGACAACCACGTTATGCTTATGGATTTACGTGATACAGAGCTTACAGGTAAAGAGCTTGAGGCAAGACTTGACGATGTTTACATCACAGTAAACAAGAACACAGTTCCGAACGAGCCGAGAAGTCCGTTTGTAACAAGCGGTATCAGAATCGGTACGGCTGCAGTTACTACAAGAGGCTTAAAAGAGGAGGACTGCGACAAAATTGCAGAGTTCATCTCAATGGTAATAAGCGACTTCGAGGGCAACGCTGACAAGGTAAGAGTAGGCGTTGAAGAGCTTTGCGCTAAATATCCCTTATACGAATAATTAACATAGCTTATAACAGGTTGGCAGTGATTAAGCTGCCGACCTGTTGCTGTTTTTAAGATAAGGTTCTATTGTAAATGATGTGTGTTTATATTTGTTGCAGAATACGCAAAGCCTACCTTTGCTAAGGGGAGGCAGCACACAACCCAGCCAAAGCAAAGCGTAGGCGGCTAAAGGATTACAAAGGGTCTATGGTACAATTTAATGAATAATGAAGAATGTATAATTAATAATGAATAATATCGGTGGCTTTTCGCTAAGCGAAAAGCATAAATAAATAACGCACAACACAGCCAAAGCGAAGCGAGGCGGCTAAAGGATTCCAAAGGGTCACTGACCCTTTGGTCGTTTAGGGAAAGGGGATATTTAAGGGGAAAGGGGATCGAAACCCCTGTCCCCTTAAATCTGCTTTCTTTTGCAACTTTTCTTTTCAGACAAAAGAAAAGTGTGATTAAGAAGAAATAAATCAAGGAAACAAAAATTTTAAAATAGATGAAACAAAATACAAAGAAATCTACCGCATAACCATTATTTTTGAAAAACAAACTAAGATAATAATTGAGCAAAAACCTCATATTACTATACATTGAGCATATATACGCAGATTTTCTGAAAATCTTATCGGCTTTTTATGCGAATTTTATGCGAAGTTTAGTATTAAATCTTGAAAAGTACAGCCGTTTGTGTTATAATTTTCTATATTTGTAAAAATAACCTTGAAAGGATAATTTTAAATGATAAAGGCTAATATGTACCGCACAGTTACCTGCGGAGAATTAAGAGAAGAGCATATCGGCAGCGAGGTTAAGGTTGCCGGCTGGGTAGAGAATATTCGTGACCACGGCGGCGTTATGTTTGTTGACGTGCGTGACCATTACGGAGTTGTTCAGGTTGTTGTTCACGACGACAGCCTGTTAAACGGCGTAAACAGAGAATGTACCGTTACCGTAAGCGGTAAGGTGTTAAAGCGTGACGAGGATACAATCAACCCGAAAATCGCAACAGGCACTGTAGAAATCCACACAGACAGTCTGACTGTACTGGGCAAATGTAAAAACAATCTTCCGTTTGAGGTTGCAACATCGACAAACACATCAGAGGATGTCCGCTTAAAATACCGCTTCCTCGATTTAAGAAATCAGAAGGTTCATAACAACATCGTGCTTCGCTCACAGATTATTTCTTTCCTCAGAAGTAAAATGACCGAGATGGGATTTTTAGAAATTCAGACCCCTATCCTTTCCACATCATCACCCGAGGGTGCACGTGACTATCTTATTCCGAGCCGTAAGCACAAGGGCAAATTCTACGCTCTGCCACAGGCTCCGCAGATTTTCAAACAGCTTCTGATGGTATCGGGTTTTGACAGATATTTCCAGATTGCTCCGTGCTTTCGAGATGAGGACGCAAGAGCAGACCGTTCACCGGGCGAGTTCTATCAGCTCGACTTTGAAATGAGCTTTGCAACACAGGAGGACGTTTTCGCAGTAGCCGAGGAGGTTCTGTACGAAGCGTTCACAAAATTCAGCGACAAAGAGGTTTCAAAGCCACCGTTTAAGAAAATTCCGTATGCCGAGAGTATGGTGAAATACGGCACAGACAAGCCTGACCTGAGAAATCCGCTTGTAATTGTAGATATGAGCGATATGTTCGTTGAAACAGACTTTGCGCCATTCAGAAAGAAAACAGTCCGCACTATAAACGTACCGAATGCCGCTTCACAGTCAAAAAGCTGGTTTAAAAAGATGGAGGAGTTCGCTCTGTCTATCGGTATGAAGGGCTTAGGTTATGTTAAGGTGACAGACGATATGCTCTTTGACGGGCCTATCGACAAGTTCTTAAAAGAGGGCGACCGAGAAAAGCTTATTGAGAAGAATAACTCAAAGGCAGGCGACGTTATCTACTTTATTGCAGATACTGCCGATATGGCACCGAAGCTTGCAGGACAAATCCGCACAGAGGTTGCAACACGTCTTGACCTTATTGATAAATCAAAATTTGAAATGTGCTTTATAGTTGACTTCCCGATGTATGAATATGACGAGGAATCGGGCAAGGTTATCTTTACACACAACCCGTTCTCTATGCCGCAGGGCGGTATGGACAGCCTGCTAAACAAAGAGCCTACAGACATTCTTGCATATCAGTACGACATTGTCTGCAACGGCGTTGAGCTTTCATCAGGCGCTGTTCGTAACCATGACCTTGACATTATGATTAAGGCTTTTGAGATTGCAGGCTACAGCGAGGACGACTTAAAAGCAAAATTCTCTGCTCTATACAATGCGTTCCAGTACGGTGCACCGCCACACGCAGGTATGGCTCCCGGTGTTGACAGAATGATTATGCTGCTTACTGAGGAAGAAAACATCCGTGAGGTTATCGCATTCCCGATGAACTCAAATGCACAGGACGTTCTTTTAGGCTCACCGGGCGAGGTAACAGAGCAGCAGCTCAGAGAGGTTCACATCAAGCTGAGATAATCATACAATCCCTTATCGAAAGGAGCTATTGCAATGATAACAAGAGAAGATATAGAAAACATCGCTTTGCTTTCAAAGCTGTATGTTCCCGAGGAGGAGCTTGACGCTCTGACGCAGGAAATGCAGAATATAATAAGCTTTGCAGATACAATAAACAATGCCGCAGAGGACGGCACAGAATTTGACAACATCAACAATCTGTCTAACGCTTTTCGAGAGGACGAGGTTGTTCCGTCATACAGCAACGAAGATATTTTGAGAAATGCGCCCGACAGCGCACAGGATCATTTTTTGGTAAAGAAGAGATCCTGATTTTACCCTTATGAAAGGACTGCATTATTATGGGAACAATTTCAAGGCTTAGCGAAATGCTTGCTACAAAGCAGATTTCCTGCACAGAGCTTACAAATAAATATCTTGAAGAGATAGACAAGGCTAATAAAGAACTTAACGCATATGTAGCCGTTACGCCCGAACAGGCTTTGCAGACGGCAAAAGAGGTTGACGAAAAAATCGCACAGGGCAAAAAGCTCTTGCCGCTTGAGGGTATTCCTATGACGCTCAAGGACAATATCTCTACAAAGGGTATCGAAACCACCTGCTGTTCAAAAATCCTCACAGGCTACAAGCCGATTTATAACGCAACGGTTTGGGACATTCTGAAAAAGCAAAACGCTGTACTGCTCGGCAAAACAAATATGGATGAGTTCGCTATGGGCAGCTCCTGCGAAACCTCCTGCTTCGGCGGTGCAACAAATCCGCACAATATTGAGCATTGTGCAGGCGGCAGCTCGGGCGGCGTTGCGTCTGCTGTCGGCGGAAATATTGCGGCATACGGCTTAGGCTCAGACACAGGCGGTTCAATCCGTCAGCCGGCAAGCTTCTGCGGTATTGTAGGCTTAAAGCCGACCTACGGCGCAGTATCCCGCTTTGGACTTATCGCATACGCAAGCAGCTTTGACCAGATAGGACCTATCGCCACAAGCGTAGAGGACGCCGCTTTGGTGTATGACGCAATTTCACTATATGACGAGAAGGACAGCACATCAAGAGGTAACGTAAACGGCAGTACCTTTGATACGCTTAACAATGATATTAAGGGTATGAAAATCGGTATTGCAAGAGAGTACCTTGACGGCGTGCGTGACGATGTTAAAAACGCAATCTTAGACGCTGCTAAGGTTTACGAGAGTATGGGAGCAGAGATTGTTTATTTTGATCTTCCTGCTTTAAAATACGCTCTGCCTGTTTACTATATTTTAGCCTGTGCCGAGGCTTCTTCAAACCTCGGCAGATATGACGGTATTCGTTACGGCTACAAGACAGAGCATTACGAGAGTATTCACGAGATGATGTGCAAAACAAGAAGTGAGGGCTTCGGCAAAGAGGTTCAGCGCAGAATACTCCTCGGTACGTATGTGCTTTCGGCAGGCTATTATGACGCATATTACAAAAAGGCGCAGAATTTAAGAGGAGCTATCGTAAAAGCATTTGACAACGCATTTGAAAGCTGTGACGTTATCTTAGCTCCTACAGTGCCTATGACAGCATTTAAGATGGGTCACGCAGTATCAGATCCTATCGAAACATATCTTACCGATATCTGCACAGTTCCGATAAATATCGCAGGACTTCCTGCCGTATCAATCCCCTGCGGCTTTAACGCAAACGGTATGCCTATCGGTATGCAGCTTATCGGCAACAGATTTAAAGAAGCGCAGATTTTAAATGCTGCTTATAAATATCAGCAATCACAGCCTGACAAATTCAAGGCGACAAAGTGGGGTGTGCAGCTATGAAATATGAAATGGTAGCAGGCTTTGAAACACATATCGAGCTTGGCACAAAAACAAAAATTTTCTGTGGCTGTACCACAGAGTTCGGCGGTGAACCAAACACTCACTGCTGTCCTGTCTGCATCGGCTTGCCGGGTACACTGCCAAAGCTTAACAAGCAGGTTGTAAAGTACGCAATTATGGCAGGACTTGCTACAAACTGCAAAATTGCAAACGTGTCAAAAATGGACAGAAAAAACTACTGCTATCCCGATTTGCCAAAGGCTTATCAGATTTCGCAGTATGATATGCCGTTGTGCGAGGGCGGTTATGTTCAGCTTAGCAACGGCAGAAAAATCCGTCTGACACGTATTCATATAGAAGAGGACGCAGGCAAGCTTATTCACGAGCGCGGCGACACATACGTTGACTACAACCGAGGCGGCGTTCCGCTTATCGAAATTGTTTCAGAGCCTGACATCAGGTCAGTTGACGAAGCAAGAGAATACGTTGAAAAGCTCCAGCAGGTTATGCGCTATATCGGCATTTCCGACTGCAAAATGCAGGAGGGTTCAATGCGCTGTGATGTTAATATTTCTGTTCGTCCTGTCGGCAGTGAAAAGTTCGGCACAAGAACAGAGATTAAGAATATGAACTCAATAACCTATATAGCAAAGGCTATGGAGTACGAATTTGAACGTCAGGTTGATTTAATCGAATCAGGCGGCAAGGTAATACAGGAAACCCTGCGCTATGACGACGCTACTAACACAACCTCACCTATGCGTGGCAAGGAGGATGCTCACGATTACCGCTATTTCAGAGAGCCTGACCTTGTTACAATAAGCGTAACAGATGAGGAAATTGAAGAAATAAGACAATCACTTCCCGAGCTTCCCGAGAGCAAGCGTGAAAGATACGTTACAGAGCTTGGTATTCCCGAAACAGACGCACAGCTTCTGACAAAATACAGAAAAATCTCTGAATTTTTTGACGAAACCTGTAAGGATGTTAAAAATCCAAAGACAGTTGCAAACTTCATTATCGGTCAGATTTTCCGCACACTTGTCACAGAGTCTGACAAAGAGGAGTTTAACATCAAGATTACACCTGCACAGCTATCGGAGCTTGTTAAAATCCTTGAAAGCGGTAAAATCAGAAATAATCTTGCAAAGTCTGCGCTTGACAAAATGCTCGAAAGCGGAAAGAGCGCAACAGAGTATATCAGCGAAAGCGATATGGCAGGACTTGACGACAACGCACTTACTGACCTTTGCAAGCAGGCAGTTGAGAGCAACCCGAACGCAGTAGCAGACTACAAGGGCGGCAAAGAAAAGGCGCTTAAATCTCTTGTCGGCTTTGTAATGAAAAACAGCAGAGGAAAGGCAGACCCCACAGCGGCAGAAGCAAAGATAAAAGAGCTTATCGGGTAAAGCGGTCAACGTCAAAACTGAAAATATATGAATAAAGCAGGCAGTTTTTCTGCTTGCTTTTTTGTTGCACAGAAAATCCTCCCCGTGAAAACCGGGGAGGATTATTAGATAATCTTCATATCTTGGTTATTCCTGTGTTTCGCCGTTATCCTCGGCTAACGTGATTTTCAGCTTGAATTCCTTATCCTTTTCAGCCACAGAGGACGCCATTCTGTAAAAGGATATTTCAATTTCATCACCGGCATTATGCGTTGATAAAATCGAGTAAACCTCTGCAAACGAGGATACTTTTTTGCCGTCAACAGACGTGATAATATCGCCAACCTTTACATCCTTGCCGGCAAGCGGTCCGTCAGTATCAATCGAATAGATAACAATACCTGACGGAATATTGTAGCCATCCTGAACAGACTTGGTTACGGCAGTACCTGTAATGCCTATGCGTACTCTGCCGTTTACGTAGCCCTGCTTAATAATATCGTCAACTATCTGCTTAACGGTGTTTGAGGGGATTGAAAATCCCATTCCCTCATACTGTGTAGATACGATTTTTACGGTGTTTATGCCGATAACCTGACCGTAAATGTTGCACAGAGGACCTCCGCTGTTGCCGGGGTTAATGGCGGCGTCTGTCTGCAAATATTTTACTGTACTGTTTGCTGATACTGTTCTGTCCTTTGCCGAGATAATACCCTTTGTCAGCGAATTCTGAAAGTCAATTCCGCCCGGATTGCCAAGTGCGATAACGTCCTGACCTACCTCTACCTCGTCTGAATTGCCGAAAACGGCAGGCTTGAGATTTTTTGCATCAGTTTTAAGCACTGCAAGGTCTGTGCGTGTATCATATCCGACAACATTAGCCTCGTGCTTTGTGCCGTCATTTGTGACTATCTGAATTTTCAGTGACTTTGTATTGCCTATAACGTGGCTGTTTGTAACGATGTAGCCGGTGTCGGTGATGATAATTCCCGTGCCTTGTGAAGCAAGCGTTTTCAGGCTTCCGTCAGTCGGGACATCACCCTTGTAGCACATAACGGCTACAATAGAATGTGAAACGCTGTTATAGACGCTTTGTGTTGTGTACTTTTGAGTGTTGGTTTTATCCTTGGGCAAATCGGCAAGCGTCAGACCCTTAAAGGTTTTGTCACAGTACTCGCCTGTAGTGTGGCTGTTCTGTTGTGGAGTAGTACCGTCTTCGGACGGCACTGTAGTCGGCTCCTGTGAAAAAACAGCGGTAGTAGGCTCTGTTGACGGCAAAAGCTGATCCAATAGATTTTGCTGTTTATTATTTAGCTGTCCCCCTAAAAAAATAAAGTAGCCGATAAGAGAAAGCACAAGCAACGCAATAAGCAAGCCGATAAGCCACTTTGCCCCTGTACTTAGCTTTTGCTTATTTTGCACAGCGTTGTATGGAGGATAGGGCATAGGCTGATACGGAGGATATTGCGGATTATTAAACACTGTCTGTTGCTGAGCCTGCTGATACTGCGGCTGACAGTATGGCTGTTGGTACTGCTGTTGATACGGCGGTGCTTGATACTGCTGTTGATACATTGGCGGCTGGTGCTGAGGTCTGTACTGCTGATAGTGAATAGCGTGATCAGCCTGCTGTTCGTTGCCGTAAACAGCTGTGTCGTCCTGATTTTTGCTTTCAGTCGTTGTATCGGTTTTATCATTGCCGTAATCGTCTTTTTCGTGTTCTGCGCTTATATCAAAGTCGCCATAATCAAGGTCAGGGCTTTTATTCTGACCGTTCTCATTTGTTTCCTGCTTTTCGTTTTCGTCCATCAAAGCTAAAGCCTCTTTTCTCTTATTTTTCATTACCTTTTCATATTCTTCTATCGTTCGGGGAATGTTATGCAAATTGTTATTCATAGAAAGCTACCCTTTAGTATCAAGTCTTTGAGCCAGTAATAGCGTCAAAAAATTGCTGTGGCTGCGGCTTTGGCAGCCAGAAGGTAAAGTCTGTGTACTTATCAAGCTCGCTGTCTGCCGTAATGTCACCGCCGTGCATATGCATAATTGTTTTAACGATATAAAGACCAAGTCCCATACCCTTTTTATCCTTGTTGCGTGATTTATCTGTTTTGTAGAACTTATCAAATATCAGCGGCAGTTCTTTTCTTTCAATGCCGTGACCGCTGTTAATGATTGAAACAGAAACCTTTTCCGGCGTATCAGATATTCTTACTTCGATATAACCGGACGGTGGTGTAAACTTAGTTGCGTTTTCAAACAGGTTATATATAACCTGATACAAAAGGTCGTAGTCAGCCTCTATGACTACGTTGTCAAGCCCGTCAAGTCCGCGCACGTCAAGGCATTTGTTTTCTATAATCTGTTCAAAAGAGAACAGCGTCTGAATAACTATATTCGTCAGGTTAAATGAGGATTTTTTCAGCTTAAGCTCTCCCGAGTCAATTCTTGAAATAGACAGCATTGACGTAACAAGGCGTGAAAGCCGTTTGACCTCGTTTGATACTGTGTTAAGATAGCTGAATTGCTGTTCCTGCGGGATTGTGCCGTCAAGTATTCCGTCAACAAATCCGCCTATTGTAGTCATCGGAGTTTTAAGCTCGTGCGATACGTTAGCAATAAAGCTTCGGCGAAGAGCCTCGGAATTTGACAATGAATCAGCCATTTCATTGAAAGCACGTGCCAGATCGCCTACCTCGTCATAGGAATTTGCAGAAACACGGCTTGAAAAGTCGCCCATAGCAAATGCCTTTGCCGCCTCTGACATTTCTTTCAGCGGCTTCAGCGAGTGAGCCGAGAAAAAGAATATCATAATAGCCATAAGACCGAAAGACAAAAGTGCTGAGCAGATAAAGGTTATTATAATAGGAATTGTAACATTGCAGATGTCAGATTCCCGTATAATTGCAAAGCAATACCCGATAGTTTCTCCGTTATGAATATAAGACTTTGCCGAAATAAGGTATGTTTCATCAAAAAAACCGTAACAGTCTGATTTTTCATAATAATTATCATCAATTTTATTCAGAAAGCGAGCGCTGACAGCTTTGTCCTTGTAAACGTTATCATACAGTGAAGTGGCAAAGGTAATTTTGCCTTCTTTATCAGAGTACAACAGCTCACACTCGCTTATGTCTGAAAAGTTATTTAAAACCTCGGGTAAAATATCAGGGTAAAGCGGTTTGATACTGCCGTCGGTTACATCGGTATATTTAGTTATTAACTCTGACATCTTTGTAATATTCTCTGAAAGCGTATATTTCTTTGAGTTTTCCCAATTCAGACTTATTACAAGGATCAAAATACTGCCGAGAATAATAAAGCTGATTGCAAGCGAGCACAGGCTTATACACAGGTTTCTTTTTAATATGGAATTGCGCATTTAGTTTACCTCGGAAAATTATTTCTTAACCTCAAATTTGTAGCCTACACCCCAAACGGTGCGCAGCTCCCATTGTTCGGAGGCACCGTCGATTTTTTCTCTTATTCTTTTGATATGCACATCTACGGTTCTGCTGTCGCAGTAGTAGTCAAAGCCCCACACCTCGTCAAGAAGCTGGTCACGTGTGTAAACCTTGTTGGGGTTGCTGGCAAGGTGGAATAAAAGCTCCATTTCCTTTGGAGGTGCTACAACCGTTTTGCCTTTAACCTTAAGCTCGTAATTAGTAAGGTTAATTGACAGATTGTCCCACGAAACCTCACGGATTTTATCCTTTTGAGAAAAGTTTGTTCTGCGCAGGACTGCCCTGATTCGGGCAATTACTTCTTTTGCTTCAAAAGGCTTTATTATGTAATCATCTGCGCCAAGCTCCAAGCCTAAGATTTTGTCGAACACCTCGCTTTTTGCCGTCAGCATAATAATGGGACAGTCAGAGGTTTTTCTGATTTCTCTGCATACCTGCCAGCCGTCCATTTTTGGCATCATTACATCAAGCAACACTAAGTTAGGCTGTTCCTGAAGGAATATCTCGACTGCCTGCTCGCCGTCATTAGCCGTTACTACATTGTAGCCCTCCTTTGCAATGTAAAGCCGTAATAATTCGCAGATGTTCAGATCGTCATCAACAATCAGAATTTTGCCGTTGTTCATAATAAACACCCCTTAATGTTATATTTTTTAGAAAACATACCCATACACTTTAAGTATAATACTTTTCTGCTTAAAAAGCAACAACATAAATGGCTGTTCTAAGAAAAAATATAGCTTTTTAGCGGTCTACAGTAATATTTTTATGCAGATAACAAAAACCTCCCCTTAAAAAGGGGAGGAAATATAGTAATGAAAATCAAAAGTATATCAATTTTCTATATGCCACTCTATGCCGTTTGGCGTATCCTTTACAACTACGTGCATTTCCTTTAAGCGGTCACGAATACTGTCGGCTGTTGCCCAGTCCTTGTTCTTTCTGGCGTCGGTTCTTTTTGCGATTAAGTCCTCAATCTCTTTTGTGAGTGCGTCATCGCTTTTTTGCTCTTTTTTCTTAGGACTTAACAGATCAAGACCAATCACACAGTCGAATTTTTCAATCAGGTATACCTTTGTTGCGTCTGTAATGTCAGCCTTAAGCACATTGTAAACCTCGGTAAGTGCCAATGATGTGTTAAGGTCGTTGTCCATAGCAGTCTTAAAGCTGTCAAGATACGGCTGTGCCGACTGCAAATCAGGCTCACCCTGCGGTGCTAAGGAGGCAATTCTTGATGTCAGCTTGTTGTAGGCAACTGACGCATTGTCAAGGCTTTCAAAGCTGAAGGTCAGTGGCTTGCGATAGTGAGATTGCAGGCAGAACATTCTGTAAACAATCGGGTCATATCCCTTTTCCTCAAGCAGAGATACAGTCAAAAATCCGCCCTTTGACTTGCTCATCTTGCCGCGAGCATCGTTTAAGTGCAGAACGTGGAACCAATAGTTACACCATTTGTGACCTAAATACGCTTCACTTTGCGCAATTTCGTTTGTGTGATGCGGAAAAGCATTGTCAACACCGCCGCAGTGAATGTCGAGGTACTCGCCGCAGTTTTTAATGCTGATTGCAGAGCATTCAATGTGCCAGCCGGGGTAGCCTAAGCCCCACGGACTGTCCCATTTAAGCTCCTGATCCTCAAATTTTGACTTCGTAAACCATAAAACGAAGTCGCACTTGTTCCTTTTGTTAGAGTCCTCCTCAACGCTGTCACGAACACCGACAGCAAGGTCGTCCTCGTTCTGATTGCCGAAAACATAGTATGACTTAAGCTTTGAGGTATCAAAATAAACGTTGCCGCCTGCCTCGTAGGCATATCCCTTTTCGAGCAGTGTGGAAACCATCTCTATAAATTCATCAATACAGCCTGTGGCAGGCTCTACAACATCGGGAGTTTTAATGTTGAGCTTTTTGCAGTCGTCAAAAAAAGCGTCTGTGTAGAATTTGGCAATTTCAAGCACACTCTTGTTTTCTCTTTTTGCACCGGCAAGCATCTTGTCCTCGCCTGTATCGGCATCGCTTGAAAGGTGTCCCACGTCTGTAATATTCATTACACGCTTTACGTCATAACCGCTGTAACGCAGATACTTTTCAAGCACGTCCTCCATTATATATGTCCTTAAATTGCCGATGTGCGCATAGTGATAAACAGTAGGGCCGCAGGTATACATATTTACCCTGTTGCCCTCATGGGGGATAAACTCCTGTTTTGTCTGTCCTAATGTATTATAAAGCTGCATTACTTTTCCTCCAGTTTCTTTTTGAGCTGTTCAATCTCATATTCAAGCTTGCAAAGCTGCTGTGCCACAGGGTCGGAATAATGTATGTGGTCAAGAGTTTCAAGCTTAACGCCGTTAGTTTTAACAACTCTTGCCGGAACACCGACAGCCGTTGAGTTAGGCGGAATTTCGTTGAGAACAACAGCACCAGCCGCTATTCGTGCGTTGTCGCCGACCTTGAACGGTCCTAAAACCTTTGCGCCCGCACCGACAAGCACGTTATTTCCGAGCGTTGGGTGACGCTTGCCGTGGTCCTTGCCTGTGCCGCCGAGCGTGACATTCTGATAGATTGTGCAGTTGTCGCCGATTATCGTAGTTTCGCCGATAACAACACCCATACCGTGGTCTATAAAAAGTCCCTTGCCGATTGTAGCTCCGGGGTGAATTTCTATACCTGTTTTATGACGGCTGCGCTGAGAAACCCAGCGAGCCAGAAATTTTAAATTATGCTTGTACAGATAGTGTGCAAAGCGATACGAACGCACCGCCTTGTAGCCTGAGTACAGAAAGAATATTTCAAACCTGTTTCTTGCGGCGGGATCTCGCTCCATAAAAGAATCAAGGTCTGCTTTCAGATGCTTAAACAAAATCTCAGCTCCAGTCTGACAATTCGTCAGATAGTCTTAATAAATTCTCTGTTATCTTTTATATATATTATACCCGAAATCAGCGCAAGTGCTGCCGAAATCCACAGACAGACGTTGTTTACTATGTAAAAGACAAGGGTACATTGATTAAATATGTCTGCTGATACGGGGATTATGCTCATACTCATAAGCTCTGCTATATACTGCAAGGCAAAGGTGACGGAGATTGCTATTATCTGCGAAACTGTTTTTGCCTTGCCCCACATATTGGCGGCTACCACCTTACCGTTTGAGGCGGCGACAAGCCGTATTGACGTTACGGCGAATTCTCTGAACAGGACAACTATTGCTACAACAGAGCTTGTTAAATGAAGCTCTGCAAAGCAGACGAGTGCAGAAATAACAAGTATTTTATCTGCCAACGGGTCTGCAAATTTGCCGAAGTCCGTTATTAAATTCCTTTTTCGGGCTATTCTGCCGTCAAAAAAGTCTGTCAGCGCCGCTATACCGAAAAGCAGTCCCGATACAATATAATGATGAGGAAAGCCGATAAGTAAAGCGGCTATCATCACAGGAACAACAGCGATTCGCAGAACTGTCAGCTTGTTGGGTAAATTCATACGACCATTTCTCCAATCGGATCACCGTCAATAACATCGGTGATTCTTACCTTTATAATATCGCCCACAGCAGGCTTTTTGTCCTCTGCTGTGATAAACACGTTTGCGTCAACCTCGGGTGCGTCTGCATAAGTTCTGCCGAAATAGCACTCTGCATAGCGGTCAAAGCCTTCTACAAGCACGTCTGCTTCTGTGCCGATAAGACTCTGCTCGTACTCGTCCATAATAGACTGCTGACAGCTCATAATAATTTCGGCACGTTTGTTTTTTGTTTCCTCATCAATCTGATTATTCATAAGCGCTGCCGGAGTGTCCTCCTCCTGAGAATAGGCAAAACAGCCGAGCCGCTGGAATTTTATTTCCTTTACAAACTCGCAAAGCTCTTCAAACTCCTCATCTGTTTCACCGGGGAAACCTGCGATAAGCGTTGTTCTTAATACAACGTTCGGAATACGCTCCTTAATTTTGTTAAGAAGTGCTGTAAGGCTTTCTCTGTTGCCTCTGCGGTTCATACTTTTTAGCACTCTGCCGTTGCAGTGCTGTAAGGGGATGTCTATGTATTTTACAATTTTTTCTTCACGTGAAATAACGTCAATAAGCTCGTCTGTAATTCTGTCGGGATAGCAGTAAAGAACTCTCACCCACATTATGCCGTCAATTTTACAAAGCTCTGTCAAAAGCTCAGACAGCTTTAGCTCGCCGTAAATGTCCTCGCCGTAGCGTGTAGTGTCCTGAGCAATAACCAAAAGCTCCTTAACTCCGTTTTTGGCAAGGTGCTTAGCTTCTTCTATAATATTCTCCATTTTACGGCTTCGAAAATGCCCTCTGATAAGCGGAATTGCACAGTAGGTACAGCAGTTGTCACAGCCCTCTGCTATTTTTAAATAAGCGTAGTGGGGGAGGGTGGACTGAACTCTGCCGCCCTCTAAGGATAACGACTGCTTGTCAGGGTAGCTTTCTGTCTTTTTACCATCAAGAGCGTCCTTTACTATCTGAGCAATATTTTCGTTTGCGCCTATTCCCACAACGGCGTCAACCTCGTAAAGCTGTTTCATAACCTCGCTTTGATAACGCTCGGCAAGACAGCCTGTTACGATTATAGCCTTGATTTTGCCCTCTTTTTTCAGATTGGCAAGCTCTAATATTTCGTCAATGCTTTCCTGCTTTGCAGATTCTATAAAACCGCAGGTGTTTACTATTGCGGCGTCTGCCATGGCGGCGTCCTCCACAAGCGTAAAGCCTGCCTTGTGAAGCTTATACATCAGCATTTCAGCGTCAACTCTGTTTTTTGCACAGCCAAGCGAAACTATGCCAACCTTGCAATTCATTCTAAAACTTCCTTTATCAGTATTCATCATTTTCTGTATATTCAGCAATAACCGATTTTATGTCACCAAAGCTAAATCCCATACGTGAAAGACCCGAAAAAGCACGTCTTTTGCCTTTTTCGTCAGAAAGACCTCGTGCGTATTTTTTGTCTATGATTTCTCTTATCTGCTCTTTTGAATCAACGTCAAACTCGCTGAGAATATCGTCAATTAAATCTCTGTCAATACCCTTTTCAATCAGCTTGTATTTTACGCCCTTGATTGACAGGTGCTTAACCTCAATAAGCTGTTGTGCATACCGTCTTGCGTACGCTTCGTCGTTTACAAGTCCTAATTCCTGCATACGCTCGACAGCTTCTTCGGCACTTGCTCTGTCACAATCTTTTGCGATTTTATCCGTAAGCTCCTTTTTTGAGTGGTCACGGTACGATATAAGCCACAGTGCCTTTTCCTTTGCTCTGCGTGTGTTTGATTTTTCGATAAGCTGTTTAAGCTCGTCATCATCAATCACAGTGCCGATTTTTATTCTGTTTTCCAAAAGCGTCTGTGTGTCGAGCTTCAGCGCAAATTCGCCGTCAATATAAACGGCTGTCATACACTTTCTCCGAGGCTCTAAGGCTGTAATTTCCATAATTATTCTTCTACAAGAATGTCAATGCTCTTGTCTGACTTAGGTGCGGCAGGTGCTGACTCTGCAACAGGTACTTCCTCAACCTTAACCTTAGCTTTAGCTTTTGCGCCCTTTGCAGGTGCTTTTTTAAGCTTATCTATGTTTGCCATAAGGTCGTCCTCAATTTTCTTTGCAAGCTCGGGATTTTCTTCAAAAAGCTCCTTAACCTTGTCACGTCCCTGTCCAAGACGTGTTTCACCGTAGCTGAACCACGCACCGGACTTCTGAACAACATCGGCGGCTACTGCTAAATCGAGAAGCTCGCCGTTTCTTGAAATTCCCTTGCCGTACATAATGTCAAACTCAGCTTCTCTGAATGGCGGTGCGATTTTATTTTTAACAACCTTTGCACGTGTGCGTGAGCCTATCATTTCGCCGTTTGATTTAAGAGTTTCTACTCGTCTGATGTCAATACGAACAGAGCTGTAGAACTTTAACGCTCTGCCACCCGGTGTAACCTCGGGATTGCCGTAAACAACGCCGACCTTTTCACGAAGCTGATTGATGAAAATTGCAACGCAGTTTGATTTTGAGATAGCTCCTGCGAGCTTTCTTAAAGCCTGCGACATAAGTCTTGCCTGCAAGCCTACGTGAGAATCGCCCATTTCGCCCTCGATTTCAGCCTTTGGAACAAGAGCCGCTACAGAGTCAACAACAATAACGTCAATAGCACCGCTTCTGATAAGCGCCTCGGCAATTTCAAGAGCGTCCTCACCTGTATCAGGCTGAGAAACAAGAAGTGAATCAACGTCAACGCCTAAAGCCGCAGCATAAACAGGGTCGAGTGCGTGTTCAACGTCAATAAACGCTACGTTGCCGCCGTTTTTCTGTCCCTCTGCAATACAATGAAGTGAAAGCGTTGTCTTACCCGAGGACTCAGGTCCGTAGATTTCGATAATTCTGCCGCGCGGCAGACCGCCTATTCCGAGCGCAATATCAAGAGAGAGCGAGCCTGTTGAAATTGCGTCAACATTTAACGTGCTGTTCTGACCAAGGCGCATAACTGCGCCCTTACCGAACTGTTTTTCTATTTGCGTCAAAGCTGTTTCAAGAGCCTTGTTTTTATCAAGTGCCATATTTATTCATCCTTTCAAGCGAATACGCTTAGCTTTATTTACATTTGTATTATAAAATAAAGGCAGATAAAATGCAATATAAAAGTAACAAAAATCGAACAAATTTTCTATAAATTTATCGCACAGTCCCGTTTATCGCCCTGATAATGCTTCCTAAGTCGTAGTGCTTTGTTATATTTTCAAAGCCGTTTTCCTGCATAAGCCTGTAAACCTCGTCAAATTGCCCCTCGCCAAGCTCAAACGCAAGCATACCGCCGTGTCTTAGCTTTCGCGTCCAGTTGCTTATGATAGCTCTGTAAAAGTCATAGCCGTCTGCTCCGCCGTCAAGCGCCGGCACAGGCTCAAAGGAAACCTCGCTTTGCAGTGTTTTTATCTCGTCTGTTATGATATAGGGCGGATTAGAAATAATCAAATCAAACTCACTGTCGGCAAAATCGCTGTAACAGCAGAAAATATCGCCCTTTATCGCCTTAACCATACTGTTGTTATGTCTGATGTTTTTTTCAAGATACAAAAAGGCTTCGTCCGACTTTTCAACAGCCGTAATGTCGGCAGTGGGGAAGATGCTCTCAAGCGCTATGGCAATAGCACCGCTTCCTGAGCATAAGTCGAGGATTTTTTTGCTTTTTGATTTTTCAAGAAATTCTATACAGCTGTTTACAACAACCTGCGTGTCGTCACGTGGGATTAAAACTCCCTTTCCGACAAAAAGCTCAATTCCCATAAAATCCCATTTACCGAGTATGTATTGCAAGGGTTCGTGCTTTTGCCTTTGCAAGCACATTTTATCAAGAATTCTAAGGCTTTCTTCATCTGCTATTTTGTCGCCGTTTATGATAAGTCCTGTTCTGTCTGTGCCGAACACCGCTTCAATCATACACATAGCTTCAAATGAAGCGGCTTCAATGTTTGATTTTTGCAGAAAAAGCTCTGCTTTTTTATACGCTTCTTTTATTGTCATATTACTTTATAATGTCTGTGCCGTCATCGGGGATAACGCACTTCATAGCCTTGATTGCAACCTCAATCATCTTGTCGTCAGGCTCTTTTGTAGTAATTCTCTGCGCCCACATACCGGGAGCCGCCATAATACGTGTAAACAGGTTGTCGTATTTTCCGCAGATTTTTATAATTTCATAGCCTATTCCGCAGGTAAGCGGTAAAAGAAGTATCTTGATAACAGGGCGAAGTGCAGAAATGCCAAAGGGAGCAACAGGAACAAAAAGACCGATTACTACACCTAAAATTAGCATATACACCATAAACGATGTACCGCAGCGAGGGTGAAAACGGCTTTGCTTTTTTACGTTTTCAACAGTCAGCTCCTCGTCAGCCTCGTAGCAGAAGATAGTCTTATGCTCTGCACCGTGGTACATAAACACACGCTTCATCTCCTGCATTTGCGAACAGACTACTATGTAGCCTAAAAAGAGGACGATTTTAAGCACACCCTCGAAAACAGACTTGTAGAACACTACAGACGAATCGTCACCCCTAAAAGCAGGTACAACCTTGCTTGTTAAGTCAAACAGGAACGTCGGCAAAAAGAAGAACAGCGCAACAGCCAGCGCAACGCCTAAAATTGACGCAATTACCATTAAAACGCTCATAAGCTTGTCGCCGAATTTTTCTGTCACCCATTTTTCAAATCTGCCCGGCTCTTCCTCTTCAATTTCGCCTGCCTCAAGCGCCTTGTCTGCCGAAAGCATAAGCGACTTGTAGGAAAGCTTCATAGAGTCAACAAGTCCTGCAATACCTCTGATAAGCGGCATTTTGAAAATCTTGCTTTTCTGTGATAACAGCTTTACCTCTATATCCTCTGTGTAGATTTCGTCCTCGCCCATACGAACTGCAACAGTCGTGCGCTTAGGACCTCTCATCATAATTCCCTCAATAAGCGCACTGCCGCCGATTGAGGTTATCTTTTTAGCGTTTGATTTACTCTTTCCCATTTAAACATATCCTTTCCTGATATATGCTTTATCTTGTGATAAACTCTATTTCTTCCTCGTTATTTTCCTCGGGTGGTTCCTCTTTTATTATCGGCAGTGTCAGCGTTACGGTAGTTCCCACGTTTTCACTGCTTTCAATGTCAAGCGAGCCGCCGTGGAGCGTCATTATTTCATCGGCAACAGCCAAGCCGATTCCCGAACCGCTGACCTTCTTGTTTGCCTTGTAAAATTTTTCTTTAACGTGGGGCAGGTCCTCGGCAGGAATACCGCACCCGTTGTCCGAAAATGCGATTGTTATATTGTCGCCCTGTCTGAGCGCCTGAATACCTATCACACCGCCTGTCGGCGTATATTTGAGTGCGTTGTCAAGCACGTTTATAAACACCTGACGCAGTCTGTTTTTATCGCCCGAAATTGCAGGCATCAGCTTGTCGGGCTCGTCAAACAAAAGGTGCTTGCCCTCTTTTAACGCTCTCTCCTTCAGCATATAGATAGCCTCGTCAAGCTCTGCGATAATGTCAAGCGGTTCCTTAAACAGCGTCAGCTTTTTGTTTTGCAGACGGCTGAAGTCAAGAAGCTCCTCAACAATACCCGTAAGTCGTGAGCTTTCGTTAATAATAACGGACATACCCTTGTTAAAGGTTTCCTCGTCGGAGGCGCCTGTGTACTGCATTGTTTCAGCCCAGCCCTTAATAGCTGTAAGCGGAGTTCTCAGCTCGTGAGAAACACGTGAAATAAAGTCGTTTTTCATCTGCTCGTTATTCTGCAGCTCACGCGCCATATTGTTGATAGAGTCGCACAGCTCGCCGATTTCGTCGTCATACATCTTGTCAATAGTAGCGTCAAAGTCGCCCTGAGCAATTTTTGTAGCGGCGGCTGACATTTCTCTGACAGGGTGAACAATGGAGCGAACAAAATAACTGCCCGAAAAATACACAAAGAAAATAATCAGCAATCCGACAGCGATAAAGGTGATTGTTATAAGAAAAATTCTGTAGTTTGCATTTTCAAGAGAAACAACGTAGCGCACAGCGCCTACAATATCTCCGTCCGATGTGTGTATGGTGCGTGTAACTGCCATAACGCTTTCGCCTGAGTTTAGCCTGCCCGTCCATTTTGCATAGCCTGACGAGCTGTTCTTTGCCTGTTCAAAGTCGGGCATTTTCTGATTTTCATCAGGTGCAAAGCCTGTTGAGTTAATAACAGCCTCGCCTGCGGAGTTAATAACCATAAGCTCCATAAGGCCTTTATCGGGAAAGCTTTCTACATATTCTCTTGCATTTGTCGTAAAGTCAGAGATGCTCTCTGCCTTGTAGTTTATAAAAATATTTGAAAGCTCGTTTGACCTGCCGGTTATCGTTTGTTCAATGCTTGTGTAAAAGAGCGAGTGAACAATAAAGGAAAGGCACACGATTACAAGAATAACGGTGGCGACAATGACAGAAAGCACATTTAAAACCCATCGCTTTGTAATTCCCTTAAAGACCATTTGCGCCCCTCCTTGTAAATTCTTAGCTTGTTTTATCGACTGAAGATTAACCTTTTAAGCAGTCGTATTAAAAAAATACTGTTATGCGTCCCATTTGTAGCCGAGACCCCATACTGTGACAATATATTTCGGGTTTGACGGTTCGTCCTCTACCTTCATTCTTAAACGTCTTATGTTTACGTCAACGATTTTTTCTTCGCCCACGTAAGCCTCGCCCCACACGTGATTTAAAATATCTGTTCTGTCAAGGGCAACGCCGGGCTTTGAGAAGAAGTATTCCATAATCTGAAATTCAACCTGTGTAAGCTCAATCATTTTGCCGTTCTTTAAGAGCGCACGGTTTCTGAGATTAAGCACAAAGTCGCCCGATTTCAGCTCTTCCTTGAAGTTGTTGTCGGCTCTTTCGTTTGTGATTTCAACACGTCTGTATAACGAATCAACACGCGCCATAAGCTCGCTTGGACTGAACGGCTTTGTGATGTAATCGTCTGCGCCGAGCATTAAGCCTGTTACCTTATCCATTTCCTGAGTTCTTGCCGACAGCATAATAATGCCGATGTCGCCGTTTTTGCTTCTAAGCTCCTTGCATACCTGAAAGCCGTCAATACCGGGCATCATAACGTCAAGAATAGCGATGTCAAAATCTCCGCCGTTTTCTTCGTATTTTTGAAGTGCAGCCTCACCGCAGTCAGCCTCGACTACGTCATAGCCGCCTCTTTTTAGATTGATAACAACAAAGTCACGAATTGCGGATTCGTCCTCGCATACAAGTATTTTTCTCATAAAATCGTTCCTTTCACATTATTTCAATATATCCGTTATTAGTTGGTGCTTGTACTTATTCTTTTAAAGTTATCAAGCACCTGTTGTTCAGTAGGTATAAGCTCGTTATTTCCCTCTGCTATCAGATAAGCGTAGGCGTATGAGGAGGTTTTTTCAATCAGTGTAAAATTATTAAGCTCGTTCTGAGCTGACGGCTTGGATAAATCCTTTGCCGTTACCGTCAGCAGTCTGTCGCCCTTTGCAGGCGGTTTTTTTGCACTGTCCCACTTGTAAAAGGTCAGCGTACTGTCAGAAAGATTTATTCTTGCAGTTATTTCGTCCTGCCAATCTGCATCAATAATATAATAGTAATCGTGAGCTGAATCTATAACAGCCGCCGTAACACGTTCAAGCGACGATGTTTTTGCATTATATCTGTTCCATACCGTTTCGCTTGCAACCGTTGATGCGTCCTCGTTTTCTTCGCTTTTCATTTTAGTTGATGTCACGATTTCAAAAATGCCGTCATTGTTAATATCCTGCGACATAACAGGCGTATCACGTAGGGTTACATTTTGTGCTGTCTGCGAATAGAGGTCGTTTTTAAGCACTTCATTGTCCTTGTCAAACACAATAACCTGTGTTGAATATGTGCCGACAGCCGTTGCGCCCTCGGCAATCAATGCTGTGCAGTCGTCAGAAACTTTTTGTGATGATACGTCAAGGTATTTTGATATATTCGGGTCAAGCGCAGTGACACCACGTGAGAAAAGAGTGGAGCTGTCGTAATTCCAGTCAAGAAGCGTAGCCTGTGGCTTTGCTTCCGGAGAGGGAAGAGTGAGCAGAATAAGCTCGTCAGAGCCGTCACCCGTAAAGTCGCCTGCGGCAAACGATGCGTAGGTCTGATTTATCTGTATTTCTCTTGTAGCGGTGCTGTCAAAGCTGTAGGCAGTGAGCTGATTTATTGAGCTGCCGACAGCGCCCCAGCCTGTGATTAGCTCCACAGTGCCGTCTGCGTTTAAGTCGGCAAAGGTAATCTGGTCAACCTCTGTGCTTTGATTTGAGTATTTGCCGACACATTCCCACACGCCCTTTTTCTGAGCAATAATCAGCAGGTTCGTTTTTGGAGTGCCTTCATTTTTGTTGCTGTAAAATGCAATAGCCTCGCTTGTGCCGTCACCGTCCATATCACGCATAATAACGGCAGAACGGTACTGACCTCGCTGCGGATATTTCAGAATGTAGTTATCCTCAGCCTGTTCATCAATGACGCTTTGAATCTGAGCCTTGTCAGCCGTTGCCTTCGGCGGACGCATCAGCTCGGAGCTTTCAATTCCGACAACAGAACAGCCGCTCAAAAGCGCACAGCACAGCAGAGCCGCTGTAATAGCCTTTTTAATTTTCAAGCCGATACCTCCGTTTATATTAAGATTTTCAGTAAATTGTGCAGCTGTCTTATATTCCGTTATTTGCTTTAAGCTCCTTTATAAGCTCTATGTAATTCTGCGGTAATACAGACTTTTTAGCAATACAGTATTTTATTTTAATACCCATCTGAGAAAACATATTTTCGTGTTCTGTCACTATGTTGTAGGTGACATCGCTGTTATGCAGGTCATACGTTGTATATGTAACGTCAAAGCCTGCAATTTTAAAATATTCAAGGCTTTCTGCGAATAGCTCGTCATCATCTGTTTTAAAGTGAATTTCTCCGCCGTCTGTCAGAAAATCACGGTACATCACTAATTTTTTAGGGTAAGTAAGCCTGCGTTTCTTGTGCTTGCCACGAGGCCAAGGGTTGCAGAAGTTGATGTAAATTCTGTCAATCTTATCATCGTTTGAAAACAAGGCGTCAATCTGCTCAACATTCTGAGCGACAAGAAAAACATTTTCTACGGCTTTTCCGTTTTCATCAAACATTGAAGAAATGTTACGTCTGGCAACGCCGAGCATATCGTTTTTAATATCAATGGCAATTAAATTTATGTTCGGGTGGTCAAGTGCAAAACGTCCTGCAAACGTACCCTTGCCGCAGCCAAGCTCAAGGTACAGCGGTGAGTTGCTTTTAAAAAGCGTGTTCCATTTACCTCTGTAAGAGCGTGGCTCCTTAACAAAAAAATTACAGGCATCAAGCTCGGGCACAGCCCATTTTTTCTTTCTTATTCTCATTATTTCACCGTAAAATAGAGGATTTTGTAAAAATTACAATACTAATTCATTTTATTTCAATATTATAACAAATCGGCGGCCTGTTTGCAATGTTTTTTTAATAATATAAGAAAAAACGGCAGTGATTTATTTTTCACCGCCGTTTTAGCACTGCATTAAAGGATAATTGTTACAAATAAAAAACATTATCGTTAAAAACTTCGCTTTTATAAAACTCTGTATTTGCAAATTTCTCTGACAACAGCCTTACAAGAACAGGTATAATTACATCCTCAGTTTTGTAATGACCTGCGTCAACTACAGTCAGACCGATTTCGTTTGCTTTTATGATTTGGTGATGCTTAATCTCACCTGTTACAAATGCGTCAGCACCGAGCTTTTCACAGTTAAAAACATAATCTCCACCGGCACCGCAGGCTACCGCAACCTTTTTTACGGTGTTTTTGCCATTGGTATAGCGAACTCCTCTGCAATCAAGCCTTTCTTTAACATATAAGGCAAATTCCTTTGCCGAAAGCTCTGTCTGAAGCTCGCCTGTCAAAAGACATTCACCCTCGACAACAGATATATTTTTAAGTCCGAGTGCTTTTCCGAGCGTTATGTTTACGCCGTTTTCCTGTGAAAGATCAAGGTTTGTGTGCATACAAAGTGCCGTTATTCCGTTTTGTATCAGCTTATATACACAGCTGTCGCTGTCAACTGCTTTTAACGGACTGAAAATAATCGGGTGATGACTTATGATAAGCTCTGCGCCCTTGCTTACAGCCTCATCAATAACTTCTGACGTTATATCGAGCGTGACTACTACTTTTGAAACTTCCTTTTCGCTGTCGCCGACAAGAATACCGCAGTTGTCGTATGGCATAGCAAGGCTCAAAGGTGCAAATTGCTGTATATAGTCAAAAATATCCTTAGCCTTTGTCAAGGTTGGCACCTCCGATGATTTCTGAAAGTCTGTCTGCAATTACTGCAAATTTTACGTCACCCTTTGATTGATTTTTAAGGTGGTTTATTTCGCTTTCGATAAATTTGCGGTCAAGATCAAATTTTTGGGGCTGTAACATACCAATATAGCTTTTTACATCGTCACATTGAGTTATCACTCCGTTGTAGTAAGCAGAAATAACCGTGTAAACCTTGCCCTGAGCCATACAGGTTTTTTGACTGTCAATGCAAAAGCCGTTTTCAAAAAGATACTTAATCAGCACGTGGCTTTTTGACATCGGCTGTAAAACAAGGTGCTTGTCCTCGGATTTTGTCCACTGTGCGTTTTCAATAATGCCGGCGATAAGCTCACCGCCCATTCCTGCAATAACAATATCGTCAGCCTCGTCCTCTGAAATCTCTTTGAGCCCGTCACTTAGTCTTGTTGTTACAAGCGCTTGTGCGTGGTATTTTTCAATCGTTTTTTTGCCGCGAAGAAGCGGCTCGCTCTTTATATCGGCGGCTATTGCGCTGACAGACTTACCGCTTAAACACAGCCATACAGGCAAATATGCGTGGTCAGTGCCTATGTCGGCAACTCTTGTTCCGTTTCTTACAAGCTCTGCGCAAAGTGAAAGGCGGCTGTCAAGCCTGAGAGTTTGCTCCATTATGCATTTTCGATAGCGGCATTGATTTTAGCCACAAGCTCGTCTGCGTCTGCACCGTGAACTGCGCAAGCCTGCTCAACAGTTTCACCTCTTGAAGCAGGACAGCCGAGGCAGTGCATACCCATAGCAAAGAAAAACTCTGCTGTCTGCGGATATGCGTCAAGAATATCACCGATAATTGAATTTTTGTCAATCTTTGTCATTTTAAATTCCTCCTTAAAACTGTGTGCTATTATTGTAACACAAAATCTCTGTTATTTCCATAGGTAATGCAAAAAAAGTAAAATAACGTTTTGGTGAAAATTCAATAGAGAGCCTTGCAAAAACTGCCGATGAACACGCTTTTTGCCTACAAGGACGGAAATCGGGTGCTTTGCGGTTCAACACATAAAAACGAATACTTTGACAATGAAGAATCCTTGAAATATCTGTACCGGATTTTCTCGGATTTGTAAGGATAACGCTACGGAGCTTCAGCTAATAAGACAACAATTACACAACCGTTATATAGAGCCGACAAAGAAAAATTGATACGGTGAGTTTATATGTGAATGTAAAATAATGATATTACATTGTATTGACAATGCTCCTGTACTGCAATATGATTATAACAAATACGGCACAATGGGGGAACGTTAATGGCAAATGCATCAATTATGCTTGTGATTCTGGCAATAGCATTTTTATTGCTTGCTGTATTCTTTATAGCGGGTCTTATATTTCTTATAGTTGGAATTGTAAACAAGTGCAGGGTGAAGAATAAGGGCAAGAAATTTCCTGTGGTGCTTATCGTCATAGGCGCTCTGCTGCTTTTATTGCCTGTTGGCACTACGGCGGCAATTATAACAAACGGCTTAACGGCCTCTATATCAAAAAATATAATGCGTTCGGATTATGAAAATGTAACGGACAAATGGCGTAATGAGTGGATCTCTGACTATTCCGCCGCCGAAGAAGCAATAGAAGAATTATTATCCTCAGCCGATTCGGGCGAGCGTGAACGCTTTGCAAGGATTTTTACCCCCAATATACAGAGGTCGGAGAACTTTGATGGGTATCTTGACGCATTTTTTGATACATATCCTGTAGGTCTGTCGGATTGCAGGCTTGACGGCGGCAATGTTCAGAGCAGCAGCTCCTATAATTACGGACATAATGTGCAGGAGGGCGAAACGTTCTATACCTGTGTATCAGACGGCGAATGGTACTGTATCAGAATGTCGTTCTGTTATGAAAACACAGACTCACCAAACGATGTCGGAGTTACATTCTTTTCTGTTGAAAATCTTGAGGCGGACGCTTTAGATGTTGACTACAAGGATATGCCGCTTGTGTGCAATATAAAGAGCGAGCAGGAGGTGTCGGCACGTCTTATTGGTGATATGGCATTTTTGTTTACGCCGACTCCGCAGCGTGTGATAACACAGGAGCAACTGAAAAAATATCTTGAGGAGTATGACAATCTCGGCGCTCTTATTAAAGAGATAGGCGAGCCGAATGTTACCAAAAAGTACAGTAATTGCACAGGCTATGACCACTACTATGAGCTTGCCCCTGAAAATGGCGAGCCAAGGTATGCTTATCTTTGCACCGATTCACAAACGGGAAGATTTCTAAGCAGTTATATCTGCTCCGATACAGAGTCTTACTATGACGAGTTGGTTCTGCCCGAAGAATGACTATATATATAAACAGGGTTTTGCATAGCATTATTACGATGTTTATACAAAACCCTCTTTTATTATGCAAAAAAATGAGAAAATCAAAGAAAAAGCGAGAAAATGAAAGCTAAATTAAGATAAACGGCTTTATACTTCTTTGTTTGACTTTGTTTGACTTTGACTTTTACTGACTTTAACCATACAATATAACCAAGGTCAAAGAAAGTCAAAGTCAAACATAATAAAAATGACAGCTTTCAATAAATAACAAAATTTTCAGCAAGGGTGGGAGTAAAATGCGTATGAGCGATCTGGTCGCCCGTTACATCACAGAAATGCTCGATGAGCAGGGCGGTAATGCCGAAATTCAGCGAAACGAGCTTGCAGGCACATTAGGCTGTGTTCCAAGTCAGATTAACTATGTAATTACATCACGCTTCACACCGGAACAGGGATATATAGTAGAAAGCCGCCGAGGCGGCGGAGGGTATATCCGCATTACAAGAATAAGTATGGATCGTGACACTGCGGTGATGCACATAGTAAATTCAATAGGCGCAAGCCTTGACGGCTTAACGGCAAACGCAATGATTAAAAATATGGTTGAGCAGAATATAATAGACGCAAAAACGGCAAGGCTGATGATGGCGGCACTGTCCGACAGATGCTTTACAGGCATACCGTCCTATATGCGTGACAGCATAAGGGCGGCGATGTTTAAAAATATGATGCTTACATTATAAAGGTATATATTCAAATTTTATATGGGAGGATTTATTATGAAATGTCAGAAATGCGGCGTAAATGAAGCCACAACACACATCAAAACAGTTGTAAACGGCGAGTATGCCGAGTACGTTCTTTGCAGTGAATGTGCAAAGGAAATGGGTTACACAAATGTATTCTCAGATTTTGCAACAGACTTCGGCAGTCTGCTCGGCAGCTTTTTCGGTAATGCACTTCCTGCAAGAACAGGTGCGGCACGTTGCCCTGTCTGTGGCAGCACATATACAGAAATCAGAAAGTGCGGTCAGGTCGGCTGTGCCGCTTGCTATGAAACGTTTGCCGATGAGCTTATGCCCTCAATCAAAAGGATTCACGGCAACACAACGCACTGTGGCAAGCACTCAAGCGTAGCGCTTGCAAGAAAGGAAAACCCGAACACAAATAAAGCAAAAAGCAAGCTTGAAAGCCTGAAAGAAAAAATGGCAGAGGCTGTTAAAAATCAGGATTTTGAAAATGCCGCAAGGCTAAGAGATGAAATCAAGGGATTGGAGGCGCAGAACAATGACAAATGATGTTGTAATTTCAACAAGAATAAGACTTGCAAGAAATCTAAAGGAGTTTCCGTTCCCACGAAAGCTCAATTGTGACGGCAGAGAAAAAGTAATTGAAAAGGTAACAAAGGCGATTAAAGACAGCAACAGCTCGGTCGCTAACGAGTTCAAGCTGATACGATTATCAGATTTAAGCAAGGAACAGGCTGTGTCGCTTGTAGAGCGTCACTTAGTTAGTCCTGAGTTTATAAGTGAATCAGACGGCAGAGCGTTACTTATTCTCCCCGATGAATCGGTAAGCATCATGATAAACGAAGAGGATCATATCCGCTTGCAGGTGTTTACAAAGGGTCTGTCGCTTACGGAAGCATACGATACGGCTGATAAGCTCGACACTCTGCTTGATGAAAGCCTTGACTTTGCATTTGACGAGAGATTAGGCTACCTGACACAATGCCCGACAAACCTCGGCACAGGTATGAGAGCGTCTGTTATGCTCCATCTGCCTGCACTGCAAAAGGCGGGCACAATATCACGAATAGCAGGCAACCTGTCAAAGCTCGGACTGACAATACGTGGCAGCTACGGCGAGGGAACAGAGCCAAAGGGCGCTATGTATCAGCTTTCAAATCAGGTAACGCTCGGCATATCGGAGCAGTCGGCTATGGAAAACCTCAGAAGCATAACAACACAGCTTGTAAATCAGGAAATTTCTGCAAGAGAAAAATATCTGCAAAGCATCGATATGCAGGACACAATCAGCCGCAGTCTGGGCATTCTGAAATATGCAAAGTCAATTTCTCACGAAGAGGCAATGCAGCTTCTGTCAAATGTTAGGCTCGGTGTATCGTCAGGTCTTTTAAGCTGTATAACAGCAGAAAAAATTGACAAGCTTATAACAGATATTCAACCGGCAGAAATTATGGTATCATCGGGCGAAAAGCTCACACCTGCACAAAGAGATATTAAAAGAGCGCAGATAATACAGTCTGCAATTGCATAAAATTATTTGGTATATGAAAAATAGGAATAAGAAGGAAGGATATGTATGTATAATTTTCAGGGCTTTACAGAAAAGGCAAACAAAGCAATAAACCTTGCAATAGAGAGTGCCTCACAGATGGGACATACCTACATCGGCACAGAGCATCTGCTGTTAGGCTTGATGAAAGAGGGCAGCGGCGTAGCCGCCGTATCACTTTCTGAGTGTGGCTTAACGACCGAAGCACTTACAGAAAAAATTGAAGAAGCAATCGGTACAGGCAGTCAGACGGCACTTAGCCCGAACGACTTTACGCCGAGGACTAAGCGTTGTATGCAGATGGCTATAATAAACTCTTCAAGGCTTGGTCACGGCTATGTCGGCACAGAGCATCTGCTTATATCAATTCTTGCAGAGAGGGACAGCTACGCAGTCAGATTTTTAAGCGAGCTTTCGGTAAGCGTTGAGCAGATTATGACAGTTCTGCGCAACAGCTTAAACGAAAATGCGTCATCACAGCAGGCGTTGGGCGATATTCAAAGCGAAATGCCGAAAAACGGCTCAAAGTCAACAGCCACTAAAACGCTTGACAAATTCGGCAGAGATTTAACTAAGGCTGCTAAAAACGGAGAGATTGACCCCGTAATCGGCAGAGAGGAAGAAATCGAGAGAGTTATTCAGATTTTGTCAAGAAGAACAAAGAATAACCCTGTCCTAATCGGCGAACCCGGCGTAGGCAAAACGGCGGTTGCCGAGGGACTTGCATTGAAAATTGTTAAGGGTGAGGTTCCGCAGCTTCTGCTTGACAAGCGTGTGGTTGCTCTTGACTTAACGGGAATGATAGCAGGCACAAAGTATCGTGGCGATTTTGAGGAGAGAATAACAAGCGCCATTGACGAGGTGAAAAAGGCGAAAAATGTTATCCTTTTTATAGATGAGCTTCACACCATTGTAGGCGCAGGCTCTGCCGAAGGCTCGGCAGATGCGGCAAATATCTTAAAGCCGTCACTTGCAAGAGGAGATTTTCAGGTAATCGGCGCAACTACAATCACAGAGTACAGAAAATATATCGAAAAGGACTCAGCACTTGAAAGACGCTTTCAGCCGGTAACGGTAGGCGAGCCGTCACAGGACGAAGCAATACAGATTTTAAAAGGCTTGCGTGACAGGTACGAAGCACACCACAAGGTTAAAATTTCAGATGAAGCAATCGCATCAGCCGTTACGCTTTCATCAAGATATATCGCCGACAGATATTTGCCCGACAAGGCTATCGACCTTATTGACGAGGCGGCTTCAAGAGTTCGCTTAAAGGAGCTGACGTTCCCGCCGGCAATAAAGGAGCTTGAGGATAAAATCAAAAGGCTTGAGCAGGAAAAGGCGAGCGCAGTAAACGAGCAGGACTTTGAACGTGCCGCAAAAATCAGAGATGAGCAAAAGCAATCACAGGACGAATTAAAGACAGCTAAGGATAAATGGCAGGAAAAGAACAACGGCATAACAGGCGAGGTAACAGAGGAGGATATAGCCGCCATTGTATCAGGCTGGACAGGAATACCTGTATCTGCACTTACAAAGGAAGAGGCGGACAGACTTCTCAATATGGAAGAAATTCTGCACGAAAGAGTAGTCGGTCAGAACGAAGCCGTTGACTCTATCGCAAAGGCTATCCGCCGAGGCAGAGCAGGACTTAAAGACCCGAACAGACCAGTAGGCTCGTTTGTCTTCTTAGGCCCTACAGGAGTTGGCAAAACAGAGCTGTCAAAGGCGCTTGCACAGGCGATGTTCGGTGACGAAAACGCTATGATTAGACTTGATATGTCGGAATATATGGAAAAGCATACGGTGTCAAAGCTTGTAGGCTCACCTCCGGGATATGTCGGCTTTGACGAGGGCGGTCAGCTTACAGAAAAGGTAAGAAGAAAGCCGTACTCCGTAATTCTCTTTGACGAGATTGAAAAGGCACACCCCGATGTGTTCAATATGCTTTTGCAAATCCTTGAGGACGGCAGACTGACAGACTCACAGGGCAGAACTGTTGACTTTAAGAATACTGTAATTATTATGACGTCAAACGTGGGCGCAAGGCTTATAACAGATAAGCAGAATGAATTAGGCTTTGCCTCTGTCAACAACGATAAAGCGGCCGAAAATTCTCAGGAAAAGCTTAAAGAAACGGTTATGGAAGAGCTTAAAAAGCTGTTTAAGCCTGAATTTTTAAACAGAGTTGACGATATAATCGTGTTCAGCAAGCTAAGCCAGAGCGATATAAACGAAATCGCAAAGAAAATGCTCAAGGGCTTATCAAAACGTCTTGCAGAGCTTGACATAGATATTACCTTTACCGACAAGGCGGTTGAAGAAATTGCAACTGCTGGCTTTGACGAAGCCTACGGAGCAAGACCTCTGCGCCGAGCAATCAGAAGCAAGATCGAGGACGCTCTTTCAGAAAAAATCCTTGACGGCTCAGTTACAAAAAACAGTAAAATAACTTGTGATTACAAGGACAACACATTTGTGTTTGAGCAATAAAAGAAAAAGGAGGACTTCGCAAATGAAGTTCTCCTTGATTTTTTCTTATTGTACTTAGCAGATATTATCAAAAATTTCCTGATAAAAATCAGCGTAGTCTGTTTTGTTATCCTTAATAAACTGAATTGCAGACGAAGGGTGCTGATTTAATCTCCCTGTCAGCATATATGGTACGTCATATCCCCATACAAGACCGTCATTTTTAAGCTTAGTAATGTGCTTTTCAATAAATCTGAGTACAGGCGGAAGCTGATATCTTGGATTTTTAAGAAAGCCGAGCAAAAGCTCTAATGCGCAGTTACCGGCACCTCTGCCCAGACTGCTCATTGTAGCGTCAAGATAGCTCACACCGGGAACAAGAGCTTCAATAGTGTTTGCAAATGCAAGCTGCTGATTGTTGTGGGCGTGAATACCGATTGATTTACCGTACTTTTCGCCACAGGCAAGGTACTTCAGAGAAAGCTCTCTGATCTGCTCAGGGTACAGTGAGCCGTAGCTGTCAACAAGATAAATGCAGTCAACGTCACTCTGACCGAGCTGTTCAAGCGCAAAGTCAAGCTCGCTTTCGCCTGCCTTTGAAACAGCCATAATATTTACCGAAGTTTCATAGCCTAAGCTGTGCAAAGTCTGCACCATCTCGATAGCCGCAGGGATAGTTGTTATATATGTAGCAACACGCACCAGATCAATAACGCTTTCGCTTTTCGGCAAAAAGTCCGACATATCTGTTCTGCCGACATCAGCCATTACAGATATTTTTAAATCGCTGTCGTTATTGCCTACAATTTCTCTTATATCGTTCTCGTCACAGAACTTCCATTTACCGAATTTGTTTACATCAAAAATCTTTTTAGAAGCCTTGTAGCCAAATTCCATATAATCTACGCCTGCTTCTATATTTGCAAGGTACAAGTCCTTGACAAATTCATCGTCAAAGAAAAAGCTGTTTACAAGTCCTCCGTCACGCAGAGTACAGTCAATCACCTTTATATCAGGTCTGTATGATAACAGACAGCCTCTTTTTTCTACCATAAAGATACCTCCGATTTATGTCATTACTCTATTCTACAATTTTTTTAGCACTTTTGCAACAGTTTTTTATCAATTATGAAAAAATAAGAACAGCCGCTGTGCTTTAGAAAATGCTGTTAGGGTTTATCGTTTTATTTTCTCTGCAAATACATCGAAATTGCAACAAAAATAAATTTACTTGCATAAATGCGGTTTGCAAAAGCGTTTATAATGTTGCTGTAAAAATGAAAATAAATATGTTTTGATTATCTGAATTTGTGCAAGAGAATTTTATTTTGTGCCAAATTTTGAGATAAAAAGGTTAAAAAAGCGTAAAAACAGCAAAAAATTGCATTTTTTTTAAAAAATAATGCAAAAAACTTAAAAATTTTTTGATTTTCCTCTTTACCTTTCAAGAGTTTTGTAGTATGATATATGCAAACGGTTGTAAAGTGCTTTTGAAATAAATGTAATTTATAATTGCATTTTGCGGTACAGTCGAGTTTCAGGAAAGGATAGGGACTATGAACAACTTTGTTAATGTAAAGAAAAAAGAGCAGGGTCTGTATGACAGCTCCTTTGAGCACGATAACTGCGGAATAGGCGCAGTTGTTAATATCAAGGGCAGAAAGTCGCACGACACTGTTTTGAACGCACTGAAAATAGTTGAAAATCTTGAGCATAGAGCCGGCAAGGACGCAGAGGGCGAAACAGGCGACGGCGTAGGTATTCTGCTTCAGATTTCACACAGATTTTTTTCAAAGGCTGCAAAAGCCTTAAAGCTTGATATCGGCAACGAAAGAGATTACGGCGTAGGTATGTTCTTCTTTCCGCAGGATGAGCTTGCAACAAATCGTGCTAAAAAGATGTTTGAAATTATCTGCCAGCGTGAAAATGTTGAGTTTATCGGCTGGCGAAAGCTCCCTACAAACCCGACTGTCTTAGGAGCTAAGGCTGTTGAAAAGATGCCTACCATTATGCAGGCGTTTGTAAAAAGACCGCAGAATCTTAAGCAGGGACTTGAATTTGACAGAAAGCTGTATGTTATCCGCAGAGTTTTTGAGCTTAGCAACGAGGATACATACGTAGTTTCACTTTCAAGCAGAACTATAGTATATAAGGGAATGTTCTTAGTGGGCGAGCTTAGAATGTTCTATGACGATTTGCAGAACCCCGACTACGATTCTGCAATCGCACTTGTTCACTCACGTTTTTCTACCAATACAAACCCAAGCTGGGAAAAGGCGCACCCCAACCGCCTGATGGTTCATAACGGAGAAATCAACACAATCAGAGGCAACGCAGACAAGATGCTTGCACGTGAAGAAAATATGCACTCAGAGGAGCTTAGCCGTGATATGCACAAGCTTCTCCCTGTTGTAAATCCTGACGGCTCAGACTCTGCAAGGCTTGACAACACGCTTGAATTCCTTGTAATGAGCGGTGTTGAGCTTCCGCTTGCAGTTATGATTACAATCCCCGAGCCGTGGGAAAAGGATATGGCGATGAGCCAGTCAAAAAGAGATTTTTACCAGTACTATGCAACTATGATGGAGCCGTGGGACGGTCCTGCGTCAATTCTTTTCTCTGACGGTGACTATATGGGCGCTGTCCTTGACAGAAACGGTTTAAGACCTTCACGTTACTATATTACTAAAGACGACAACCTCATTTTATCATCAGAGGTCGGAGTTCTTGACATCGCACCCGAAAGCATTGTTAAAAAGGACCGTCTGCGTCCCGGTAAAATGCTTTTGGTAGATACAGTAAACGGCGAGCTTATTTCAGATGATGATATAAAAGAAAGATACGCCTCACGTCAGCCGTACGGCGAGTGGCTCTCAAGCAATCTTATTTATCTTAAGGATTTGTCTGTTCCTAATAAAAAGGTAACGGAATACGAGCCGCAGGAGCTTGCAAGACTTCAGAAATCCTTTGGCTATACATACGAGGATTTCAAAACAGGTATTCTGCCTATGGCGCAAAACGGAGCAGAGGCAGTTGCCGCTATGGGTGCTGACAGTCCGATAGCAGTTATGTCAGATAAGCACCAGCCGCTTTTTAACTACTTCAAACAGCTTTTCGCACAGGTAACAAATCCGCCGATTGACGCAATCAGAGAGGAAATTGTAACCTCAACCTCTGTGTATATCGGTAAGGACGGCAACATTCTTGAAGAAAAGGCAGAAAACTGTCACGTATTAAAGGTTCACAATCCAATTTTAACAAGCGTTGACCTCTTGAAAATCAAGAATATGAATATCGAGGGCTTAAAGGTAGCCGTAATTCCGATTATATATTATAAAAGCACATCGCTTGAAAAGGCTATTGACAGAATGTTCTTAGAGGCAGACAGAGCCTATGCAGAGGGTGCTAACATTCTTATCCTTTCAGACAGAGGTGTTGACGAATATCACGTTGCAATTCCGTCACTGCTTGCAGTTTCTGCTATGCAGCAGCACCTTGTAAAAACTAAAAAGAGAACATCTGTAGCTTTAATTCTTGAAAGCGGCGAGCCAAGAGAGGTTCATCATTTCGCAACGCTTTTAGGCTACGGTGCTTGTGCTGTCAATCCGTATCTTGCGCAGGATTCAATCAAGGAGCTTATCGACAAAAATATGCTCGATAAGGACTACTACGCAGCCGTAAACGATTACAACGACGCTATCCTTCACGGTATAGTTAAAATTGCCTCAAAAATGGGTATATCAACAATTCAGTCGTATGAAGGCTCACAGAATTTCGAGGCTATCGGCATAAACAAGGACGTAATTGACAAATACTTTACAAATACAGTAAGCCGTATAGAGGGCATAGGACTTAAGGAGATTGCGGCAGATGTTGAAGCACTTCACGCAAGGGCTTTTGACCCGCTTGAATTAAAAACAGACTTAACGCTCGACAGCGTAGGCTCGCACAAATTCAGAAGCGGTAAGGAGGAGCATCTTTACAATCCTCAGACAATCCACCTTTTGCAGATGGCAACGCAGACAGGCAACTACGACCTATTTAAGGAGTATTCCGCCTGCCTTTATGAAAAGGATATGTCGGTAACCTTAAGAAGTCTGCTAGACTTTAAATATCCCGAAAAGGGTATTCCGATTGAACAGGTTGAAAGCGTTGATTCAATCGTTAAGAGATTTAAAACAGGCGCTATGTCCTACGGCTCAATTTCACAGGAGGCTCACGAAACACTCGCTATCGCTATGAATAAAATCAACGGCAAGTCAAACAGCGGTGAGGGCGGCGAAAGCATTGAGCGTATGACAATAGGTGCTGACGGACTTAACAGATGCTCTGCAATAAAGCAGGTAGCGTCAGGACGCTTCGGTGTTACCTCAAGGTACTTAAACAGTGCAAAGGAAATTCAGATAAAAATGGCACAGGGCGCAAAGCCGGGCGAGGGCGGTCAGCTGCCTGCCGGCAAGGTGTACCCGTGGATTGCAAAGACAAGACATTCAACGCCGGGTGTAGGTCTTATCTCACCTCCTCCGCACCACGATATTTACTCAATCGAGGATTTGGCACAGCTTATCTATGACTGCAAAAACGCTAACAAAAACGCAAGAATATCGGTTAAGCTTGTATCAGAAGCAGGTGTCGGCACAGTAGCCGCAGGCGTTGCAAAGGCAGGCGCACAGGTAATTCTTGTATCTGCCTATGACGGCGGTACGGGCGCCGCACCACGTAACTCAATCTACAACGCAGGCTTGCCTTGGGAGTTAGGACTTGCAGAAACTCACCAGACGCTCATTCAGAATGATTTGAGAAACAAGGTTATTCTTGAAACAGACGGCAAGCTGATGTGCGGCAGAGATGTTGCTATAGCCGCAATCTTGGGCGCAGAGGAATTCGGCTTTGCCACAGCTCCGCTTGTAACAATGGGCTGTGTAATGATGAGAGTGTGCAACCTCGACACCTGTCCTGTAGGTATTGCAACACAAAACCCCGAACTGCGTAAGAGATTTAAGGGTAAGCCTGAATATGTTATCAATTTTATGCGATTTGTTGCACAGGAATTAAGAGAGTATATGGCTAAGCTCGGCATAAAAACAGTAGATGAGCTTGTCGGCAGAACCGACCTTTTATACGCTAAGGAGGATGCAAAGCTCAGAAGCATTGACCTTTCTAAAATCCTCAACAATCCTTATTTTGACGATCCGCAGAACAAGGTAGAGTACAACAATAAAAAGGTGTATAACTTTGAGCTTGAAAAGACTGTTGACGAAAAGGTAATTTCAAAACAGCTTATGCCGTCACTTCTTAAAAAAGAGCCTAAGAAAATTGAAATCAGCATATCAAATACAGACAGGTCGCTCGGAACAAGCTTCGGCTCTGAAATCACAAGAAAATGGGACGATACACTCGATGAGGACACATATGTTGTCAAGTGTAACGGCGCAGGCGGACAGAGCTTCGGCGCATTTATTCCAAAGGGACTGAAGCTTGAGCTTGTCGGCGACTCTAACGACTACTTCGGCAAGGGTCTGTCGGGCGGTAAGCTTGTGGTTTATCCGCCAAAGGGTACTTCCTTTAAGCCTGAAGAGAATATAATCATAGGCAACGTAGCACTCTACGGTGCAACAAGCGGTAAGGCATTTATAAACGGTATTGCAGGCGAACGCTTCTGTGTTCGTAACTCAGGTGCAACGGCTGTTGTTGAGGGCGTGGGCGACCACGGCTGTGAATATATGACAGGCGGTAAGGTTGTAATTCTTGGCACAACAGGCAAAAACTTTGCCGCAGGTATGAGCGGCGGTGTTGCATATGTGCTTGATACAGACAGCACACTTTACAAAAAGCTCAACAAACAGCTTGTTTCAATGGAAACTGTAACGTCAAAGTACGATGTGCTTGACTTAAAGGATTTAATCAGCGAGCATGTTAAGGAAACAAACTCAGAAATCGGCAGAAAAATTCTTGACAACTTCAGCGAATATCTGCCTAAGTTCAAAAAGATAATTCCTCACGACTACGCAAGAATGCTTCACAGCATAGCGCAGATGGAGGAAAAGGGTCTTAGCGCAGAGCAGGCACAGATAGAAGCATTTTACGCTAATTCAAAGAAATAAGGGGTGATTGAAATGGGAAAATTATACGGCTTTTTAGATATTGAAAGACAGGTAAGTCAGGCTGACCTGCCTAAAAACAGAATTAAAAACTTTAACGAATTTCATACTCCCCTGTCAAGAGAAAAACAGCGTGAGCAGGCGGCAAGATGTATGGACTGCGGTGTGCCGTTCTGCCAGTCGGGTATGATGCTCGGCGGTATGGCTACAGGCTGTCCTCTGAACAACTTAATTCCCGAATGGAACGACCTTATCTATACGGGCAACTGGCAGCAGGCGTATAACAGACTGAAGAAAACGAGCAGCTTCCCTGAGTTTACATCAAGGGTATGTCCTGCACTCTGCGAGGCGGCGTGTACGTGCGGCTTAAACGGCGACTCTGTTTCAATTAAAGAAAACGAGTATTCGATAATCGAGTATGCGTACGAAAACGGCTACGCTGTTGCAAACCCTCCGAAAACACGCACAGGAAAGAAAATTGCCGTAATCGGCTCAGGCCCTGCCGGACTTGCGGCGGCTGATTCGCTCAACCAAAGAGGCCACAGCGTAACGGTATTTGAAAGAAGCGACCGTTTAGGCGGACTTCTGATGTACGGTATTCCGAATATGAAGCTCGAAAAGCACATAATCGACAGAAAAATCAACATTATGAAAGAGGAAGGCGTTGAGTTTAAAACAAGCGTAAATGTCGGTGTTGATGTGAAAGCCGATAAAATATTAAAGGACTTTGACGCTGTAATACTTGCCTGCGGTGCTTCAAATCCGAGGGATATAAACGCGCAGGGGAGAGATGCAAAGGGTGTAATGTTTGCCGTTGACTACCTCACACAGACAACAAAAAGCCTTTTGAACTCTAATTTCAAGGACGGCAAATATACTTCTGCAAAGGATAAAAACGTAGTAGTAATCGGCGGCGGTGATACAGGCAACGACTGTGTGGGAACATCAATCAGACAGGGTGCAAAATCTGTTTTACAGCTTGAGATGATGCCGAAGCTTCCCGACGAAAGAGCTCAGAGCAACCCTTGGCCGCAGTGGCCGAGAGTGTGCAAAACAGACTATGGCCAGCAGGAGGCAATCGCCGTTTTCGGCAGCGACCCAAGAGTATATCAGACAACCGTCAAGGAGTTTATCAAGGATAAAAACGGCAACGTCTGCAGGCTAAAGCTTGTAAAGCTTAGCTTTGAAAAGGATGCAAAAACAGGCAGACAGATAATGAGCGAGGTTTCAGGCAGTGAATATGAAGTAAAAGCCGACCTTGTTTTGATTGCCGCAGGCTTTTTAGGCTCACAGAAATACGTAACAGACGCATTCGGTGTTGAAGTAAACGAGCGTACAAACGTAAAGACAGAACAGGGCAAATACAAAACTAATGTGCCTAAGGTGTTCACAGCCGGAGATATGCACAGAGGACAGTCGCTTGTAGTATGGGCAATCAGAGAGGGAAGAGAGGCGGCCCGCTGTGTTGACGAGGCACTGATGGGATACTCTAATATTTGATATAAAACAAAGCTGATAAGTAAGATATCAATACTTTTTGCCAAGGCAGAAAAAATATATGTACCTTATACGCCGACACGTTGTGCAGGCGCATAATGACAGCCAAAGGGACTTTGACCCATTGGCTGTATAGAAAATAAGGGGAAATGGGTTCAACAAATCCATTTCCCTTTAACTGTGTTTTCTTTGAGATTTTCTTTTCACGCAAAATAAAATCGGTAAATGCTTTGATAAATAAGTATCGCGTCAGAAAAAATAAAAGCATATATCAACATTCTTAAAGCTGTAGAGCCTTCATTACTAAAATTATTGAAACTTATTGACAAATAACCTCTTCAACTCTCACAGACACAGCATTATCGGGCTTTTCAGAGAAAATTTCATAAATATAATCTGTCAAACCGCATAAACACTGCACGTATACTATTTCTCGGTCAACAAAGGATTCATTTTTTCTTCTGTTGGGAATTAGTCTTTATTGCTCTGTTTCAGACAGCGAACAGCGTTTATGAGGCTTTTTGCCCCAAGTCTTTACTGCCTGTTCCCTGATAAACTGCTTAAAGCCGTCTATTTTTTCAGTTTTATCAAAGGTCGCTAACGCTAAATAGTAGGTTTCTTTATCTTCGGCAAAGATAATAACAGGCGGGTGATTATGAGTAATCAGGTAGTAATTTAATAAAGTTCTGCCAACTCTGCCGTTTCCGTCAGCAAACGGATGGATAGTTTCAAACGATAGATGCAAATATGCGGCAACCGTCAACGGATCCTTTCCTTCGTTTTCGTTTACTTGGTCAATCACATATTGCATTTCTTCGGGAACATCCTCAGGCTCAACTCCTATATCATCGCCAACTATAAATAAGTGTTTTTTATATTGCCCCGGTCTTTCTCTCTTGTCATACTTTGCTTTATCATAACAGCCGTGCATAAGTATTTTATGAATTTCTAAAATCAATTTCTGCGAAAGCGGTTCTTTGCTTACTATTTTTTCTTTCAAAAAATCATAACATTCCTTTTGATTTTGAATTTCAAAAAGAGTTCGTAAGTCACCCGTATATGAAGAAACTTTTCCGTATTCAAATATTTCTCTTGTATCGTGGTAGGTAGTATTGGGATTTTCAATACTGTTGCTGTTGTACGCAAATAGAATCCTGAAATTGTCTAAGTAAAAATCCAAATCATCGACAGTTGAAATTTTATAGTTTTGCCATTGTTTCAAAATTTCAGAATAATTAGACATAGTGCCTTCCTCCTAACATATCCATCTAATTATACCACAAAATTTTGATTTTTTACTTCCAAATATAAATTTTCGAGGACAAATTGTCCTCTAATAAAAGTATCTCGTCAGAAAAAATTAAAAGCATATATCAACATTTTTAAAGCAGTAGAGCTTTTATTATTAAAATTATCGAAACTATTGACAGATAAGCTCTTCAAAGGTTAAGAATAAAGCGAAAACATCATTATTCTTCATTTCGCTTCTCAAATCCGTAGCAAACGCCGTCAAGACTTATATGTTCACTGTGAGATTCATTATCCTCCTCACAGACGTTTTCGGAATAATATACACAATGAACACACTTTTCAGCAACCACAGCCTTGAGCTTCTCGGCGTATTCCTCCCCTGAAAGGATGCTTATTTCTTCCTCCTTAACAAGACGCATATGAGAAACGTTAAAATAATGGATTTCTGTATTGCCCTCAATAAAGAACGGAGCAACGCAGTTCTTTTCTGTATAAAATTCCAATTTTACAAAAGCTTTATGTCTGTTATTTAAAAAATCAACAAATTCATCAATGCTGTTTATTGAGTCAGGGTATTTGCAATAATAAACATTGTTAAAGCAGGCAACTTTAGTCTTATACATATTATTCTCCTCAATTATATGCCGTTGTGTATGATATAGATTCCTTATAAAATAACGCAGATAATAAAACGCTCTGTTATCAAAAGACAACAGAGCGTTAATTTTGGAGGCGTCACCCGGATTTGAACCGGGGAATCAGGGTTTTGCAGACCCATGCCTTACCGCTTGGCTATGACGCCGAATAAAAAAGCACTTAAACTTATTAAGTGCCTAATGGAGCGGATGACGAGGCTCGAACTCGCTACCTCCACCTTGGCAAGGTGGCGCTCTACCAGATGAGCTACATCCGCGATTATTATTGGTGCCTCCGGACGGAATCGAACCATCGACACGGGGATTTTCAGTCCCCTGCTCTACCGACTGAGCTACAGAGGCAAATTTGGCGACCCGGAACGGGCTCGAACCGTCGACCTCTAGCGTGACAGGCTAGCGTTC
>JBJEQF010000032.1:0-28117 GCA_051881615.1 Acutalibacteraceae bacterium | reverse complement strand
GGCTGAATATTTTATAGATGTTATCCGCAGACAGGCAATAGTCAACGAGGGAGTTACCTTTGTTTTCCGCAATCAGAACGGCAAAGGCTTTGACGTTACAGAATTTAAGTACGAAAACGGAATTGTAGATCACGTAAAAGAAATTGTCGGTGAAGATACACTTTCTACTGTTCAGAGCTGGCAGACAGAACGAAAAATCCGTGACCGTGACGATAAACCCGAGTACAAATGCAAAATGAACATAGCCTTAGCCTTTTCAAACAAGGTAAGCCTTACCGAGTACTACCATAATTCAAGCTACCTTGAATACGGCGGCGCACCCGAAAAGGCGGTAAGAAACGCATTTGTATATCAGATTGACAGCTATTTAAAGCAAAACGGAAAGTACAACAAAAACGAGGGAAAAATAAATTTTGATGATGTCAAGGACTGCCTTGTTATTGTAATATCCTCATTTTCAAGTATGACCTCATACGAAAATCAGACTAAAAAGGCGATTACAAATAAGGGTATTCAGGACGCAATGACAGAGTTTTTACGTCATCAGCTTGAAATATATTTTATAGAAAATCCGCTTGATGCCGACAAAATCACAAATCAGGTGCTTATTAACAAGCGAAGCAGAGAGAATGCAGAGAAAACAAGGCTCAACATTAAAAAGACGCTTGCAAGCAATATGGATATTACAAGCCGTGTTGCAAAATTTGTCGATTGCCGCAGTAAGGATACTTCAATCAGAGAGGTGTTTATCGTAGAGGGCGACTCGGCTCTTGGTGCCTGTAAGCAGGCAAGAGATCCCGATTTTCAGGCGATAATCCCAATCAGAGGTAAAATCTTAAACTGCCTTAAAGCAGATTACGACAAGATTTTCAAAAATGAAATCATTACCGACCTGCTTAAGGTTTTAGGCTGCGGAGTAGAGGTTAAAACTAAATCAAATAAGGATTTATCAAGCTTTGATTTATCAGCACTCCGCTGGAACAAGGTAATCATCTGTACCGATGCCGATGTTGACGGCTTTCAGATAAGAACGCTTGTTTTAACAATGCTCTACAGACTTACTCCCACGCTGATTGACGAGGGCAAGGTATTTATTGCAGAATCTCCGCTGTATGAAATCAACACAAAAAATCAGGTCTATTTTGCATATACAGAGGCTGAAAAGGAAAAAATCCTCAAAGATATCGGGGAAGAGAAGTTCACTATCCAACGCAGCAAGGGTCTTGGTGAAAACGAACCCGATATGATGAACCTTACTACTATGAACCCTGCAACAAGACGTCTTATCAAGGTTATGCCCGATGACGCATTAAAAACTGCGCAGATGTTTGACGTGCTGTTAGGCGACAATCTTGCTGAACGAAAGAAATTCATAGTCGAAAACGGCTCAAATTATATAGATAACCTTGATGTCAGCTGATGCTGTATAATTAAAATAAAGGAATGATGATGCTTGGCAAGTAAAAGAAAATCATCTAAAAATAATAATATAAACAAAATACAGGGCGTAATAGAGGGTGCAGGAACTGTAGTAGAGCAAAAAATCGCAAGCACTATTGAAGAAAACTATATGCCCTACGCTATGAGCGTTATCCTGTCACGAGCAATACCCGAGATTGACGGCTTCAAGCCGTCACACAGAAAGCTGTTATACACGATGTATAAAATGGGACTGCTGACGGGCGCACGTACAAAATCCGCAAACATAGTCGGTGCTACAATGAAGCTAAACCCCCACGGCGATCAGGCGATTTACGATACTATGGTTCGTCTGTCAAGAGGCTATGAAGCACTGCTACACCCGTATGTTGATTCAAAGGGAAACTTTGGTAAATTCTACAGCCGTGATATGGCTTGGGCGGCTTCAAGATATACAGAAGCTAAGCTTGACAAAATCTGCAACGAGCTTTTTAAGGATATCGACAAGGATACCGTAGATTTTGTCGACAACTACGACAACACACAAAAAGAGCCGACGCTTCTTCCGGCGTCCTTTCCGTCAGTTCTTGTAAACGCCAACACAGGTATAGCCGTAGGTATGGCTTCAAGCATCTGCTCCTTTAACCTGAGCGAGCTTTGCGAAACGACAGCGCTTTTAATTCGTGACGAAAATCACGACGTTATGTCAACTCTGCCGGCTCCCGACTTTATCGGCGGAGGACAGATTATTTACAATGAGCAAGCCTTCAAGGATATTTACGAAACAGGCAGAGGAAGTATAAAAATCAGAGCAAAATACAGCTATGATAAATCGGCAAACTGTATAGACATCACGCAAATCCCTCCCACAACAACGTGCGAGGCTGTAATTGAGAAAACTATTGATTTAGTAAAATCAGGAAAAATTAAAGAAATCGCCGACATTCGTGACGAAACAGGACTTGACGGACTTAAAATCACAATCGACTTAAAGCGTGGAGTTGACTATGAAAGGCTGATGAAAAAGCTGTTTAAGCTGACAACGCTTCAGGATAGCTTTTCGTGTAATTTCAACGTACTTATCGGCGGTGTTCCGCAGGTTCTCGGCGTAAAAGCGTTGCTAAACGAGTGGATAGCCTTCAGAATTGAGTGCATACGCAGAAGAACATATTTTGACTTGAACAAGAAAAAGGATAAGCTCCATCTGCTGAACGGTCTGAAGCTTATTCTGCTCGATATTGACAAGGCTGTTCGCATCGTCAGAGAAACAGAGGAAGAATCAGAGGTTGTACCGAACCTTATGATAGGCTTCGGCATTGATGAAATTCAGGCCGAATATGTAGCCGAAATCAAGCTTCGTCATTTAAACAGAGAATACATTTTAAAGCGAACAAACGAAACCGATCAGCTTGAAAAAGAAATCGAAGAGCTTGAAGCAATACTTGCAAGCAAATCAAGAGTAAAAACGATTATCGTCAAGGAGCTTAAGGACGTTGCCGAAAAATACGGTCAGCCCCGCCGCAGTATGATAATCTATAACGACGACGCAGATTTTACAGAAGAGCAAGAAGAAATCCCCGACTATCCCGTAAACCTTTTCCTGACAAAGGAGGGGTATTTCAAAAAGATAACTCCGTTGTCGCTCAGAATGGGCGGTGAGCAAAAGTTAAAGGACGGCGATGAAATTTCACAGCATATTGAAGCCACAAATGCCTGTGAGCTGCTGTTCTTTACAAATAAATGTCAGGTTTACAAAACAAGAGCCTGTGATTTTGCAGATACAAAGGCAAGCGTTCTGGGTGAATATATCCCTGCAAGGCTTGCTATGGACGAGGGCGAAGCCGTTGTAAAAATGGTAGTTACCGGCGACTACAGCGGAATACTCATTTTTGCCTTTGAAAACGGAAAAATCGCAAAGGTTCCGCTTGAAGCGTATGCAACAAAAACAAACCGCAAAAAGCTGTCTAATGCGTATTCCGACAAGTCCCCGCTTTCGGATATGTGCTTTATTCAGACCGACTGCGAGCTGCTTCTGACTTCATCAGCAGGCAGAATGTTACTTCTTCATACTGGCGTGTTATTACTCAAAACTACACGTAACACACAGGGCGTAGCCGCTATGAAGCTTAAAAAGGGTCACAGGCTAATGACGTTGTCTGTTTATGAGGAGGGCACCTTCTCAAAGCCGTCACGGTACAGAACAAAAACTCTGCCGTCAGCAGGTATGCTGCCTTCAGCAGAGGAGGATTCATCACAGCAGTTTTCGCTGATTTAACGGCTGTATTTGTAAAAAATCAAAAAAACTATTGCATATTATAAAAATTTGTGATACTATGTTATAGTTAGTTAAGAAATACGCTTTTATAAGCTTTTGAAAGGACGATTAAATAATGGGCGTTTTAAGTTATGTTTTAGGTGGATTACTTATTTTGTTCTCAATAGCCATCATCGTTGTAATTATATTACAAGAGGGTCATCAGCAGGGTGTAGGTGTAATCACAGGCGGTGCCGATACATTCTTCTCAAAGAATAAGGCTCGTTCCATTGATGCTTTCCTTGCAAGATGGACAAAGGTTTTTGCGGCAGGCTTTGTTCTGTTTGTAATCGCACTTAATGTTATTGCGTTTTTTACAAAATAATTCATATTTAAGGGTAAATAAGCATAAAATGAACCGACAGTACAATGTCGGTTCATTTTGTTTTACAAGGAGTTTTAAATATGCCTGTATGGGGAATTATTTTAATGTACGCTTGTGTTTTACTTATTTTTGCTCTTCTGCACTTTCTAAGCAAAAACAAAAAGCCCTTTAAAAGAGCTGTTTTGTCAATGATATGCGGAGTTTTAGTTCTGTTTGCCGTCAACATCTGCTCAGTGTTTACTAAGGTTTCACTGCCGATAAGCCTTTTGTCGCTAACAGTATCTGCCTTCGGAGGAATACCCGGAGTAACGCTTATGCTTGCGCTTAATATGATTGTTTAATCAGAGCATATTGTCAATCTGTTCAAGTGCGTCCTTTACATAAGTTTTATCCCTTGTGACAAGTGCAATCATTGTGCCGTAAAAGGCTTCAGGGTTTTTCTGAAAATTCTTTTTGATAAGACGAGCCATATTTTTGTCTGGTGCATAAAAGTCAAATGACATCAGATCAAAGTCGCCGCCGCTGATACGGCAGTTTACGTTATATCCGTTTTCTGTATTTGTAATGGCGACTGCATTTTCCTTTTCTTTTCTTTCCTGCTCCAATAGCTCCATAGCGCAATTGTAGGCACGTTCCCTGACAGTCAAGGGCAGATTAAACTCAAGCTGATCTGAAATCGTCTTGCCGTTTACCGTAGTAAAATACAAGCTGTTTTCCTTGTCAACAAGCTCAAGGTTGCCACGCCTTACCAGATCGTCAAAGCAGGCGCTTGCTTCAAAATAATTGGCAAGTCCTTTCTTCTGAATAACGTCAAGAACAGTACCTTTTGTCATAGGCTTGTTTACAGCACTTATAAGGTAGCAGATAAGCGTTCTTATTTCTGTTTTAGTGCGTATTCCGCCCTGAACTATGCCTTCATCAAAGGTGTTAATTTCCATATTATCACCGCCCTATATTTAATTTTATCACAAAAACAGAAAAAAGTGAATAGAAAAAAGTTGAATATTGACTATTTTTTTATTATGTGCTAAAATTTAAAAAAAGAAAAGGGAGGTATAGCTATGGAAAATATAGCACCGTTTGTATGGGTGGCAATAGCAATTATTCTTGCAATCGGCGAGGGCGCAACGGCACAGCTTGTTTCAATCTGGTTCGTGCTTGGCGCAGTAGTCACTGCGATAGTATCAATGTTTGTACCTGATGTTATGGTTCAGATTATTGTGTTTGTCGCAGTTTCGGGCATTACACTCGCAGCAACAAGACCTTTTGTAAAAAAGATAGTTAAGCTTAAAAAGGTCAGCACAAATTCCGATAAGAACATCGGCAAAACGGCAGTAGTTACCATTGACATTGATAACGAGCAGTCCAAGGGTCAGGTTAAAATCAACGGCGAAACATGGACGGCAAGAACGACAGACAATTCAAAGCCAAAAGCAGGCGATACCGTTATGGTTGAGTCTATCGAGGGAGTAAAGCTAATGGTAACACCGGTTAGGTAAAAATTATCTTTGCCGATTTTTTGTATATAATCTTGTTTTTTTATTGACATTTATATACATAGGCGGCTATAATTATTAAAGATGCAAATGATATTTCGGCGGTTAATAAAATTCAGAACAAGCCGAAAATCATCATCGTAAAAAACTTATTGAAATTATCAGGAGGACGTATGGAACAGCTTATCATTCCGATTATAATTATTGCAGCAATAATTATAATTCTTGTAAAGAACATCAGAGTAGTACCGCAGGCTAACGCATTTGTTATAGAGCGACTCGGTGCCTACAAAGCAACTTGGGGAACAGGACTTCACCTAAAGGTTCCTTTTATCGACAAAATCGCAAGCAAGGTTTCTCTTAAAGAGCAGGTTGTTGATTTTCCGCCTCAGCCTGTAATTACACGTGATAACGTAACAATGCAGATTGACACTGTAGTTTACTTTGAAATCACCGATCCAAAGCTTTACACCTACGGTGTAGAAAGACCTATGGACGCTATCGAAAACTTAGCAGCTACAACTCTGCGTAACATCATAGGCGACTTAGAGCTTGACAGCACACTTACATCACGTGATACAATCAACGATAAAATCAAGCTTATTCTTGATGAAGCAACAGACGCTTGGGGTATCAAGGTAAAGCGTGTTGAGCTTAAAAACATTCTCCCTCCGCGTGAAATTCAGGACGCTATGGAAAAGCAGATGAAGGCAGAGCGTGAAAGACGTGCAAAAATCCTTGACGCAGAGGGTGAAAAAACAAGCCAGATTCTCGTAGCAGAGGGTATGAAGGAGTCGGCTATCTTAAAGGCTGACGCTGTAAAAGAAGCCAAAATCCGTGAAGCACAGGGTGAAGCAGAAGCAATTATGCAGGTTCAAAGAGCATACGCTAACGCACTTCAGATGCTCAACGAAGCAAATCCGTCCGATAAGGTTATCACACTCAAAAGCCTTGAAGCCTTTGAAAAAGCCGCTGACGGCAAGGCTACAAAAATCATCATTCCGTCAGAAATTCAGTCAATCGCAGGTCTTGCAACCTCTTTAAAAGAGGTTATCTCTGACGGCGGTACAACAAAATAAATCTTTTAAGCTCTCGGGTCTTTAGCGGCTCGGGAGCTTTTTAATTCCAATTTGCAATTTTAAAACGCATAAAATGTGTTTTTGCATAAGTTAAAATACAATATATGGCAATTACTCAAATTATTTTGCAGTATATCTATTGATATTTTTTCTTTTTTCAACTATAATATATGCTGTAAAATTTTTTATTCAAGGAGTGTTTCAAAATGAAAAAGGTTGCAGTTATTATGGGCAGCGACAGCGACTTTCCTGTTGTATCAAAGGCGCTTGTTCAGCTCAAGAAGTTTGATGTTCCCTACGAGGTTCACGTTATGAGCGCTCACAGAACACCTACCGATGCGGCTGAGTTTTCAAAAAATGCCAAGAAAAACGGCTTTGGAGTAATAATTGCCGCAGCAGGTATGGCGGCTCACCTTGCAGGAGTTCTCGCCGCTTACACTACACTTCCCGTTATCGGTATTCCTGTAAAGGGACCGAATTTTGACGGACTTGACGCACTTCTTGCAACAGTTCAGATGCCGACAGGTATTCCTGTAGCAACAGTCGCCGTAAACGGAGCAGGAAACGCTGCTATCTTAGCTATTGAAATGCTCGCTTTGTCAGATGATAAGCTTTCGGCAAAGCTTGAATCAATGAAGAAAGAAATGGCACAGGCTGTTGCAGAAAAGGACAGAGAAATTCAGAATAGGGTGAACGAAATTTGAACAGCTTTGATTTTGACGTAAATTCCGACAAGGCGCACGAGGAGTGCGGTGTTTTCGGTATATTCAGGGTAAATGACGAGCTCGACTGCGTTTCAATCGCTCAGGACGCTTTGTATGGACTTCAGCACAGAGGTCAGGAAAGCGCAGGCATAGCCGTAAATAATGACGGCGAATTTATCTGCGTAAAGGATTTGGGCAAGGTTTCTGCTGTTTTTAGCGAAAAAAACCTGTCTAAACTGCCAAACGGGAAAATCGTCCTCGGTCACGTGCGTTACACACCGTTTGCAAACCTTGACAGAGCAAGCTCACAGCCGCTTGTTATCAGGTATATAAAAGGCTCGCTTGCAATCGCTCACAACGGCTCAATCACTAATTACACGCAGATCAGAAACGAGCTTGAAAGCGGCGGCGCAATTTTTCAGTCCAACTCAAACGCAGAGCTTATCGCTTACGTTATTGCAACTCAGAGAATAAACGCTGGCTCTATAGAAGAAGCGGTTATAAAATCAGCCGAAAAAATCGAGGGTGCATATTCGCTTATTCTAAGCTCCCCTAACAAGCTTATTGCACTTCGTGACCCCTACGGCTTTCGCCCTCTTTGCTTAGGCAAGCTTCTTGACAGCTACGTTGTAGCGTCAGAAAGCTGTGCTCTTGACAGCATAGGTGCTGAGTTTATCAGAGATATAAAGCCCGGAGAAATGGTTGTTATTGACGACAAGGGTCTGCACAGTCAGATTATTAAAACGGCAGAAAAAACATCCTTTTGTATGTTTGAGTACGTTTATATTGCACGTCCCGACAGCGTAATTAACGGTGTAAGCGTTCACTTAGCACGTAAAAAGGCAGGCGAAATTCTTTATAAGGAGCATCCTGTAGAGGCTGATATAGTCTGCGGCGTACCCGATTCGGGACTTGATGCGGCACAGGGCTTTTCAAAGGCTTCGGGTATTCCTTATGCGATAGGCTTTGTGAAGAATAAATATATCGGCAGACAAATTTCGGGCAGACATCAGGATAAAAAGGAGCGTCTGCTAAAGACTAAGCTAAATGCTCTCAGGGCAAACGTTGAGGGTAAAAGGGTAGTAATTATTGACGACTCAATTATCAGAGGAAACACATCAAAGCACATAGTAAAGCTTTTGCGTGACGCAGGTGCCGTTCAGGTGCATATGAGAATTTCATCACCGCCGTTTAAGCATCCCTGCTACTTTGGAACAGACATAAAGTCACAGGACGAGTTAATTGCAAACAGAATGACAGCAGATGAAATCTGCAGTTACATAGGAGCAGATTCACTCGGATATTTAAGTCTTGACGGCTTGTCAAAAATTGCCGACAATGCCGAAATCGGTTTCTGTGACGGATGCTTTTCGGGCGAATACTGCGCACCGATTCCGCAAGAGGAATTTGTAGATAAATATTCACAAAAAATAATAAATATAGAATAATAATACATAGGAGTGTTTATATGAACAGCTATTCAGAAAGCTATAAAGCAGCAGGCGTTGACGTTACGGCAGGCTATAAGTCGGTAGAGCTTATGAAAAAGCACGTAGCAAGAACAAAAATTGACGGTGTAGTATCGGGTATCGGCGGCTTCGGCGGACTGTTTCAGCCTGATTTAACAGGTATGACAGAGCCTGTGCTTGTCAGCGGAACAGACGGTGTAGGCACAAAGCTAAAGCTTGCATTTTTACTTGATAAGCACGATACTATCGGCATTGATGCAGTTGCTATGTGTGTAAACGATGTTGTATGCTGCGGTGCAAAGCCATTGTTTTTCCTCGATTACCTCGCAGTAGGCAAGAACTACCCCGAAAAAATCGCTGAAATCGTATCGGGCGTAGCAGAGGGCTGTGTTCAGTCAGGCTGTGCGCTTGTAGGCGGTGAAACAGCAGAAATGCCCGGCTTTTACCCTGTTGACGAGTACGATGTTGCAGGCTTCTGTGTAGGTATTGCAGACAAGCCGAAAATGATTGACGGCTCAAAGCTCAAAGAGGGTGACGCTCTTATCGGTATTGCGTCATCGGGCGTTCATTCAAACGGCTTTTCACTTGTAAGAAAGGTTTTCGGCATTGATGAAAACTCAATCCATAACACATACCCCGAGCTTGACAAGCCGTTAGGCGAAACACTTTTAACTCCTACAAAAATTTACGTTAAGCCGATTCTTGCTTTAATGGAGCAGGTTGAGGTCAAGGCTGTTTCTCATATCACAGGCGGCGGCTTCTATGAGAATATTCCGAGAATGCTCACTGACGGTCTTTCTGCAAAGATTGTTAAGGACAACGTTCCTGTTCTGCCTATTTTCAAGGTAATACAGAGGGTTGGCAACATTCCCGAGCACGATATGTTCAACACCTTTAATATGGGCGTAGGTATGGTTGTTGCAGTAAATAAGGAGGACGCTCAGAAGGCTGTTGACGTTTTAGCTGAAAACGGAGAAAAGGCTGTTATTTTAGGCGAGGTTGTAAAAGGCTCTGACGGAGTGATTTTTGAATGATAAAAAATATAGTTGTTTTAGTGTCGGGCGGCGGCACAAATTTACAGGCGCTGATTGACGCACAGGAAAGAGGAGAGATAAAAAACGGTAAAATCACCTGCGTTATCTCTTCAAAGGAAGGTGCTTATGCACTCGAACGAGCAAAAAAGCACAACATAAAAGCTATGGCGATTCCTCGCAGGGACTACCCGGATGTTGTTACCTACAGCAAAAAGCTGCTTGAGGTGTTAAAAGCCGAAAATGCAGATTTAATCGTATATGCCGGCTTTATGACAATCCTTGACAAGGTGCTTACAGACGAGTACGTAAACAAAATGATGAACGTTCACCCGGCACTCATTCCGTCCTTCTGCGGTAAGGGTTATTACGGACTTCACGTGCACGAGGAGGCACTTAAAAAGGGCGTAAAGGTAACAGGTGCAACAGTCCATTTTGTAAACGACATCTGTGACGGCGGCCCTATCATTCTGCAAAAGGCTGTAGAAATCAAAAACGGCGATACTCCCGAAATACTACAGAAAAGAGTAATGGAGCAGGCTGAATGGATAATTCTTCCAAAGGCTGTGTCCTTATTCTGCGAGGATAAAATAAAGGTTCTTGACAACAACACAACTGTAATAGCTGATTAGGAGGAAAATATAGTGGAAAAAATTTGTCTTTTTAACGATTTAAAATCAAACGCATATCCGGGCAGAGGTATTGTTCTGGGAAAATCCGAGGACGGCAAAAATGCTGTGATTGCTTATTTTATTATGGGCAGAAGCGAAAACAGCCGTAACCGTGTTTTTGTAGAGGAAAATGACGGTATCCGCACACAGGCATTTGACGAAAGCAAGCTTGTTGACCCGTCACTTATCATTTACGCACCTGTTCGTGTACTTGGCAACAAGACAATCGTTACAAACGGCGACCAGACAGACACAATCTACGACCTTATGAACGAACAGCAGACGTTTGAGCAGTCCTTAAGAACTCGTGAATTTGAGCCTGACGACCCGAACTACACACCGAGAATTTCAGGTGTTGTAAAGGTTCACAAGGGCGAGATGAACTATGCAATCTCTATTTTAAAAAGCGCAGACGGCAATCCCGAAAGCTGTCTGAGATATACGTTCTCTTACTCAAACCCTGTAAACGGCGAGGGCAGATTTATTCACACATACAAAAATGACGGAAATCCTCTGCCAAGCTTCGAGGGCGAGCCAAAGCGTATCAGCATCGGTAATGATGACATTGATACATTCACAGAAAAGGTATGGAACGCATTAAATGAGGATAACAAGGTTTCGTTATTTGTAAGATATATAGACATCGCAACAGGCAAAACAGACTCAAGAATCGTAAATAAAAACAAATAATAAACCTACTATATAAAAAGGGGCGAAAAAATTGAAAGATTTACTTTTAAAATACGGCTGTAACCCAAATCAGAAGCCGTCAAAGATTTTTATGAAGGATGAAAGCGATCTGCCGATAGAGGTATTAAACGGCAAGCCCGGCTACATCAACCTGCTTGACGCTTTCAACAGCTGGCAGCTTGTAAAGGAATTAAAGGCTGCAACAGGCTTACCGTCAGCAGCGTCATTCAAGCACGTAAGTCCTGCCGGTGCCGCAGTTGCTACAGAGCTAACTGACGTTGAAAAAAAGATTTATTTTGTAGATGATTTAGAGCTTTCACCGATTGCAAGCGCATATGCCAAGGCAAGAGGTGCCGACAGAATGTCCTCCTACGGCGACTGGGTAGCACTTTCAGATACCTGTGACGCACAGACAGCAAAGCTTTTGCAAAGAGAGGTTTCAGACGGCATTATCGCTCCCGACTATACAGACGAGGCACTTGAAATCTTGAAAACAAAGCGTAAGGGCACATACAATGTTGTTAAAATCGACAGCAACTATGTTCCTGCCGAGGTTGAATATAAGGATGTTTTCGGCGTTACATTTGAGCAGGGCAGAAATAACCTAAAGATTGACGAAGAAATGCTCGTTCAGAACATTGTAACAGATAACAAGAATTTCACAGAAGAAGCAAAGCGTGATTTGCTTATCGCCCTTATCACACTCAAATATACACAGTCAAACTCCGTTTGCTATGCTAAAAACGGACAGGCTATCGGCGTGGGCGCAGGTCAACAGTCAAGAATTCACTGCACACGTCTTGCAGGCAACAAGGCAGACATCTGGTATTTAAGACAGCACCCGAAGGTAATGTCACTGCCTTTTGTAGACAATATCCGCCGTCCTGACAGAGATAACACTATTGACGTTTATATTTCCGACGATTACGAGGACGTTCTTGCAGACGGTGTATGGCAGCAGTTCTTCAAAACAAAGCCTGAGCCGCTTACAAGAGAAGAGAAAAAGGAATGGCTCAAAACGTTAAGCGGAGTTTCCTTAGGCTCTGACGCATTCTTCCCGTTCGGCGACAACATTGAACGTGCAAAGAGAACAGGCGTTGAGTTTATAGCACAGCCGGGCGGCTCAATCAGAGATGACAACGTAATCGAAACCTGCAACAAGTACAATATGACAATGTGCTTTACAGGTATTCGCCTTTTCCATCACTGATAAATAAATAGTTGGGAGTATAACAATATGAACGTTCTTATGATAGGCTCAGGCGGCAGAGAACACGCACTTATCAAAAAAATCCTTGAAAGTCCACGTGTAGAAAAGCTGTACTGCGCCCCCGGTAACGGCGGTATATCAAGAGATGCCGAAACCGTTGACATAAATGTAATGGATACCGAAAGCTTAGTAGCCTTTGCAAAGAAAAACGATATAGATATGGTTTTCGTAGCGCCTGATGATCCGCTTGCAGCAGGAGCTGTAGACGCTTTTCAGAAAGAGGGCATCAGAGCCTTCGGTCCAAACGCAAACGCTGCAATTATTGAAGCGTCAAAGGTTTTCTCAAAAAATCTGATGAAAAAGTACGGTATTCCCACAGCCGCTTACGAGGTTTTTGATAATTCCAATGAAGCAATAAAATATATCGAAAGCAACAATATTGCGCCTGTTGTAGTAAAGGCAGACGGCTTAGCACTTGGCAAAGGAGTTTTAATTTGTCAGACTGTAGATGATGCAAAGCAGGCTGTTATGTCGATTATGGAGGACAAAAAGTTCGGCGCATCGGGAAATAAAATCGTTGTAGAAGAATTTTTGACAGGACCTGAGGTTTCTGTTTTAGCCTTTACGGACGGTCACTGCGTAAAGCCTATGGTAAGCTCAAAGGATCACAAACGTGCCTTCGATAATGACGAGGGACTGAATACAGGCGGAATGGGTACAATCAGTCCAAATCCGTACTACACAGATGAAATCGCAGAAATCTGCCGTAAAACTATCTTTGAGCCTACAATTGACGCTATGAACAAAGAAGGCAGACCGTTCAAAGGCTGTCTGTATTTCGGACTTATGATTACACCAAACGGTCCCAAGGTAATCGAGTATAACGCTCGCTTCGGCGATCCCGAAGCACAGGTTGTTCTGCCTCGCCTAAAGACAGACCTGCTCGACATCTGTGACGCAGTAATTGACGAAAAACTTTCAGATCTTGATATAGAGTGGTTTGACGGTGCGGCGGCTTGCGTAGTTATGGCAAGCGGCGGCTACCCCGAAGCGTACAAAAAGGGAATAGAAATGTTCGGAATGGACGACAAAGGACAGGTAGAGGGCGCAACCGTTTATCACGCAGGCACAGCATATAAGGACGGCAAATTCTACACAAACGGCGGACGTGTTTTAGGTGTAACGGCAACAGGCGACAGCCTTGACGAAGCACTCAGTAAAGCATACAACGCTGTATCAAAAATCTCCTTTGAGGGTGCGCATTACAGAAAAGATATAGGCAGGACTGTATAAGGATTTAAAAAAACAGCGGCACAGAAGTGTTTTTCTGTGCCGCTTAGATTATTTTAGCTTGCCGACTTTATTTGCAATCTCAGCTTATCTGAAATCATTGCTATAAATTCGCTGTTTGTCGGCTTGCCTCTGTCGTTGTGAATTGTGTACCCAAAGTAGGAATTCAAAATATCAACGTCACCTCTGTCCCACGCAACCTCAATAGCGTGACGGATAGCACGTTCAACACGTGAAGAGGTAGTGCTGTATTTTTTGGCAACAGACGGGTACAGCTGTTTTGTCACAGCGTTTATAATATCAGGGTTTTCAACAGACATAATGATAGAATCTCTTAAATAATGGTATCCCTTGATGTGAGCAGGAACTCCAATCTGGTGCAGAATTTCAGTTACCTTTAGCTCAATACCGAAGCTGTCAATTTTAGCACCGCCTGCGGCAGTCTTTTTGCCGTCAGCTTTATTTTTGATAAAAAATAAAATGTTTTCCGCAAGCTGTCTGATGTTGTATGGCTTGAGCATAAAGTACGAAGCTCCGCCGCTTATTGACTCTCTTTCGAGCAAATCGCTTGAGAATGACGAAAAAACGATAAACACAGGCTTTTTATTGCTTTCACCGTTTACTGTTCGCATAACGCCCAAGCCGTCAAGATTTACCATAAACAAATCCATTACTACAGCGTCCGGCTGAATTTGCGAAATCTTTTTTACCAATTCCTCGCCGTCCTTTTTGCACAGATACGTTTCAATTCCGTAGCTTTTCAGAACATTTATGCTGTCGCCTGTAATATCCTTTGCTTCTTCGGTAATAACTAATTTAATCTTGTTTTCCATGGTAACATCCCCTAATGATTTATTTGATGTGACTATATTACCATAAAATGGTAAATTTGGCAATAGGTTACATCAAAATTTTTTAAAAATGGGGCAATTTTTTTATATCAGCTTTTTTATGCTACAAGCTCTGACATATTACTGCTGTATTCTTCAAAATATTCGCTCATATTTTCTGCAAATATACCGTAGCCTGTGTCGGGCTTGTTTAAAAATACGTGCGTAACTGCTCCCACAAGCTTGCCGTTTTGCACAATCGGACTGCCGCTCATACCCTGAACGATACCGCCTGTCTTTTCAAGAAGGCTTTTGTCGGTTATTCTGACGATCATATTTTTAGTTGTGCTTTTACTGTTATATGATGAAACAGCTTCAATCCTAACGGAATACTTTTTCACACCGCCTTCATCAACGGTAGAGTAAATATAAGCGTCGCCTGTTATAACTTCATTTCCGTTTGCAAGCTCTATCAGTTTTTCGTTATTTAAATTCTGCGGATTTTCAATTTCACCAAACATTCCGCAGTTTGAGTTGCAAATAATTTTACCGATTTCTTCATCAATAAAATAACCGTTTAAGCCTCCCGGAGTGCCTTTGGCACCCTTTGTAACGGACGTTATATTTGCCTTTACCGTTTCTCCGTGACTTAAAGGCAAGAGCTTGTCTGTATCACTGTCGCAAATTCCGTGACCGAGCGTGGCAAAATATCCGTTATCGGTATCATAAAACGTTACTGTTCCTATTCCTGCACTGCTGTCACGCACCCATATCCCTATACGGTAAACACCGCCTGCGTCTTTAACCGGCATAATGCTTGTGTCAAACGTTTCGTTTTCTCGTTTTACCTTTAGCTTAACTGCGTTGCCCTTACAGCTTTTCACAGCCTCACCGAGCTGTTCATTTGAAAACACCTTTTTATCATTTATATGAGTTATAACGTCGTTTACACGCAGTCCTGCTTCCTTTGACGGAGAATAAACATTACCTTCTGTTTTTACTTCCTCTGTTTTTATTATCATCACTCCGTCTGTAAACAGCTTAATTCCAAACGTCTGACCGCCAAGCACAACGTATTTTGACTTGCTGTTGCTGACGTTTACAACACTCTTGTCGAGGTTTATCGCTGTGCTGTCCGACTGCAAAAAACAAACAGATAAAAAAGCAGCACAAATCACTGCTGATAAAATATATTTCATCCTTGGCTTTTTCATATTTCCACCTTCTTTCTGTTGCCGATTTTATTTTTAGCTAAAAAACTGTTCTTTTAAGTGGAAATATAAAATCACAAAATGTTATTGGTATGTATCAAGCAAAAAACTTGATTTATTAAAGCTTTTTGTATATAATTTTCTTGACTTCATTTTTTAGGAGATGCCATATGGAAGCTCATCAATACGAAAAAAAGGAAAATACATCAGAAATTAAAGGTTTAACCTCACAGCAGGTTCAAGAGCGTATCAGTGAGGGTAAGGTAAACACTGACACAACTGTAAAAACAAAATCGGTAAAGCGTATTTTTTACGACAATATTTTTACATTGTTTAACGGAGTAAACATAATTCTGCTGATTATGGTTATACTGTCAGGCTCATACAAAAACGCACTGTTTATGGGCGTTGTAATTTCAAATACAGCCATCGGTATTTTTCAGGAAATCCGTTCAAAAAAATCCGTTGACAAGCTCTCTATTTTAGTTTCTAAAAAAGCCGTTGTACTTCGTGACGGCAAAGAGCAGGAAATCCCCATAGAGGATATAGTTCTTGATGATGTAATAAAGCTAAAAAGAGGCGATCAGATACCGTCTGACTCTGTAATTATAAGCGGCTGCGTCAGTGTAAACGAAAGCCTGCTCACAGGTGAATCTGATTTAATCGACAAAAACAAGGGCGATAAGCTGATGTCAGGCAGCTTTATTTCAGCAGGCAACTGTATAGCAAGAGTTTGCAGTGTAGGTGCTGACAATTATATTTCTAAAATTCACGCTTCTGCAAAATACATAAAAAAAGTAAATTCAGAAATAATGAACACATTGAATAAAATCATAAAAATATGTTCATTTATAATTTTCCCGATCGGCGCAGTTTTATTTACCAGACAGTATTTTGTTGATTACAATTTTTCAAAGGCTATCGTTGCAACGGTAGCAGGAATGCTCGGAATGATTCCCGAGGGACTTATTCTGCTGACAAGTACAGTTCTTGCCGTTTCCGTAATAAGGCTTTCCAAAAACAAGGTGCTTGTTCAGGAGCTTTTCTGCATTGAGTCACTTGCAAGGGTAGATGTGCTTTGCCTTGACAAAACCGGCACAATAACCTGCGATATGATGAATGTTGAAAATGTAATTCCTTTTAAAGAAAATAAATCGGATGAAATAAGTATTGCCATTAAATCGCTTGCATATTCAAGCACCGATGAAAACGCAACGGTAAATGCTCTGCGAGATTACGTTGACAACAGCGGTGCGTTAAAGCCTGTAAGCGTCATTCCTTTCTCGTCAGAAAAGAAGTGGTCGGGAGCGTCCTTTGAAAACGGAGCATCATATATAATGGGCGCCGCCGAGTTTGTATTAAAGGAAAAGTTTTCTCAGGTAAGCGAAATTATTTCAGAATACGAAAAAGAGTACAGAGTTCTGACAATAGCAAAATCATCACAGGTTTTACAAAATGCTGAAATTCCAAGCGATATTGAGCCTGTTGCCTTTGTACTTATTAAGGATAAAATCAGAGAAGAAGCACCGCAGACTATAAAATACTTCATTGAACAGGGCGTAACGTTAAAGGTTATATCGGGCGATAACGTAAAGACAGTTGCAAACATCGCCAAAAGCGCAGGCATAAAGAATGCAGAAATGGTGGTTGATGCAACAACGCTTAAAACAGATGAAGAAATTTATGAAGCCGCAGAAAAGTTCAACGTTTTCGGACGTGTCACACCGCATCAGAAAGAAAAGCTGATTAAAGCATTAAAAAGCCACGGTCATACCGTAGCTATGACAGGCGACGGTGTAAACGATGTGTTAGCTCTTAAAGAAGCCGATTGCTCCGTAGCGATGGCGGCAGGCAGTGAGGCAGCTCGAAATGTCGCTCATATTGTGCTTATAGACAACAATTTTTCATCAATGCCAAAGGTTGTTGCCGAGGGCAGACGAACAATAAACAACATTCAGCGAAGCGCGTCACTGTTCCTTGTTAAAACCATTTATTCCGTTTTGCTTTCTGTTTTATTTATGATTATTGGCTACAGGTATCCCTTTGAGCCTGTCCAGATGTCGCTTATCAGTGCGATGACTATCGGCTTGCCGTCGTTTGCGCTTGCACTCGAACCAAACCACGACAGAGTAACAGGTAACTTTTTCTATAATATAATTTCAAAGGCTTTTCCGGCTGCAATTACAATAGTGCTGAATATTGTCGCTGTTACGCTGTGCAGATATTTCTTTAATTATTCAGATGTAGTTTCATCTACTATGTGTGTTATCCTGACAGCCGTTATAGGCGTACTGTTCATTATCCGCCTGTCAATTCCCTTTAACGCTTACAGAACGGCACTTTTATCAATAGTGTGCGCAGGTCTTGCTTTGGGTATGTTCTTTTTCTCAGATCTGTTTTCACTTTGTTTCCTGAATTTCAGTCAGACCATAGTTTTGCTTGTGCTTGCTTTAATTGCGATTATTCTGTTTTTAACCTTTTACAGACTATTTGATTCTTATTTTGATAAAAGATTACTGAATCTGCAAAATAAGAATTAATTTACAGAAAATAAATAAAACAAAAATCTTGGGTGGGTAAGTATGTATATACCTTTAAATGATGATGTTGAGCTTATTTTGAATAAATTGTCTGAAAACGGCTTTGACTGCTATATAGTCGGAGGCTGTGTTCGTGACAGTCTGCTTGGAATAGCTCCTCACGACTGGGATATTACCACAAACGCATTACCACAGCAAATAAGCCGGATTTTCAGCAGTTACAGGCAGTTTGACGCAGGTATAAAGCACGGCACAGTATCTGTTGTAATTAACAATCAGGTTTACGAAATCACAACCTTTCGCATTGACGGCAGCTACACAGACAACCGCAGACCCGACAGCGTAACCTTTACCGCCGATATTAAGCAGGATTTACTTAGACGTGATTTTACGGTAAATGCGCTTGCGTACAATCCAAAGACAGGCATAAAGGATTTTTGCAGCGGCATTGAGGATATTAAGTACAAAGCACTGCGCTGTGTCGGCAATCCCGATGAACGCTTTAACGAGGACGCACTCAGAATTTTGCGCTGTCTGCGTTTTGCAAGTGTTTACGGCTTTTCAATCGAACCCGAAACGTCAAGGTCTATTATCAGAAATAAACGGCTTCTTTTAAACATCTCTGCCGAAAGAATAAAAGATGAGCTTGAAAAGCTTTTATGCGGTGACAATGCCGACTTTGTATTACGCAGATATAAAGAGGTTTTTGCAGTAATTATTCCCGAAATTGAGGTTATGTTTAACTTTGACCAGAACACTCCTCACCATAATAAAACTCTGTGGAAGCATACCGTTTCATCAATAAAGTATATAAAGCCCGACCCTGTTTTAAAAATGACAATGCTCCTACACGACATAGGCAAGCCTCAGACAAAAACAACCGACATAAACGGTGTAAGCCACTTCAAGGGTCACCCAAGACTGAGTGCCGCTATGGCAGATGTGATATTGCATCGGCTCAGATTTTCAAACGAATTTATATATACGGTAACAACTCTGATTAACTACCACGATTACCGTTTTAACGGCAACAAAAAAATGATGAAAAAGGTGCTGTCAAAAATCGGTGAAGAAATGTTTGAAAAGCTTTTGCAGGTTCAGTACGCCGATATGATGGCGCAGTCTATGTATAAAAGGGAAGAAAAGCTTTTAAATCATAACAAAACAGCAGCTGAATTTAAAAATATTACAGAAGAAAACTGCTGTCTTTCATTAGAGGATTTAAACATTAACGGCAGGGATCTTTTAAATCTGGGAATACCAAGGGGAAAAGCTATCGGCAGTATTCTAAGAACACTGCTTGATATGGTTATTGACGAGGAAATAAATAACGAAAAGCAGGAGCTTATATCCAAAGCCGAACAGCTTTACGAAAAGTTTTCCTAATAAGACAAAAAATGCGCTTTATTTTAAAAAGAATTGAGAAATTTTACAATATATCCCTGTAAATTTTTAATTATTTTAAAATATTTTCTTTTTTATGTTGCTAAAATCTTCGCAACGTATTATAATATATGTTGTGTTTTTATTGCAAAATTTATGTGTTTATACACAAAGTAACGGAGGATTAAGATTATGGAAAAGAAAGAACAGCTCTACGAAGGAAAGGCTAAAAAGGTTTTTGCTACAGAAAACCCCGATTACTGCATTGTTTCATACAAGGACGATGCCACAGCATTCAACGGTCTTAAAAAGGGTACTATTGTAGGCAAGGGCGTTGTAAATAACAGAATGAGTAACTTTATGTTCAAGATGCTTGAAGAAAAGGGTATCAAAACTCATCTTGTTGAGGAATTAAACGACAGAGAAACAGTTGTTAAAAAGGTAGAAATTGTTCCTCTTGAGGTTATCGTAAGAAACAAGGCGGCAGGCAGTCTTTCAAAGCGTCTCGGCTTACCTGAGGGTACACCGATGAAGACTACTGTTCTTGAATTTTGCTATAAGAACGATGATTTAGGCGATCCTATCGTAAACGAGTACCACATCTTAGCAGCAGAGCTTGCTACTAAGGAAGAGGTTGATACAATCGCAGAGATGGCTTTAAAGGTAAACGAGCTTATGGTTGAGTTCTTTAAGGAATGTAACGTTGACCTTATCGACTTCAAGCTTGAGTTCGGACGTTTCCACGGCGAAATCGTTCTTGCTGATGAAATTTCACCTGATACCTGCCGTTTCTGGGATGTAAACACAGGTGAAAAGCTTGATAAGGATCGTTTCCGTCGTGATATGGGCGGTGTTGAAGAAGCATATGCCGAGATGATGAAGCGTATCGGTCTTGCTTGATTGACATAAATTTATTTGATTTTTTAAATTTCGGATGGTGACACCTTTGAATTCTGCGTTTGATTGTTTTGCAAAGGAAGAACTGCACGAGGAGTGCGGAGTTTTCGGTATATACAGCGACGGTAATGTAAATCCTGCCTATGCCTGCTACAACGGCTTGCTTGCGCTGCAGCACAGAGGACAGGAAAGCTGCGGCATAGCTGTAAATGATTGCGGTGTTATAGAGTACCACAACGATATGGGCTTGGTTTCCGAGGTGTTCAACAACTCAATACTTGATTCATTAAGCGGACAAATTGCAGTTTCTCATGTTCGCTATTCAACTGCAGGCGGCTCTGTGCGTGAAAACGCACAACCGCTTGTTATGCGTTATAAAAAGGGTACGCTTTCAATAGCTCACAACGGTAACCTGACTAATGCTGTTGAAATCAGGCGTGAGCTTGAACACAGAGGTGCAATTTTTCAGACAACTATCGACAGCGAGGTAATAGCCTACGTTATCGCAAGAGAGAGAATGAAGTGCCACAGCGTAGAAGAGGCTGTAAGTGCAGCTATGACTCAGATAGAGGGAGCGTATTCTCTGCTTGTAATGAGTCCGAGAAAGCTCATAGCAGCACGTGATCCAAACGGCTTTCGCCCGTTATGTATGGGCAAAATTGAAAACAGCGTTGTCTTTGCAAGCGAAACGGCGGCGCTTGATGCCTGCGGTGCAGAATTTGTGCGTGATGTTGAGCCGGGCGAGATTATAGTAGTTGACAGCAACGGAGTTCACAGCATAAAGGAGCACTGCAATAAGAAAAAGTCGCTCTGCGTTTTTGAATATATATATTTTGCAAGAACCGACTCTGTTATTGACGGTATAAGCGTATATCAGGCAAGAAAGCAGGCGGGCAGAATACTTGCAAGAACCTTCCCCGTTGAGGCAGATTTAGTTATAGGCGTACCCGAATCGGGCATTGACGCCGCAATAGGCTACAGCGAGGAATCGGGCATACCCTACGAAAAGGGTATCGTTAAAAATAACTATATAGGCAGAACCTTCATAAAGCCAAGCCAAGAGGAAAGAATGAAAAGCGTTAAGATTAAGCTAAATCCGCTTATTACCTCTGTAAAGGGCAAAAGAGTTGTTATGATTGACGACAGCATTGTTCGTGGTACTACCTGCGACAGAATTGTAACAATGCTCAGAAACGCCGGCGCAAAAGAGGTTCACCTGCGTATAAGCTCACCGCCGTTTATGTGGCCCTGCTACTACGGAACGGACATACCGTCACGTGGCGAGCTTATTGCGTGTAACCATACAATTGATGAAATATGCAAGCTAAGCGGTGCAGATTCATTAGGATTTCTGCCTGCTCAGTCGCTAAGCGAGATGCTCTTTGACAGCAACTGCGGTTTTTGTGACGCCTGCTTTACGGGTAATTATCCGGCAGGTATTACAACAGAAATGCTCAAGGGCAAAGAGCGCGGCGGAATGAATTATTAATAATGCAAAAGTATAAAGGAGGAGCAACAATGATTAAGGATACATACGAATCACCGTTATCATCAAGATATGCCGACAAGGAAATGAAATATCTATTTTCCCCCGATATGAAATTTAGAACATGGCGCAAGCTCTGGATTGCACTTGCTCAGGCAGAAATGGAGCTTGGACTGCCGATTACACAGGAGCAGATAGACGAGCTTAAAGCTCACGCAGACGATATAAACTACGAGGTAGCAGCAGAGCGTGAAAAGCTTGTCCGCCACGATGTTATGTCGCACGTATATGCCTACGGTCAGCAGTGTCCCAAGGCAAAGGGTATTATCCATCTGGGTGCAACCTCCTGCTATGTAGGCGACAACACAGACATCATTATTATGACAGAGGGCTTAAAGCTTGTAAGAAATAAGCTCATTACAGTTATCCGCAATTTGTCTGCCTTCGCAGAAAAATATAAGGCACTGCCAACGCTTGCCTTTACACATTTTCAGCCTGCACAGCCGACAACAGTAGGCAAAAGAGCAACTCTGTGGATTCAGGATTTACTGATGGATTTAGAGGATATTGAATATCAGCTTTCAAAAGCAAAGCTGTTAGGTTCAAAGGGAACAACAGGCACACAGGCAAGCTTTTTAGAGCTTTTTGACGGCGACCACGAAAAGGTTAAGGCTCTTGATAAAAAAATCGCAGAAAAAATGGGATTTACCGATTGCTTTGCAGTTTCGGGTCAGACCTATTCAAGAAAGCTCGACACACAAATTCTCAATGTGTTAAGCTCAATCGCTCAGAGTGCCGCAAAATTTTCAAATGACATCAGACTTTTACAGCATCTAAAAGAGGTCGAAGAGCCATTCGAGAAAAATCAGATCGGCTCCTCTGCTATGGCTTATAAGAGAAATCCGATGCGCAGCGAGCGTATAGGCTCACTTGCAAGATACGTTATGATAGATGTTTTAAACGGCTCGTTCACAACTGCAACACAGTGGTTTGAAAGAACGCTTGACGACAGCGCAAACAAGCGTTTAAGCGTTCCCGAGGCTTTCCTTGCAGTTGACGCTATCTTAAATCTTTACGCAAACGTTGCAGACGGACTTGTAGTATATCCTAAGGTTATAGAGCAAAGATTAAGAAAAGAGCTTCCGTTTATGGCTACAGAAAACATTATGATGGACGCTGTGAAAAAGCGTGGCGCAGACAGACAGATGCTCCACGAAAGAATCAGAGTTCACTCAATGGCAGCCTCTAAGGTAGTTAAGGAAGAGGGCGGCGAAAACGACCTGCTCCAAAGAATTGCAGCAGACGATGCCTTTGGCGTAACTCTTTCTGAGCTTGAAGCAATTTTGCAGCCTGAAAAATACACAGGCAGAGCAAAAGAGCAGACAGAGGACTTCCTTGCAAATCAGGTAGCCACAGCACTTGCTCCTTATGCTGATATTGCAACAGAGCAGGCTGAAATCAACGTATAATCAACCTATTTACATATAAAGGAGTTTTATAATATGGTTAAAGCTATAGTCGGCGCCAACTGGGGCGATGAGGGCAAGGGCAAAATCACAGACGTTCTCGCACAGGAAAGCGACATCGTAATCCGTTTTCAGGGCGGAAGCAACGCAGGACACACAATAGTAAACAATTACGGAAAGTTCGCTCTTCATCAGCTTCCGTCAGGAGTTTTTCATCAGCATATTACAAACATCATCGGCAACGGTGTTGCGTTCAGTGTTGAAAACTTCGTAAAAGAAATGAGCGAGCTTGAATCTCGTGGAGTTCCGAAGCCGAACATTTTAATTTCAGACAGAGCGCAGATAGTAATGCCTTATCACGTTGCCTTTGACTGCTACGAGGAGGAGCGTTTGGGCAAAAATTCATTCGGTTCAACAAAAAGCGGTATTGCGCCGTTTTACTCGGACAAGTATTCAAAAATCGGCTTTCAGGTAAACGAGCTTTTTGATGATTACGATTGCCTGAAAGATAAAATCAGACACGCAGTAGAAATAAAAAACGCAACTCTCAGAAATCTTTACAATAAGCCTGAAATTTCAGTTGACGAGATTTTCGACAAGCTTATGGAGTACAAGGTTGCCTTAGAGCCATATGTTGCAGATACCTTCTCTTTCCTTTATGAAGCAGTAAAAAGCGGCAAGAATATTCTTCTTGAGGGACAGCTCGGTGCATTAAAGGACACAGACTTTGGTATTTATCCGATGGTAACATCATCAAATACAATCGCAGGCTACGGAGCAGTAGGCGCCGGTATTCCTCCTTACGAAATCAAAGAAATCATCACAGTTGTCAAGGCTTATTCAAGTGCAGTTGGCGCAGGCGAATTTGTCAGCGAAATTTTCGGTGACGAGGCAGACGAGCTAAGACGCAGAGGCGGTGACGGCGGCGAATACGGTGCTACAACAGGCAGACCGAGAAGAATGGGTTGGCTCGACCTTGTAGCAACACGCTACGGCTGTAGGGTACAGGGTACAACAAAAATTGCCTTTACCGTACTTGACGTATTAGGCTACCTTGATGAAATCCCCGTTTGTGTAGGCTACGAGCTTGACGGCAAGCAGATTGACTACTTCCCGTCAACTACAAAGCTCAAAAGATGCAAGCCGATTTTAAAGGTTCTGCCCGGCTGGAAGTGCGATATTACAGGAATTAAAAAATATGAGGATCTTCCTGAGAATTGCAGAAACTATATTGAATTTGCAGAAAAAGAGATAGGTATTCCGATCGGTATCGTTTCAAACGGTCCGTCAAGAAATGACATTATTTACAGATAAACAACGAGGTTTCTTATATGAGTGCTAAGTCAGAAAAAATACTTGTTCTTGATTTCGGCGGTCAGTACAATCAGCTTATCGCCCGCAGAGTGCGTGACCATCACGTTTACGCAGAAATCAAGCCTTACACAACACCGATAGAAGAAATTAAATCAGAAAGCTACAAAGGTATCATTTTTACAGGCGGTCCGAACTCTGTTTATGATATGAGCTCACCGCACTACACAAAGGAAATTCTCGATTTGGGTATTCCTGTTTTAGGTATCTGCTACGGCTGTCAGCTCATTTCGTGGATGTGCGATGGTGTCGTTGAATCCGCAAAAAAGAGCGAGTACGGCAAAATCGAGATTGAAATTACATCCGACAGCGTTCTTTTTAAGGATGTTCCGAAAAATAATATCGTGTGGATGAGCCACACTGATTTTATCAGTCAACCGCCGAAGGATTTTGTAATAACGGCAAAATCCGATGACTGCCCCTGTGCCGCTATGGAAAACGTTGAGCGTGGAATTTACGCCGTGCAGTTCCACCCTGAGGTTACACATAGCCAATTCGGTAATATAATGCTCAAAAACTTCCTGTACGAAATATGCAAATGTGCAGGCGACTGGCAGATGGAAAGCTTTATCGACACTACCGTTTTGGCGTTACGTGAAAAAATCGGCGACAAAAAGGTAGTATTAGGCTTGTCGGGCGGTGTTGACTCATCTGTTGCAGCAGCGCTTCTAAGCAAGGCTGTAGGCAAACAGCTCACCTGCGTTTTTGTAGATCAGGGCTTAATGCGCAAGGACGAGGGCGATTTTGTAGAGCAGACCTTTACAAAGCTGTTTGATATGCGATTTGTAAGAGTAAACTGCGGTCACGACTTCATTTCAAAGCTAAAGGGAGTAACAGACCCCGAGAAAAAAAGAAAGATTATCGGCACAGAATTTTACAACGTATTCTGGAGCAAAATCAGGGAAGAGGCAGAGGGCGGATTTTTCGCACAAGGCACAATCTACCCCGACTGCATAGAAAGCGGCAAGGGCGACGCCGATAAAATCAAAACGCATCACAACAAGGTGAAAATGCCCGATGACATCAAATTTGACGATGTTGTAGAACCGCTTGCAGAGCTTTTCAAGGACGAGGTTCGTAAGGTAGGCGAGATGCTCGGAATACCAAAGGAGCTTGTATGGCGACAGCCGTTCCCCGGTCCCGGCTTGGGAGTACGCATCATCGGCGAAGTAACAGAGGATAAAATCAAAATTTTGCAGGAGGCAGACGCAGTTTTCCGTGATGAAATAGCAAAAAGCGGAATTGAGCAGGAGCTAAGCCAGTTCTTTGCAGTTCTGCCCGGAGTAAAAACAGTAGGAGTAATGGGCGACCACAGAACCTACGACAACCTGATAGCCATAAGAGCCGTAACAACAGACGACTTTATGACAGCAGACTTCGCACGTATCCCGTTTGATATTCTTGCCAGAGTATCAAACAGAATTGTAAACGAGGTAGAGGGAGTAAACAGAGTAGTCTACGACATCACCTCAAAACCACCGGGAACAGTGGAGTGGGAATAAATCGTAAAGCCTGAAAAACCGCATAAATAAAGGATTTTCAGCTTAAAATTTCCCGATTTGATAGCAAAATGATAGCAGACTGCAAAAAGCATTTATTGTGCGTTCCCTGCGGTTTGCGGGTACAATTATCTTAATAAATTCTAAAAAGGCATTACTGACTTTTGCAGTTGGTAATGCCTTTTTTGCGTTTATATAAGTTTATCAAATGCCACACCTAACAGAGCCCCTAAAACAAGAGAAAAAACAGTCCAAATAAGCTGAATCCACCAAGTATCTTTGCAGAAATTTATGATGCCTTGAATAGAAATACCATATATTTCTGTCCATTTCGAATTCACCTTTAATGTGTTGTTAATCGCCCTATTAAGAATGTTAGCAAACACATCAACCTTCCTAAGCGTGGACATATGTAATTTAACATATTCCTGATTGGCAAAGGCTTCAGCTTCTTGCTGTCCATTTAAATAATCTTTGGCTTTAATATCATTCTGCTCTAATAGTTTTTCCATACGAGGATGTCCTGCATACCCTACTCCGTAGCAGTTAATTAGTTGACGGGCAAGATCAATCTTATTTGAGTCAGGAATTTTGTATGGCTCTCCACCAAGAACAGAGTAACGATGCTCAATAGCTTTAAAGCCATAGTTCATATCTCTCATATTCCAGTGAATCCAGAAATAAGTCTTATGTTCCTTTGCATATTCAAAAAATTCGTCCAACATTGATTTTTCCAGCTCATCATAGTGGCTTTCTATATCACTAATATCAACATGTAATTTTTCGGCCATTTTATGAATGGAAAATGAATCAGTCTGTGCTGTTGCATAGTCATATACAGCGATTGATGTAATGCGAGGGGTGTGTCCATCTTTAATATCGTAAAAACTCTCACAAGAGTAATGAATGATTAAATACTTGCTGGGGTTTTTATCAATATCGGAAAAAATCTTGCGAGCAGATTTATGCTTTTCGTATTGCATATTTATATCCTTTCAACCTTTATGTCGTTCTTTGGATAGTTATAACGCCAATTATCGTATTCCTCTTTTGAAATTTTGCCGTTCTTCAGCTTTTCAGCCTGTTCTTTCCAAGCAGTGAACATTTCAAACATAGTAATGTAATTTGCACCCATACCCTTGTCCAAATGCAGACAAACCTCGCTGTCTAATTCAGTAATTTTAAGACCGTATAAATCCTCAAGAGCAAATAAAGTGTGCATTAAGCCGTTGTAGCTGTCAATATCGGGCACGGTTAAAGCACTTGCTGATACACCAAACACTTCTGCAAGGCTATTTGTTAAATCAGCCTTAGGAGTTCTGCTGCCGGACTCATACTGCGCCATACGAATGTCGGCGGTCTTTTCAGGAAAACCAACCTGCATACCAAGATATTTTTGAGTCATACCTCTTAAATTTCTGAAAAAGCGAATTCTTTCTCCAATAGCCATAAAAATGCTCCTCTCATATTTCTAAAATTAAGTATATCATTATAAGTTAAGGTGTGTCAAGATAACTAAAGCAAAAAAAGTAAATATTTTCTCGAAAACCACTTGACTTTACGGAATATGCTTAGTATAATATGAAATGTAGACTTAAACAAATAAGCTATAGTTCAAAATTAAATTGCTGTCGCACATCACAGTAATGGTGTGTCCGCTCGGGCAAATCGGAATGCGGTAAGAAAGTTCTCCGACACTAAATAAATGTAAAAAATGAAAGAAAGGATGATGAAAA
>JBJEQF010000031.1:0-29351 GCA_051881615.1 Acutalibacteraceae bacterium | reverse complement strand
AAATACTTTAATGAATTTCTCTATCTTTATGAGCCTGTACTCAACAGAAACGCTCAACTGTTTATAAAGAAATACAGTTTAGAAAGTAGTAGAATTGACGACTTGAAACAAATTTTTTCATCTCTGCTGTGGAGTGAACTGCAAAACTACGATTCGGATATGCCTTTACTGCAACTCATAAAATATAAAGTGCTCAAAGCGTGGCACGAATATGTCCGTACTGTCTGCGGTAACGTACATATTGATAATGATAATCAGTATAAGAATTTACGAAAAGTAACATTGCTGTACTCGCAACAACCGAATGACAAACTTCTTGAAGAAGCAGTCACGGACATTGCAAAGGAACTGAATATTTCAGAAAATACAGTACTGAACTGCATTATTACTTCAACTCCGTTTAAGCAAAACAACAATCTTGATATTCACAATCAAGATAATGAAAATTATTTCAATTCTTCAATCACTGATGTTGAGATAGACACACTCTCCCCTGAAGAGATATATTTCAAAAACGAACAGCGAGAAAAATTAAAAACATCTTTGAGCAAACTCAAGCCACAGGATTTAAGATTGATTGAGTTAGTATTTGGTATCTGTCCCGACTGCCTGAAAAGCAATGAGAAAATGACAATCCGTGAAGCGTCATTAAGAGTCGGTCTGACTGCCGAGGGTGCAGAAAAGAAAATAAAGAAAATTTTGGAACAACTGAAAGAAGATTTTCAACAACAGCAAATTTAACAACATAACAAAAGCCATTGCACCGAAAGGCTCCATTTTAATCGGGCTTTTTTCATTTTTACTTAACTTAATTAAAGAGTCATAATTAAAATTTCTAATTTAAAATTCTCTTTTTAACATAAAAACGAGAGAACGCAGAAAGTTCTCTCGTAATTGAAGTCGCTGTATTTATTTTCTCTTGCTATTGATGTATTCAATTATCATTACATAATATCATCACTTGGAATAATCCTAAACAAAGGTGTATTTGAATAAATCAGCGGCTGGGACGCATGGAAAAATACAATTCCATTTATAGGGGATTTAATACAATCAATACTATTACCCGTGTAGGGGTCCAAAATTTCAGCCAGAGTGTCTCCTTTTTTTACACGTGCGTTAACATCTGCATATCTAATGAACAGCCCGGCAACCTCTGATTTAACATTTGTAAGACTACCGCCTTCAATTAATTGCGAAACATATCCCTGATGACCCTTATAAGCAATTATGCCGTTATTATTAAGAAATGTCATAACTGCATTTATTGCCTTTTTGGCACTCTGCACGTCAATAGTATCGGTAGCGTTTGTATAAACGGAAAAAGCCTTTGTGTTCCACACCTGCCAGTTATAATTAAGCGTTGTTGTATCATAAGGTCGTGCGTCACGTCTGAAAACATACGGAAGTCCGAAGTCCTTTGCCTTTTCAATATCTTCAAAGCCTGTTTTCATCATCCTCACATGCGGAATAAAGCTTCCTTGCATATAAAAGCTTGTAAACTGAATTCCATATTCATAACCGTTTATTTTTTCAAACACTCCGCCTGCAATACGCTGTGTAGTTTCACCGAGATTGTATCCGGGAAACATTCTGTTGATATCTGTATTGTCCGTAGGCCAGAAACGCTTTTGAATATTCATTGAATAACTATTCACCGTAGGTACAACCATAATTGACTTTCCGCCCTTTATTTTTCCCTGCTTTTCAAGCTGTGTGAAAATTTTAATCAGCTGTGAACAGATAAAAACCTGCTGCACCTCGTTGCCTCTTGTAGCTCCTACAATACAAACCGATTTTTCGCCGCTGCCAAAAGTATACCCCTTTACTCTCATATTATCTCTGTAGACTGAACCGAGTTCAAACAGCGTTGTTTCTTTCATTTTTGTTCCCTCCTTACGCAAGAATTCTCGCAATCAATGACCCTTCGGAAACAATAGGATATTCACGAAGGGTAAACACAATACCATCGGTTTCTGCTAAAATTTTCTCTTCGAGTTCTCCTGTAAGAGGGTTTATGATATCGCCTATATGGTCGCCTGTCTTAACATTTTTCCAATGCTCCACGGCAGGTAAAAAAACACCTGATTTTCCTGCATTAATAAAGGAAACCTCGCCGTCCTCTGAAATAATCGGCTCTTTCGGAGTAATAACATCTCCGCTCCATATTCCAAGCTCTTTCATAAGAGCAAACAATCCGTCAACAAGCTGGTCACCGTAGCTTTTTGTAATACGCATACCAACTCCCATTTCAACGACAAGCGTAGGGGTATCAAGGCTGTTGAGTGAGTAAGCAAGCGTTGACTCAAGAACAGTAGCAGATGAATGAACCCATATGTAATCAACATTAATAAGCTTTGCCAAAGGCACAAGCTTATCACGTGTTAATTCGTTAATTCTCACCTGTGGAATTTCTTTTAAGAAAATGTTGCTTGCGTGAATATCAACGGCAACTGTACTTCCTCTTAAATCCTCAACAATTTTATAAGCCACATATTCAGGCATTGAGCCGTTGTCAGAGCCGGGAAAAATTCTGTTCATATCAAGGTCGAACGCAGGAATTCCACGGGTTATGGAGTCAATTCCAAGCGGATTGACAGCAGGATATATGTCAACGATACCTGTCAGTTTATCATAATTCTCCTTAATCCTTCTCTGCATTTCATAACAAACATACTGTCCCTCAAGCTCATCTCCGTGAGTTCCCGTAACAATGCTTATTCTTTTCTCATCTCCCTTTAGTCCGTTTTTGGGAATAATTCTGTTTTTCTTTATCATCAGCGTTTCATCAATAGGCAAACCTACAGAACATATAGTTTCAATCATAAGCTTAAATCCTTTCCTTCATTATCACATATAATCAATATATTTCCTCAACCGAAACACTTTCTTTTTGAGTCTGAGTTACACAGCCCTTGAATGTTCCTCTTATTACCGCACAATCGCTTGAATCCCTGCCGCAAGATACCCTGATATACTCATCATTTACAAGCTTATTGTTAGTAGGGTCAAAGCCGTACCAATAGCCGTTGCACAATACTTCAACCCATGCATGACTTGAACCTTCACCGAGCATTACTCCTACTACATACCTTGCAGGAATATTCTCCATTCTTAAGAGAGAAAGCATAATGTGTGTATAATCCTGACAAACGCCTTCTCCCAGATTCAGAGCCTCTTCAGCAGTAGCGTGAATTGATGTTGCACCCGGCTTATATCTAAAAGTGTAATAAAGCGTATGCATAATGTGTAAAGCCTTTTCGTAGGGACTTATAAAATTTCCCATTTCAAGGTTTTTATGATACTCTCTGATTTTCCCATAAGGATATGTAAGCCGAGTAGGGAATTTGAGTATAGAATACTCTTGCATATTATTTGTGTATTCCTCATAAATATCAATTCCCGTTTTTGCCTTGCCTGTGACCGTAATATCAAAACAGCTGTGCGGTTCTTTAATAATTCCGTAAATCTTTTTGTTATTGAAATTATCAGAAGTTTTGCAGTATTTATCACAGCCAACGATGTTAATATCCAGCTCGGTAATTTCCTGACGATTTGTACTTACGGGCAAAAACATTACCGAGAAATTATGCGAGCTTACTGAATCACTGTATTCAGCCTGCAATTCGTATTTAAATTTCAGGTTCTTGATAAATATCACTCTTTCTTACTCTGTTAACAGATTTCTCAAAAGACTTCGTGCAGTAGTATAGTTGAAATCACATAAATCAAGCATTGAATCAAATGTATTAATTACGCTTTCATCATACCTGATTTGAGATTTAGCCAGAAACTGCTTCATTCTGTTGTACTCTCTCCTGATTTCGCTCAACTGCTTATCAAGGCTTAAATATAAATCAATGCGTTCAACACCTTTTCCGAGCTTGATAATATTTCGTATCTGCTCATCGTCAATCAAATCGTTTACGCAGCCCCAGAATGCAAGCAGGTGGTCAACTACCAGCATAAGATCCGCAAGAGGCGTGCAACCACGCTCGGCGTTGACTATATCATCAATAGCAAGCTGAATATATGCCATTGTTTCTGTGCCGATGTAGTCACGCATAACTATTGCATTGTCATATGCACGGTTTAAATTGCTGATTATCGAGTTAGGATCCGACTCATCAAACGGATAGGTTTTTAAAAAGTTTTCCCGTGAACCGTATATGTTTGTGATGCCTATTTTTTCACAGAATTCCGAATAAAATCCGGGATCTGCATCAAGCATCCTGTCTGATCCCTTAAGAAAATATTTTAATGTTGTATGTACTCGCTCCGTATATCTGCCAAGCCAAAGCAAGTGATCTATTTTGTCTAACGTGATAATACCCATGTATCTTTAAAACCTCCGCCCTGTGATGAATTTACTATGAACGAATCGGGATTTCTTGAAAATCTTGTTAGTCCGCTTGCCCATACCTTTGTTGTACTGTCCGTGAGTACAAAAGCTCTCAGGTCAGCCTTTCTGGGTACCCGGCTGCCGTCTTCATCAAGAATGTCCAAATCGTAAAAATCAATAATCTCCTGCGCAATAAATCTGCGCGGCTCTTTTTTAAGCAGATTGATAAAATCCGCCTTCTTTTCTTTTGTAAGGGAATTGCCAAACACTACTCCGTACCCGCCTGCTTCGGCAACATCCTTTATTACGAGATTATCAAAATTAGCAAGCACATATTTCATATCGTCCTCATAGAAAGGAAGATATGTAGGTGCATTGCTCAGTACAGCTTCCTCACCGAGATAATATTTTATCATCTTCGGTACAAAGTAATATATTCCCTTATCATCGGCAACGCCGTTTCCGGGTGCATTAATCAATGCAACATTTCCCTTTTTATACGCTTCAAATATGTGAGGAATACCGATTACAGACTCCTCGTTAAATGTCATAGGGTCAAGATATTCATCGGAAATCCGCCTGTAAACTGCGCCGATTCTCTGCTTTCTGCCGTTGTAATCAATATAGTAAAGATTATCATTCTCGCATACAATATCATTACCGGTAGTAAGAATTGCTCCGGTTCTTTCTGCAAGATATGAATGTTCAAAAAAAGCCGCATTGTATCTTCCCGGTGAAAGAATAACATTAATACCGCCTGTATTTACATAGTCCATCACGTTTTTCAGCAGGTCGGCATAATTTCTGTTGTCGATAACGCTGTTTTTCTGAAAGCTCTGAGGAGCACTTCTTCTCTGAAACTCTCTTGCAATCATCGGATAAGACGCACCCGAAGGCACTCTCAGATTATCCTCCAGAATATACCAGTTATCATCCTTTGACTGAACAAGGTCAATACCTGAAATATGACTGTATATATTTTTTGGAGGAATAACTCCGTCACACGGCGGAAGAAAACCTGTAGCCGAATAAATAAATTCTTCGGGAATAACACCGTCCTTGACGATTTGTTTCCTGCCGTAAATGTCGGATAAAAAGCAGTTGAGCGCATTTACTCGCTGAATAAGTCCCTTCTCAAGGAAAGAGAATTGCCTGTTATCAATAATTCTCGGAATCGGGTCGAAAGGGAAAAGCTGTTCATTAAATACTCCGTTTTTATATATTCCGAATTTTACTCCGTATCTGGCCAATAGCTTATTGATTGTTTTAGAGTGTCTGATAAGTTCATCCATAATTATTTCCCCCTTTAAACAGACAAAGACGCCTCACAAAATTGTGAAACGTCTTTGTTAACGAGTTTATTTTATCACTATATTTTGTAGTTGTCAATAAATAATGCATAATTTTTAAAACAACTTGCAAAAATAGCAATAATTCGTAACAATATCGCTTGTTGTAACATAATTATGAAAGAAGTATATATTTAAGTTGCATTTATATGATGCTTGATGGAATATCTTACTTACTTTGTTTATTTCTTGCCTATACGATATTTTTTATTGTATGTTATCTGATTAAATCAGCATTTCAATATAAAAAGCCAGCAGAAGATTCAGCCTGTCCTCAAGCGTTTTCATATCGTTACCGAGGATTTTTTTAACCTTTGCAAGCTGATAATTAATTGTATTGCGGTGAACAAAGGTTTCCTCGGCAACCCTCTGAACACTTCCGTCGTACTCCAGATACATACGCAGAAAACCCATATAATCTGTTCCGTTTTCATTGTCGTAGCTTTTAAGCTTCATAAGATTTTCTGCATAAAATGATTTAAGCACTTCAAGATTATCAACGGCAAGAAGTATTTTCTTCATACCCATTTTATCATAATAGGAAGGTGAAATCTTTTTCTTCTGCGACACAACAAACAATCTTGATGTAAGTTGATAATTTTTTGAAAGCTCAGACAATTTTCCTGCAATCATTCCTACACTAATGTAGATTTGTTTTATCGAAAGGTGATTATACTGCAAAGCCTGAATATCACTTACAAGGTGTTCAATTTCATCGGGTGTAAAGCCGTTTAAGACGTAATAATTAATCATATCAACCCTGAATCCTCCCCAGGGCTTTTTATATGAATGAATTAGCCGTTCAATCCTGTCCTCTGATTTGCTGACAGGCGAGCCTTCTGCCATTTCGCCTTTTACGGCTACCATACAGCAATTCAAAGCAGAATCAAAATTGTGGCACTCTAAAATCGGTATGTATTTTTCAGCCTCACCCGGAAAAAAGACGATATTGCGCAAAGCCTGACTTATGTCCTCCTCTTCCCTTTCATTAAGGATTATGCGGTTGCAGAAGTCACGTGAAATATCAACTATGCGTGTTTTCCACGGAATATCCATAAGCGGAAAATTAAGCTTATTGCAGTAGTCAATTACCTTTTGCGGAATTTCTGTAATATAAGGTCCGATGTTGAGTACAAGTCCGCTGACCTGCTTTTCAATCAGATTTTTCACAAAGGGCAAAAGCCAGTCCTGATTGCGGTTTGCAATTCCTGTTGTAAAAATCAGTTCTCCGCCGTGGAGGAAATCGCTTACCTCTATATCCTCAACGGTGTGTACCCACTGAACAATATTTGACATTCCTCCGTTTCCTGCAATTACTCTCATTCCGTAAAGATAGCTTGCAGTTTCGCACAATGAACGCAGTGTTACAGCCATAAAATCCCGCCTTTGCTTAATATCTTCTGAAACTCATTTAGCCTGCTCCGTTTTTGACGAAGCAGGCTTGAGCTTATTTAATACCGAATTTAATCTTTACTGCGTCGGCTATTATGTCGGCGCATTTTTCTTTGCTTATTCTTGAGGTGTTAAGGAACATATCATAATTGAGCGAATCACGCCAATTCTGCCCTCTCGTGTAGTATTTGTAGTAAGCAGTTCTGTACTTGTCGGTTCGCTTTTTCATATCCTTTGCACGTTCTTCCGAAACATACACCCTGCTTCTTATGAGGTTAATGCAATCCTGCGTGTAAGCCTCAACAAACACACTTAATACATTTGGCTTGTCACGAAGTATGTAATCAGCGCATTTACCTACAATAATGCAGGACTGGGTGTTGGAAAGCTCCTCAATGATTTTCGCCTGAATGTTGTATAAATTAATATCGGACACAAATGCTCTTGATTCAGGTCTTAAAACATTTGTTGTAGGAAGCTTTGTGAGCGACTTTACAAGGTAACTTCCGTGAAGCTTTTCGTCAACCTCAACAAACTCGCTTTCGTCAATTCCGCTTGCCTGTGACGCCATTGTGAGAATCTGGCGTTCGTAGTACGGTATGCCGAGCTTTTCCGAAAGAATCGCCGCTATCTCCTTACCGCCGCTGCCGAAGCTTCGGGCAATGGTAATAATGTAGTTGTTCATATCAATCACCAAACATATCAGTCTGTTTTATCGCACTTGAGCACTGCATTGAGCAATACTGACGCACCCTTTGTGCAAAGCTCAGTTGAGGTAAACTCAGGCTCGCAGTGAGAGTGACCGTCCTTTGACGGTACAAAAATCATTGTTGTCGGGAGCATATATGATGCAAACTGTGCGTCGTGACCTGCACCCGAGTTGATTTTCTGATTTGAATAACCAAGCTCATCTGCCGACTCCTGAACAAAATCAACAAGCTGTTTGTCGTAGTAAACAGTATCTCTTGTCCACGCAACCTCGTAATCTACAGAGCATTTTGCAACCTCTTTGGGCATATTCTTTATAACGTCAACAACCTGCTCAATTACCTTCGGGTCCTCGTGACGGGCATCAATTGAAAATTCAATGTAGTCGGGAATTACGGTATGAACGTTGGGATGACAGAGGATTTCTCCCGTTGTGTACACAAGCTCCGGGTCAAGCTTGTCAAGCTCTGTGTGAAGATAGGTAAGCACCTGTGCCGCCGCAAAAAGTGCGTCGTGACGGTATTTCATAGGCGTTGTGCCTGCGTGGTCAGCCTGACCTGTAATCTTGATTCTGTAGTTAATCATTCCGAGTACGCAGGTTACTACGCCGATGTCGTTGTTTGCCGCCTCAAGAATCGGTCCCTGTTCAATGTGAAGTTCGAACATAGCCTTGTAATCCTTGGGGTTCAGTCTGTTCTTTTCATCACCCTTATAGCCCGAGCTTTCAAGAGCCATTTCAAAGGTCTTTGTCGGGTCAAGGATTGATTTTGATGCGAGCATATTTTCCTTTTTGAAGTTCTTTGCAATATCTGACGGAAGATAATCGTAGCACACAACGCCCGAGCTCATCATTGCAGGCGGATAGAGTGAGCCTTCCTCGTTCGTCCATATCATCGCAACGAGGTTGTGCTTGTGGGCGATATTTTCAGCGGCTACGGTTTCAAGCACCTCCATCGCTCCCATTACGCCGAGAATACCGTCGTAGTTACCGCCGTTTTTAACCGAGTCGCAGTGGGAAGCCATTACAATTGCGGGCAGTGAGGGGTCTGCGCCCTTTAAAGTTGCATAAAGATTAGCCATATCGTCCGACTTGATTTCTGCGCCGATTGCCGTCATACGCTTAATAAACTCTTCCCTTGCCATTTTTGCTTCGGGTGAAAGCGAATATCTGGTAATACCGCCGTGACCTGCGTCACCGAATTTACTGAAGGTTGAAATTTTATCCTGCATTCTGTCTTTACTGCATTCATACATAATCTTTGCACCATCCTTAAAAACTGAATTGTTATTTATTTACTTTTTTGCCTGAAGAAATTGCGCCAACAGGACATACTATTTTACACAAGTGACAGCCTACGCATTTTTTGCCGTCAAGAATCGGCTTGTTTTCTGCGTTCATTCTGATTGCCTGATGACCTCCGTCATAACAGGAAAGAACACATCTGCCGCAACCGATACATTTTTCTCTGTCAAATTTCGGAAAGCATATATAACCTCTGTCAAGGTCGTCGGCAGGAATGATTTTTTCATTTGCCTTGCCGAGAAAATCATAAATTGTGTTAAATTTCATTTCCGACATATAGCGTTTCAAGCCGTCTGTAAGGTCGTCAATAATTCGGTAGCCGTACTGCATAACCGAGGTTGTAACCTGAACTGTTGAGCAGCCCATTGAGATGAATTCCGCCGCATCACGCCACGTTTCTATGCCGCCCATTCCGCTTATCGGAACGCCTTTGAGCTTTTCGCAGGATGCCATTTCGTTGATAAAGCGGAGTGCAATCGGCTTTACAGCCTTTCCCGAATAGCCGCCTACCGAGGAATAACCATTCACATCAGGTGATGAAACAAACGAACCGAGATTTACGTTCATTATGCTTTTAATCGTATTGATAGCCGCCAGACCGTCTGCACCTGCATTTATTGCCGCAATTGCAGGAGGAATCATTGAGGTGATATTCGGAGTCATTTTTGCAAGAATCGGGAGCTTTGTACCCTTTCTCACAGCCGCAGTATATTCTGCAACAAGCTCTGGATTTATTCCGACGTCACTTCCGAGTCCCTCGCCCACCATCTGCGGACAGCTGAAATTACATTCAATTACGTCAGCGCCGTACTCCTCACAAAGAGAGGCAAGCTTTGTCCATTCCTCGTCATTTCTGCCCATTATTGAGGCAACAATTACTTTTGTCGGATAATTCTTTTTAAGCTCTCTGAAAAAATTAAGGTTTTCTTCAAGCGTGTGGGTGGAAATCTGCTCAATGTTTTTAAAGCCGACAAAAGAGGTGTCCTCCTTTTCAAGCTCGTCAAAACGAGGGGAAGCCTCGTTCGGAACAAACATTCCTATCGTCTTGAACGCAACGCCTGCCCAGCCCATATCAAAAGCCTTTGCCACCATTTCGTAGTTACTGCCGACAACCGAGGACGAAAGGAAAAACGGGTTTTCGCACTTAACTCCGCACAAGTCGGTTGTCAGGTCAACTTTTTTCGGCTTTACATATTCACGCTCGCTTATCAGTGACGCAAGCTTTGTGATGTCAACAGGTGAATCAAGCTTTCCTCTGTTGCAGGCTGAAAAGCAGTCGCCGTCAATGCAGTTTGCACATTCGTTATTATTCAGAAGAAATCTTGCGCCGCTTATATTATCAAAATTCACACTGCGTATAATCCTGTCAATCGGCACGCCTTTTTTACAGCTTTTCGCACACGGTGCGTCACTGCACAAAAGGCACTTACTGCTCTCGGTTTTCAGAATCAGGTTACTGTAGCTCATAAAATCACGCCTTTTTGTCGGGGAGTCGCTTTACAAATTTACCGTTTCCGGGAGTTCCTACAAAGTCACCGTTGTCGTAAACAAGACTGCCTCTTAAATAGGTCTGAACTGGATAGCCGTGCAGCTTTTTGCCCTCCCAGATTGTGTGGTCGTAATCGGAATGCATATTGTTTACGCTGATTGTAAAGTCCTTATCTTTGTCATAAATTACAATATCAGCGTCCTTGCCGACTTCAATTGCGCCCTTATCGGCACAGCCGAAGATTTTTGCAGGATTTGTCGAGCAGACCTCAACAACCTTTTCAAAGCTTATTTTACCGCTGTTTGCGGCGTCAAGCATATAGGGATAGAGGTTTTCTATGCCTGCACAGCCGTTGGGGATTTTTGTAAAATCGTCCTTGCCCCAGTCCTTTTCGTAGCTCTGGAACGGACAATGGTCGGTTGCAACGGTATCAATAAAGCCTGCTTTCAGTGCAGTCCACAAAGCATCCTGACTTTCCTGTCCCTTCATAGGCGGCGAGCAGACAAAGTTACGTCCGTCCTCACGCTTATAAACGTCACAGGTAAATTCAAGGTACTGCGGACAGGTTTCAACATAGATTTCGTGTCCCTCTGTCTTTGCCTTTATGCACTCCTCAAGTCCCTCTTTATCAGCCATATGAACAATATAAATCGGTGCGTCAAGGTGCTTTGCCCAATGCACTGCTCTCTTGTCTGCCTCTGCTTCGACAAATTCAGGACGGCTGAGGTAATGATACCACGCACTTGTTTTGCCCTCTGACAAGAACTGCTCTGTTCTTATGTCAATCAGGTCGGGATTTTCTGCGTGAACATTAATCTTTGCGCCCAGCTCCTTTGCCCTTAAAAGCAATTTAACAAGAGTTCCGTCGTCAACCATCATTTTTTCCTTTTTATAAACGAGGAAACATTTAAAGCTTGTTATGCCCTCGTCAACGGCGGTTTTCATTTCTTCAAGAATTTCTCCGCCGTTTAAGTCTGTTATACAGCAATGGAAAGCATAGTCAACACACGCCTCTTTTTCGAGGATTGCCTTTTTGGAATTGACAAGTCCGAGAATTGTTTCGCCTGTATGCTGAACGGGATAATCAAAAACCGTTGTTACTCCGCCGCAGGCAGCCGCTCTTGTTCCCGAAAGATAGCTGTCAGCCGAAACCGTACCGCCAAAGGGCATTGCAAGGTGCGTGTGAACATCAAGCGCACCGGGAAGTACAAGTTTTCCGCTTGCATCTACTGTTTTGTCGGCAGTCACGGAAAGATTTTTACCGATTTCTGCAATTTTGCCGTCCTTAACGGCTACATCTGCTTCAAAGCTTCCCGAGGCTGTTACAACCGTACCGTTTTTGATAAGTAAATCCATTATGTTTCCATCCTTTTCTTTAGATTTTGTGCCTGAATGAGCGGCAAATTACTGCCACTCATTCAAACGAATAATTTTTGATTCAGTTATTACTTTGTGAAAAGTTCTTTCTTGTAAACAAGGTCAAGTCCCGATCTCTGGTATACCTGAGCAACCTCAAGGAGTTCCATACCGCCTGCATTTGCAGAGGTGAGGTTTGCAACCCATGTTACACCAAAGTCAACTGTTCCGTTGCTTACTGCTGTTGTTTCTGAGATGTCACCGCCTCCGGGTGTGATTGTAACTTCAAGACCAACTTCGTCGTAATAGCCCTTTGCCTTTGCAACATAGTAGCCCATAAACTGTGCCTGCGGCAGCCACTTGAGCTGGATTGTTACCTTGTCCTTTTCAAGTTTGCCGAACTTGCCGTCTGTTGATGCTGTTGCAGCTTCAATGTACTGATTGTCCCTGATATCGTCAAGCGTAAAGCCTTCGAGCTTTTTAGCTGCCGCAGAGTCGTCAAGCTTGATGTACTTCTTGCAGAGGTCAAGAGTCTGCTGCATAGCTTCCTCGTCCATCTTGCCGTAGTCGCTTACTGTGTTGCCCTTTGTGTCGGTTGTAACAAGCTTTGCAACCTCTTTAGCCATATAGCTCTGGTGGTCGGCCGATACCGATGAGCCTGCTTCAAATACGATTTCAGCGGCTTCTTCCGGATTTTCAACAGCGTATTTCCAGCCCTTCATTGAAGCGTAAAGGAATGCCTTGACTGTGTTGGGGTTCTCCTCTGCAAATTTCTTTGTGCAGAAAATGTTATCCTCGAGCATTGCAACGCCCTCGTCGTTCATATCAATTACGCCTACAGTGTCGCCGTATTTGTAACCGCCGTCATAGTCGTTCTTAACAAGTCCGAGCTCGTTGTATGTCATCGCAGAGGCAAGTGTGATATCGTCCTGGTCAAAGCCGTCCATTGTAAAGTCCTCTGCAAGATAATCTGTGGGGAGGTCGTATTTCTGGAGAAGTGCGAGAATCTCGTACTCGTTGCCGAGTCCCCAGTTGCCGACCTTGCCGTCAGCCGCCGCTTTTTTGATAATCTCTTCATTTGACATAAGAGTGCCTGATGAAGATGATTCCGATGAGCTTCCCGATGATGAGGAAGATGATGAGGATGATGAGCCGCAGCCTGCAAATGCAGATACAAGAATTACTGCTGCACAGCATAATGAGAGTGCCTTTTTTGCATTTCTTTTGATTTTCATTTGATATTCCTCCATTTACAAAATTTATGTCAACCGATAAACGGTAAACAACTTACTTAATTTTTTGCTCTTCTGTTTTTAAGAACAATTGACTCAACTGCCATAAGCAAGCCGTACATTGCAATTCCTATCAGACAGGAAACTACGATATACGCCCATGCTGTTGGGTATTGTCCGAGTACGATATTTTCTCGGATTTCACGCCCCACGCCCACAATGTATTCGGCAAAGTACTCAGAAACGACTGCGCTGATAATACTAATCGGGACGCTTACTCTGAGTGCAGTAAAAACATACGGTATTGAGTTTGGCAGTCTGAGCTTAAAGAACACCGTACGTTTCTTTGCGGCGTAGGAGCTCATTAGGTCCATTGCAAAGGGTTTTAGCTCCGTAAGTCCTCTGAAAGCGTTTATGCTCATACTTGCTATACAGACTATCATTACAACAAGCGTTTTTGCCACCATACTTCTGAAATTCGGGTCACTGCTTACGTCCTTTGTCCAGTTTGACATAACAGGCGCAAGGGCAACAATCGGAATTGCATTGAACGCTCCGACAATTGTCAGTCCTCCTGCTCCCCACTTCTGAAAGAGTGATGCAAAAACTGCTATAAGATAACCGACAATTGAGCCGATAATCAAGCCTGCGAGGGCAACGATTATTGTATAGAGTGCGTTTTCGCCGATTGACGGCAAATTATCGAGTATAATTCTGCATATTCTCGACGGAAGCGGCAGAGTGTTTATGTCTGTGTTAAAAATCTTGTGAAGTACTTGTCCCTGCCAGAGTGCAATAATCAGAACGCCGAACAAAACAGGAAGCAAAATTGTGCTTAATGTCTGAGCGACTTTGTTTTCTTTTAATCTGCGCCACAGGCTTTTTCTTTTCTTAATCAATTATGCCGCCCCCTTTTTCTTTGTTTTGCGTTCTATTCGCTTCAGCGGTGAAACAAGCTTTTCTATCCAGCCCATCAGCGAACAGCTTAACACGCCGATTACTGCGCTGAACACTACGATATCCCAGAAAACGTAAATTGACATTGCGTGCTTAAGCGACTGAGAAAGCATACAGCCGAGTCCTCCGTCACCTTGCAAAGTATCGACAAGGATTGAAGCCGTTATCGCCATAGGAGCTGCGATTTTCAGTCCGGTGAAAAAGTAAGGAATACACGACGGAATAAGCATTTTAAAGTAAATGGTTGATTTTTTGGCGGCATATGAATACATAAGCTCATATTTTGCCTTTTCAACCGAATTAAGACCTGCAAGCGTATTCGTTGCTACGGGATAGAACGTAAGGATTGCCGCAATTATAATTCGGCTTGAACCGATGTCGTGAGTCATTGCAAGGATAATCGGTGCCATACCGAGAATAGGAATCAGCTGAATAAGCATAAGGTACGGAGCGGCTATTTTCTCAACAATTCTCGAAAGTTTCATCAGAATCGCAAGTGCAAAGCCGATAAGCGTTCCGATTAAAAATCCCTGTCCTGCTCTTGAAAGCGTCTGACCTGCGTTTGTCAGAACAACCTGTGTACAGCTCATACCGTTTGCTACGGGTTTTGGGTCAAAAAACGAGGCTATAATCTGCCAGATATGCGGAAGTATGTTTTCGGGAGTGCGTTTTGTCGCCGCTACGACAAAAGCGAATATCTCCCAGATTACGACAATTCCAAGCACCCATACAAGCATTACAAGCGCTTTTGAACTGCGTATCCTGTTAATTGCTTTCATCATAAGCTACCACCTTCAAAACTGTTTCTCACCTTTGAAACAAGCTCGCCGAAGTGTGGAGTATCACGCATATCCGTTGTTCTCGGATATGGCACATCAACGTCTACCACGGCTGAAAGCCTGCCCGGGTGCGGAGAAAGCACGCAGATTCTGTTTGAAAGGAAAACTGCCTCCTGAATATTGTGCGTTACAAAGACGATTGTCTTATTCGTCTTTTCCCAAATTCTCAGCAAATCAAGGTGAAGCTTTTCCTTTGTAAATTCATCAAGTGCCGAGAAAGGCTCGTCCATTAAGAGAATTTCGGGGCGGATACCAAAGGCTCTTGCTATTCCGACTCTCTGCTGCATACCGCCTGAAAGCTGTTGCGGATAGTGGTTTGCAAATTTTGTAAGTCCTACCATTTCAAGCATCTCATCTGCCCTGTCGCTTCTGTCCTTTTTTGAATAACCCATAATTTCAAGCGGAAGCTCTATATTTTTCTTAACCGTTCTCCACTCAAAAAGTACGGGACTCTGAAAAACAATTCCAAACTTCTGCATCAGTCTGATTTCCTTAGGAGTCATACCGCTTACTCTTACGTTGCCCGAGGTTGGCTCAAGCAAGTCGGCTATTGTTCGGAGAAGTGTTGTTTTACCGCAACCCGACGGTCCTAACAGCGAGATAAACTCGCCCTTGTGGATATCAAAGTCCACATTGTCAAGTGCTTTTACGTCATTACCCTTGTTGTCCTTGAACACAACCGACACATTATTTATCGCTATTTCAACATCATTTTTGGGGTTATAAGCATTTGTTAGGCTCATACTTTAATCCTCCTGTATCTACAAAAAATGCACAGCAACCAAGCTTTAATTCAGCTCCGTTGCTGTGCATTAATTCTGATTATTTATAGAGATTCATATAAATTCGTTTGCAGTCTTCTGCGGTAACTTCCTTTACCGTATTTCCGGGACTTCCGCTTGCTACAGCGTCCTGCGACATTTTGTCAATTTGCCGGTAATATTCTTCCTTGTCAATTCCGTACTGTTCAAGCGACGGAATTTCGCATATATCGCAAATTTTCTGAAGTGAGTTGATAAACTTATCAGCCGCTTCTTTGTCTGTATCGCTTTCAGAAGCGACTTTTGTTTCTCTTCCGAGGTTTGCAAACTTTTCATATGCTCCCGACTCTGCAAAGCTTAAACATTCCTTTAACAGCATTGCGTTTGACATACCGTGCGGAACGTGGAAAAGTGCGCCTATCGGGCGGCTCATTCCGTGAACGATTGTAACGCTTGAATTGTTTATGCAGATTCCTGCTTCAAGTGCGGCAAGGCTCATCTGCTGTCTTGCTTCAATATTTTCAGGCTCATTATATGCAATAGGAAGATATTTCATAATTCTCTTTACTGCCGAAACTGCAAGGGTGTCTGTAAGAGGAATTGCCTTTTTTGAAGTGTAGGCTTCTACTGCGTGAGTGAGCGCATCAAGTCCTGTTGACGCAGTCACCGACTTTGGTGAGCTGACGGTAAAGCTTGAATCAACTATTGCAAGCTGAGGAATAAGAACATCACCCTTTAAAAGCATTTTTATGCCCTTTTCGGAGTCGGTTATAACTGTAAACTTTGTTGCCTCACTGCCTGTTCCCGCTGTTGTGGGAATAGCAACAAGAGGAGGAATTGTTCCTTTGATTTCAACTCCGTTGTAATCGGAGATTTTACCGCTGTTTACCGACATTGCGGCAATTGCCTTTGCTGAATCAAGAGGACTTCCTCCGCCGATTCCGACTATAAAATCACAGCCTGAGCATTTAAAAATCTCAACGCCCTGCTCAATCATTTTGTCGGTGGGCTCTCCCGTTATGCCGTCAAAAATTTCATAAGAAATCTTGATTTCATCGAGCATATTCAAAAGCTTTGCCATCATTGCCGAAACTGCAACGTGCTTGCCAGTTACGATAAAAGCCTTGTTTCCCATTGCCTTTAAATACACAACGGATTCCGAAAGCACGTCAGTTCCCGAAATAATGTGGCTCGGTATTGCAAAATGTGACATTGTTTTTACCTCTAATCAAATCAGGTTGTTATCAACGTATGTAAGAACCTCGTCCATCTTAACCATTTCTTCCTTAATCTGCTCCTCGGTAATAATCAGCGGAGGATTTACAAAGAGCATATTTTCGTGTGAGTAGGTCATAAAGCGTTTTTCCTTCAGCATACCTATAAGCTTGCCCATAATTCCCTCGGGGTCTTTGCCGTAGGGAACAAGCGGTTCTTTGGTAGCTTTGTCTTTTACAAGCTCAATAGCCGAGAAAAGACCGATATATCGTACGTCGCCAACACAAGGGTGATTTACTTTCATTTCTTCAAGGATATTTCCAAGCACCTTGCCGACTGACCTTACATTGTCGAGAATTTTTGCCTCGCTGTAGTAGTTTACGCAGGCAACGCCAGCCGCACAGGCGAGCGGATGACCGCTGTAGGTAAGTCCGCAGGAAAGAAGATGATCGTCGAAATACTCTGCAATTTTCTTTGAAACTGCTACGCCGCCGAGAGGAACATAACCGCAGGTAACGCCCTTTGCAAATGTAACAATATCGGGTACAACGTCAAAATTCTGAAATGCAAACATCTCGCCTGTTCTGCACCAACCTGCCATAACCTCGTCGCAAATCATAAGAATGTTAAATTCATCACAGATTTTGCGAACACCCGTGAGATAACCCTTTGGCGGAATAATTACTCCGTTGGAGCCTGTAATTGTTTCCATAACGACTGCGGCTACGCTGTCGGGACCTTCGTAGATAATCTGCTCACGAAGCTTTGTAAGGTAAAACTTTGTTGCCTCTTCCTCGGAATCAAACTCAATTGCCTCTCTGTAAACATACGGGTCAAAGAATTTTACAAAGCCGGGGATACCGGGTTCAAGTGTATATCTTCTCGGCTCGCCTGTCAGGTTGCCTGCACCGAATGAAGAACCGTGGTAGCTTCTGTATCGGCTGAAAATCTTATTTTTACCCGTAAACATTCTTGCAATTTTCACTGCATTTTCGTTTGCATCTGCACCTGCATTTGTAAAGAAGATTTTGCCGAATGAATCGGGAAGTAAATCTATAATCATTTCTGCAAGAGTTGATTTTGATTCGGTTGCATAAGACGGACCAACAAAACAGAACTTGTCAACCTGTTCTTTTATTGCATCTCCGATTGCTTTATTGCCGTAGCCTACGTTGAGGTTTACAAGCTGTGACGACATATCGCTGTATCTGTTGCCGTCAAAATCGTAAAAGTATATTCCCTCTGCCTTTGCTACGGGAATGGGATTTATGTTACCCTGCTTGCTCCAAGACTGTAATACGTACTTCTTGTGATTTTCAATAATTTTTTCAGGGGTCATAATTTATCTCTTCTTTCATATAAAATCAAAAGGAAAAACAAAAAGGGACTTCGATTAAGAAGCCCCTTTGCTTTCGAATCTCTTTTGTTTATGAGCACATTATAACACAAGAAATTTATTTTTCAAGCATTTTCAGCATAAGATTCTTTGTGCTATTGCATAATTTATTTAGGCTCAAATACAGCAATGAAAAATATCAGACCTTAACATTGTGTGAATTCAACATAATTTATAATCAGTTCACCTGCAAACAGTTATTTATGTCTGTATTGCTTGTGTAATCAATAAAAATCTTTTTTCCTTGTTTGATTTGCTTTCCATACTGTGCACTATACTGCAACTATTGTTTCACCGTTGTGGCGTGAACATCAGGTCCATGTGAAAGCAATTTCATGCAGGTTCAAGTCCTGTTACCTGCACCAAAGAAAGCTCGATTTTATCGGGCTTTTTTTCATATAAACACTATATTACAAGGGAATATCTGTAAATGAAAAAGAGCTTTCTACCAATAATGATTTGTATTCTATCAATATTATTTCTTTTTACAGGATGTGGGAAAACAAAAACAGAAATCAGTCCCGATAGCCCATATAATTTTCTAAATTATCGCAACGAGGAGATAAAAGAGATCGAGCAAATACCTTTAGACAGTTCCCTTAGTGAATTCTGCGTATCATATAAATTTACATATATTTCTGATGGCAACAATGTTAAGGGATATATTTCGATTCCTTTATCCTGTATTCAGAACGAAAAACCTGCAAAATGTGTTTTATACAATAGAGGCGGTAATTTCAAAATCGGATTACTTGAAGATGATGACACAGCAAAAATTTGTCAGCAAACCAATAGAATTGTAATCGCATCCCAGTATAGAGGTTGTGACGGTGGAACAGGAACTGACGAATTTGGCGGTTCTGACGTAAATGATGTTATCAAACTTATAGATTTTTCTCAAAGCTTTCCTTTTGTAGATATGACTGACTACTGTACAATGGGTGTTTCTCGTGGCGGAATGATGTCTTATATCTCAGCCAAAAATGACAGCAGAATAAGAAAGATTATTGCAGTTTCCGCAGTAAGTGATTTGATTAAGTCCTACAATAAGCGAGAAGATATGAAAAAAATACTGACAAATTGTATCAGTAGTACTCCCGAGGACTGTCCGGAAAAGTACAAAAATCGTTCTGCAATATATTGGTATGATAGAATTAAAGTACCCACACTTATTATTCATAGCAAAAACGATGAACAAGTATCCTTTTCTCAAGCGGAAACACTTTATAGAAAGCTTAAGGAAAATGGTACAAAGTGTAAATTTGTAAGCTACGATGACAATACTCACGGATTTCATCTAAATGATAAGGATGAGATTCAAAGCTGGTTAGATGAATAGTTTTTCATATATGAAAACTCCATTGACAAAATCAGGCTATACAGTACATTTTTAATCACAATAAGAGAAAAGGGGCTGTCGCAAATGAAAAAATTTGCGACAGCCCCTTTAACAAGTGCGAGTATGTTTGTCTATAAACTATATATTGCAGAAAATTTTCAACTAAGTCTTTTCTACACTATTATTACAACAGCATTTACAGCAGGAACAATCACAGCAGCCGCAGTTTTTTTCGTTACACGCTTTTTTCTTTCTGAAAAAGGCATAATATATGCCATATACAACGGCCGCTGCCGATAATAATGCAATAATAATATCAGCTAACATAATTCACCCCAATATATTCATAAACAGCAGTCCTACCTGATAAACAAGTGCCGATGTAAACCAAGCGACAACAAGCTGATATACTACCGAAACAGCCGTCCATTTTTTACTGCCCATTTCCTTTGAAATTGCAGATAAGGCGGCAATACACGGTGTATAAAGCAGAACAAACACCATAAACGAGATAGCCGAAAGCGGTGTGAATACGGACGCTATAGCACTTGGATCTGAGCCAAACAGCACAGCCATTGTTGACACAACGCTTTCCTTTGCGGCAATTCCCGTTACAAGTGAAACAGACGCTCTCCAATCTCCGAAGCCGCACAGCGTAAATACGGGTGCAATCAGCTTGCCGACAGCGGCGAGTATGCTTTCGTCGGCAGATTCGGCAAATCGCATATCAAAGGTGAAGCTTTGCAGAAACCATATGATGATTGAGGCTGCAAGCAAAACAGTACCGGCACGGACAAGAAAATCCTTCAATCTTTCCCATACGTGAAGCCACAGACTTTTCGGAGACGGCATTCTGTAGGGAGGAAGCTCCATTACAAAAGGGGCGTTTTTGCCCTTTAGTATTGTATTTTTAAAAAGAAGTGCAGTTAAAATTGCTACAATTATTCCTAAAAGATAAATTCCGAAAATAACAAAAAAGCTCTGATGTCTGAAAAATACTGATATGAATAATAGATATACAGGAGTTTTTGCCGAGCAGGACATAAAGGGCGTTATCAGTATTGTAAGGCGTTTATCCTTTTGGTTTTCAAGTGTTCTTGTACCCAATACTGCCGGCACTGTGCAGCCAAAGCCCATAAGCATAGGTACAAACGCTTTGCCCGAAAGTCCAAGATATCTGAGCAGCTTATCCATAATAAACGCTGCCCTTGCCATATATCCGCTGTCCTCTAATATAGAAAGCAGTGTAAACAAAAGCATAATCTGCGGTAAAAAAGACACTACAGAGCCTATGCCTTCGATTATTCCGTCGATTACAAGGCTTTGTGCCCAAGGAGAGGCATTTGCGCTTATAAGCAAATTCTCTACAAGACCTGCAAATACATCTTTAATCAGCCACTCTGCTCCGTCAAGCAGAAAGTTGCCGACAGGTCCGAAGGTGACAAAAAACACAAAAAGCATCATCACAAGGAACAACGGCAACGCAAGAAATCTGTTTGTTACAATTCTGTCGATTTTATCCGACAATGTAATGTGACCTTGCTTGTGGCTTTTATGAACCGCCCTTGATGTAACCGAGCATATGTACTTGTATCGCTCGTCTGCGATTATCATTTCTCTGTCAACATTTTTTTCAAGCTTTATCTCGCCTATGTGAAAGTTGATGTGCTCCTTTTGCTCCTTAGTAAAATCGTAGTGCGCCCACGTAACCGGATCACCCTCAAAAAGCTTTACGGCTGTCCAGCGCTTACGGTGATAAACACTTTGCTTAACTTCCTCAAGAGCTTCTTCAATATCTCTTAAAACTGCGTCAACATTTTTTGAGTATATGTTTTTAACCTCTGCGTACTTACCCTTATCTGCAAGAGCGATTACTGTATCTACAAGCTTTTCTATACCGATGTTTTTGCTTGCGGAAATCGGGACAACCGGAATAGAAAGCTCCTTTGACAATGCTTCGCAGTCGATTTTATCGCCGTTTTTCTCTAAAATATCTATCATATTTAAAGCTATGACAATAGGTCTGCCAAGCTCTGCTATCTGTGTTGTAAGGTAAAGGTTGCGCTCAATATTCGTAGCGTCAACAATGTCAATAATAACGCTCGGGTCATCGTGTAAAAGGCAGTTTCTTGTAACTATTTCTTCCGGTGTATAAGGAGAAAGCGAATAAATACCCGGCAGGTCGATTATTGAAATATCTCTGTTCTGACTGTTTTTTACCTTGCCCTCTTTTTTCTCAACGGTAACTCCGGGCCAGTTGCCTACGTACTGATTACTGCCTGTCAGCTGATTAAACAGCGTAGTTTTACCGCAGTTCGGGTTACCGGCAAGAGCAATTTTTATAGTTTTTGAAGCTTTAGCATTTTCTTTTACTGCTGTCGGCAAAGCTGTCACCTCCTGTTATTAAACTAAAAATTCAGCCTTTTTTATGTCGTCAATAAAAATTTCCTTAGCCTCGTTTCGCCTGATGCTAAGCTCATAGCCTCTGACATTTATTTCTATCGGATCGCCAAAGGGAGCTGTTTTTCTTTTTATTATCACAGCGCCCGGAGTTATGCCCATATCTATAATTCTTCTGCGCAAAGCACCGCTGCAGCCTATTGATTGTACTGTCCCCTGCTCGCCTATTTTAAGCTCGTCTACCGTTTTCATATACTCCTCCGAAAATTTATAATTTGTAAGTTAGCCTCTGCTAACTGTATTTTACACACTTTGGCTCTATTTGTCAAGCATATTGTGTCAGTTTTATTTATTTTTAATACTTTGGAAAAGAAAAATCTCAAGGTGAATTTAACTGTGAGATTCACCTTGAGAATTTATGAATTCTGTAGATATGACAGAAAATTACAAAAATAGTCGGGCAGATTTGAATCAAACTCAAGATACTTTTGCGATCTTGGGTGGATAAATCCTATTTTTTTTGCGTGAAGGCACTGACCGTTTAAGCGTTTATCACCTTTTTTATTGCCGTAAACAGTATCGCCTGCAACGGGGTGACCGATGTAAGCCATATGAACTCTTATCTGATGCGTTCTACCTGTTTCAAGTACACAGCGAATATGCGTATAGCCGCTGTAGCGGTTAATCACGCTGTAGTGAGTTGTTGCGTTGCGTGAATTTTTTTCTGTTACAGTCATCTTTTTTCTGTCGGTATGATGTCTGCCGATAGGAGCGTCCACAGTGCCGTTATCTTCTTTGATATTGCCGACAACTACAGCCTCGTATTCACGTGTAAAGCTGTGCTCCTTTATCTGTAAAGCAAGGCTCTGATGTGCAAAATCATTTTTTGCAACAATAAGCAAGCCGCTTGTGTCCTTGTCAATTCTATGCACAATTCCCGGACGTAAAACTCCGTTTATCCCTGAAAGGCTGTCTTTACAATGATACAAAAGCGCATTGACAAGAGTACCGCTGTAGTTGCCCGGTGCCGGATGTACTACCATACCCTTTGGTTTGTTTACAACAAGCAAATCGCTATCCTCGTAAACTATGTCAAGAGGTATGTTTTCAGGCTGTGCCTCGTACTCTACAGGCTCGGGTATTTCCAAGGAAATAATATCGCCTGTACTCAGCTTGTACTTTTTGCTCTGAGCCTTGCCGTTTACTGTGACAAGGCTTTTTTCAATTAAATTTACAGCGGCGTTTCTTGTTAAATCAGCACAGCTGTCCGATAAAAATTTATCAAGCCGATCGCCGCTGTGTTCGTCAGATACAGTAAGGGTAATGTTAGTCATTTTAAATTTCCTTATTTTAATTTTCTGCTTTAGTAATCTTTAGTTTATCAGAGAAAAACAGAAGATAAACTACAATCATAACTGTGCCGACTGTCACGCAGTAGTCGGCAAAATTGCATACAGGCGGAAAGAACGAAAGCTGTAAATAATCTACAACATAGCCTAAGAATACTCTGTCAATTAAGTTTCCGATTCCGCCGCCTACGACAAGTGCTGAACCGAACAAAAACAGCTTGCTGTTAATTTTTCGTGTAGAAATAATATACACCAAAAGCACGATTACAATCGAAGTGATAATGATAAAAAACCAACGCATATCAGAAAACATTCCGAACGCTACTCCCCTGTTTTCAAGATAAGTCAGCGATAAAAAATTCGGAATAACCTCTACATTTCCGGCAGTCGGCAAATGTGCTGATACAAAATATTTGATTACCTGATCTATAACAGCGACTAATGCGCTGACAAGCAGTGCTATTAAAGCCATACAAACACCTCTATACACAAATCGGTGCATCAAAAAGACACACCGATTATATTATTTATTAAGATTTTAAAATTTCAGCACATCTGTGGCAAAGTGTGGGATGCTCTGCACATTCGCCTACTGAATTGCTGAAGCTCCAGCAGCGCTCGCACTTTTCACCCTCTGCCTTTTCTACAGAAATATTAAGCTCGCTGTCCTCAGACTTTACAACCTCAACCTGAGAAACGATAAATGCAGTTGCAAGCTCGTTTTCAACAGATTTGATGAAGTCGTAGGCTTCGCCGCCGCAGTTTAATATAACCTTAGCTTCAAGTGAACTTCGGATTGTTTTATCCTTGATAAGAGTTTCGAGTGATTTTTTAACATCGTCACGCAGCTCGTGAATCTTATCCCACGATGCGATAAACTCTTCATTAACATCAAGCTCAACCTCGCAGGGCATATCATTAAAGAGAACGCATTCCTTGTCGTCCTTTGAACAATGTGGCATAAATTTCCAAATTTCGTCAGATGTATATGCAAGGATAGGCGCAAGCATTCTTGTCATAGCATCAAGTATGATATAAATGGCAGTTTGTGCTGCACGACGCTTTTCGCTGTCAGGCTTTTCTGTATAAAGTCTGTCCTTTAAAACATCAAGGTAAAAGTTTGACATATCAACAACACAGAAGTTGTGGATGCTGTGGTAAACCTGATGGAATTCATATGAATCGTAGCCGTTTTTAACCTTAGCGATAAGATTGTTAAGTTTCATCAACGCCCACTTGTCAATCGGTAAGAGCTTGTCAAGAGAAACGGAATCTGTATCAGGGTTAAAGTCGCTGATGTTACCTAAAATATATCTTGCAGTATTTCTGATTTTTCTGTAGGACTCGGAAATCTGCTTTAAAATATCATTTGAAATATGAACGTCTGACTGGTAATCGGTTGACGCTACCCAAAGTCTTAACACATCTGCGCCGTACTGATTTGTTACATCCTGAGGACTGATACCGTTTCCGAGGGATTTACTCATCTTTCTCTTTTCTTCATCGAGAATCATTCCGTGAGTGAGTACAGCCTTGTACGGTGCTACTCCTTGTGTTGCAACTGATGTAAGGAGCGATGACTGGAACCAGCCTCTGTACTGGTCGTTACCCTCAAGATAAAGGTCGGCAGGGAATGTAAGGTTGTCACGCTTTTTCATTACGGCTGCATGGGACGAACCGCTGTCGAACCATACATCCATAATATCCTTTTCTTTTTCAAACTCTGTGCAGCCACACTTTTTACACTTTGTACCCTCAGGCAAAATCTCTTTGGCTGTGTAGCTATACCAGGCATTTGAACCTTCTTTTTCAAATAAATCAGCAACAGCCAACATTGCTTCTCTGTCTATATGAGCTTCGCCACATTCTTTACAGAAGAAAATCGGAATAGGTACACCCCATTTTCTCTGACGAGAAATACACCAGTCCTTTCTTTCACGAACCATTGATGTAATTCTGTCTTTACCCCAAGCAGGAATCCACTGTACTGTGTTGATAGCGTCAACGGCTGCGTCCTTGAAATCATCTACAGAGCAGAACCATTGGTCTGTAGCTCTGAATAAAATCGGTGTTTTGCATCTCCAGCAGTGCGGATACTGGTGGACAATCTTTTTAAGTGCAAAGAGATAGCCGTTCTCATCAAGATATACAGCAATTTTCTTGTTTGCCTCATCTGTTGTAAGTCCTGCAAACTGACCTGCCTCATCGGTTAGAACACCGTTTGAGTCAACAGGACAAATTGTAGGAATTTCGGGGTAATTCTGACAAACATTAAAGTCGTCAACACCGTGTCCCGGAGCTGTGTGAACACAGCCTGTACCGCTTTCAAGCGTTACATGGTCGCCGACAATAACAAGAGATTCTCTGTCGAGGAAAGGATGTGCAGTTTTGATGTATTCAAGCTCACTGCCTTTAACCGTTGCAATAACCTCATAGTCAGAAATCTCTGCAACCTCAAGGGCAGATTTATAAAGCTCGCTTGCCATTACCAAATATTCGTCACCTGTTTTGATAACAGAATACTCATATCTCGGTCCTACACAAATTGCAACATTTGCAGGTAATGTCCAGGTAGTTGTTGTCCATATAACAAACTTAACCTTTGCAGGGTCAATACCAATAGCCGAGAATACGCCCTTATCGTCTGTTACAGGGAACTTTACATAAATTGAGTGACAGGGATCCTCTGCGTATTCAATTTCAGCCTCTGCAAGAGCAGTCTTACACTCAGGACACCAATAAACAGGCTTAAGACCCTTGTAGATATATCCCTTTGAAGCCATATCGGCAAAAACTCTGATTTGTTCAGCCTCAAATTCGTGCTGTAATGTGATATACGGGTTATCCCACTCGCCAATTATGCCTAATCTTTTGAACTGGTCACGCTGGTCGTTGATATATCCGTTGACGAAATCCTCGCACATTTTACGAAGCTCAACAATAGAAATATCTGCCGAGCTGCCAACACCTGCTTTTTGTCTTGCTTTAAGCTCGGTCGGCAGGCCGTGTGTATCCCAACCCGGAACAAAAGGAGCTTTGTATCCTGCCATATTTTTCTGTCTGACAATAAAATCCTTTAAAATCTTATTTAATGCGTGGCCTAAGTGGATATTGCCGTTTGCATACGGAGGGCCATCGTGAAGAATAAACAATGGCTTGCCTTCGTTTTTCTCCATAAGCTTGTCATATACTTTATTTTCTTCCCAAAACTTTAACACGTTAGGCTCGCTTTTAGGTAAGCCTGCCCGCATAGGAAAGTCGGTTTTTGGAAGATTCAGTGTTGCATTGTAATCCTGAGACATCTCTTTTCTCTCCATTAACTATAAATTATTATGTATATTATTCGTTGTCGATTTTATAATCAGCACCAAATTTAAGATTGTCAAACTTGCTGTTTTTCTTTGCAGGTTTCTTTTGCTCAACATCAAAGTTTTCATTGTCCTCAAGCTTTCTTGAAGGAACATCATAAACTATAGTATCTGTTGAGGCAGTTTCCTGCGGTGCAGCATTGACTGAAGCCGAGGAAATTTCTTCGGCAACTTCTTTCTCTTTAACGCTTTGCTTTATTGTCGGGTACTTCTTGTCAACCTCTGCTTTTTTTGCATCAAGGTCAGCTTCACCGGGAAGCTCCTCAATGATAGAAATGTGCTTTTTGTAAACATACAAAAGCTCTTCCTTTAACTTTACTGCATCTGCAAGAAGAGCCGTGTAATTTTCTTTCTGCATAGCTGCTACTGCATTTGCACTTTCGATAATAGCAGTTGCTTCCTCGTTAGCGTCAGTGATTATCTTTTCTGCCTTTGCCTTTGCATCTCTTATTGCTGCGTCTGCAACTCTTTGTGATGAAAGCAAAGCATTTCTGACTGTTTCCTCGTCAGCTCTGTATTGCTCAACTCTTTTAGCAAGGATATCCATTTTTCTGATTAAATCAGCCTTGTCTTTTCTCAGCTGTTCAACAGTTTCGATTACCTCATCGATAAAGGCGTCAACCTCTTCGTGAGCATAACCTCTGATGTTAGACTTTTTAAAGCTGATATTTTTAATTTCATCTACTGTAAGCATATTGCACACTCCTTATCTGAAATGATTTACAGAAACTCTGAGTTTTCCTTTTTTTGTGGTGCCTGTTATGTTGTCAATAACATACTTTCCCTTTTTTCTTATTACTACCTTGTCGCCGTCCTTGAGCTTAACGCTCTGAGAGGTTGCCTGTATTCCGTTTAAAAATACCAACCCCTGTGCTATTGCTTTTGCAGCGTTTTCACGGCTGAGGTTTGCAAGCGAAGCGACAATTACATCTATCCTCATTGAAGATATTGTTATAATAATCTGACAAGGCTCTTTTACCTCTGGCAAATTATTTACGTCGGCTGTGTTAACTGTTACGCCTACGCTGCCTACCTTTGTAATTTGCTCCCTAAGATAATCAGAAACGGTATCACGGCAAAAGACAACGCATCTGCCGTCTTCAACAAGTATATCCCCAATCGTTTCGCGGCTTACTCCGCAGGACATAACAGCACCTAAATAATCTCTGTGTGTAAGCGTTCTGTATTGTGAGCTGCAGCTAAATTCAATAGCTTTGATAGGAAATGCATTAAAATCGGGAGCAATACCGTCAGGGAAAGTCCCAAGGCACAGACGCACTGCGCCGTCATAGCCGCCAAAAAGCATAAAATTTTCAAAATTGAGAGCCTTTAGTACCGACAAAGCGGTGCTTGCTTCTTCCTCTGATAAGAAGCCTATGAAGAAAGGCCTTTGCCTTAGCTGACACAAATTAACCGCATCTGTTATTTTCGCCTTTAACAATAGTCATTCACCCTGATATGATAACCGATAATATTAGAAGTACACACCATTGTTTTCAAGCTCGTCAAGTAAATCGTCGCCTGTTAAGTCAACGTTGTTAGGTATAATGATAAATGTGTTTGTAGCAACCTTTTTGATTTTGCCGTGGTTTGCATAAGCCACGCCGCTTAAAAAGTCAATGATACGTCTTGACATATCACGGTTAGTATCTTCGAGATTAAGGACAACTGTGTGAGTTTTCATAAGCTCGTCAGCGATAGCTCTTGTTTCCTCGCCGAAGCGTTCAGGCTTGAAAAGAACAACCTGAAGCTTAGCAGTTGCGCTGATGTTTACAACCTTGTTTCTGCTTGAAGAGTCGTATCTTTCTCTTTCTCTCTGAACCGGCTGCTGCACAGGCTCGTCATAATCCTGCTCTTCCTCGTCAGTATAGCCGTACTCATCATACTCGTTTTCTTCGTCGGGTGCATCCCAGTAACGCTTAAATTTTTCTACAAAGCTTGCCATATTAAATCCTCCAAATTATAAATATAAATTTACTTACTTATAAATTCTTTCTCCGAAAAGGAGCGAACCTATGCGCACCATAGTTGCGCCCTGTGAAATTGCCTCCTGATAATCAGACGACATTCCCATTGAAAGAATATCCATAGATATATTATCTATATTTTTGCTCTTTATGTCAAGGAACAGATTACGCATTTTATCAAAATATTTGCAAATTTTCTGTGTATTTTCACAAATAGGCGGTATAGACATCAGTCCTTTTACCGAAATTCCCTCTATTTTGCATAATTGGAATAATAATTCCTCAGCCTGCTCGGGAGCAACTCCGCTTTTGCCCTCTTCTTTTCCTACGTTTATTTCAACAAGAATATCCGTTGTAATGTTTCTTGCTGTTGACTGCCTTGCGATTTCATTTGCGAGCTTTAATGAATCGACAGACTGAATTAAATCTACCTTGCCGACAAGCTGCCTTACCTTGTTTGTTTGCAGATGTCCGATAAATTGAAGCGAGCAGCTTTTAAGGTCGTAGCTGTCATACTTTGACAAAAGCTCCTGAACCCTGTTTTCGCCGATATGGTCAAGTCCTAACGATATTGCGTAGTTAATTACGG
>JBJEQF010000030.1:0-29426 GCA_051881615.1 Acutalibacteraceae bacterium | reverse complement strand
TTTAACTTCCTGTTTGTATTTGCGCTGTCGTCGTTTATTTCTCCTGTTACTATCGTGCAGGAGGCGTTCATAGATATGGCGGTTGTTATCGGAATCAGCATACTTGCACTCTTATTCTGCGTTACAAGAAAGAAAATCGGTAGAATTGAGGGCAGTGTTTTTGTACTGCTGTATGTGATTTATTCGGTTTATATTTGTGTAAGATGACGAAAATAGTTTTGCAATCCAGATGAAATTCATCTTTAGCACCAAATTATTCATTATTCATCATTCATCATTCATCATTCATTATTTTCCTCTGTAGAATAAAAAATCCGACTTATGATTAACTCATAGGTCGGAAATTTTTTGACATCAAAATTAAATTGAATAATCGCTCTGGCTCATATTCTGCTGATTTTCTAAAATATCCTCAAGCGTTACGCTGTCAACGTAGTCATTTATTGCCTTGCTTAGTCCCTGCCAGTATTTAAGAGTAGGACAGCCGACACTGCGTGGGCATTGGTTAACCTCGTCATCAAGACAGGCAATCGGTGACAGACTGCCCTCTGTTATCCTTAGAATATCACCCATTGTGTATTCCCTTGGGTGCTTTGCGAGCTTGTAGCCGCCGTTGTTTCCTCTGGAGCTTTTCAGAAAGCCTGCCTTATTCAGAAGCGACACAATCTGCTCAAGGTATTTTACAGAAATGTTCTGCCGTGATGAAATGTCCTTAATCGGAATAAACTCGCCTGTATTGTAAACTGCTAAGTCGAGCATAACTCTGAGAGCATAGCGACCCTTTGTAGAAATTTTCATACGTATTCCCCCTATTCCCTATTATATCACTGGGAATACAGTATTTCAAGAGGTTCGGATAGATTTCTTTAATAAAGAAAAAAATCGCACAACCCCAGCCAAAGCGAAGCGAGGCGGCTAAAGGATTCCAAAGGGTCTATGGTACAATTTAATGAATAATGAAGAATGTATAATTAATAATGAATAATATCGGTGGCTTTTCGCTAAGCGAAAAGCATAAATAAATAACGCACAACACAGCCAAAGCGAAGCGAGGCGGCTAAAGGATTCCAAAGGGTCACTGACCCTTTGGTCGTTTAGGGAAAGGGGATATTTAAGGGGAAAGGGGATCGAAACCCCGTTCCCCTTAAATCTGCTTTCTTTTGCAACTTTTCTTTTCAGACAAAAGAAAAGTTGAGAAAAGTATGATAAAGATGAATTTTAACAAGGAAATCAAAACTATTAAAATAGATAAAACCCAAAATTTTCTTTTCTTCCTTTTCTTTTTAAAAAAGAAAAGGAAATACTATGATACTATGATAAAGATGAATTTCACCAAGGAAACAAAATATTAAAATAGATAAAATCAGATTTAAAAAATCAAATCTTCTCAAACGCCTGCTTTAAATCGTCGATTAAATCGTCTGCGTTTTCAACACCTACAGAATATCTGATGAGGTCGGGTGCTACCCCTGCTTCTCTGAGCTGTTGTTCTGTCATTTGTCTGTGCGTGTGGCTTGCCGGGTGGAGCAGGCAGGTTTTGCTGTCGGCTACGTGGGTTACGATTGAGGCAAGCTTGAGCGAATCCATAAATCTGATTGACTCTTCCCTGCCTCCCTTTAAGCCGAAGGCGATTACTCCGCACGAGCCGTTTTTCATATATTTTTCTGCAAGAGAATGATACTTGTCGTTTTCAAGGTCGGGGTAGTTTACCCACGCTACCTTTTCGTGGCCTTGCAGGAATTTTGCGATTTTCAGTGCGTTTTTGCAGTGCTGTGCCATTCTCAGCGGTAAAGACTCAAGTCCGAGGTTTAAGTAAAATGCGTTCTGCGGTGACTGAATACAGCCTAAGTCCCTCATAAGCTGAACGGTAGCCTTTGTGATGTATGCGCCCTTGCCGAAACGCTCTGCGTATGTAACGCCGTGGTATGACTCATCGGGAGTTGTAAGTCCGGGGTATTTCTCGGCATTTGCCATCCAGTCAAAATTACCGCTGTCAACAATACAGCCGCCAACGCCTACTGCGTGACCGTCCATATACTTTGTCGTTGAATGTGTAACAATGTCTGCTCCCCACTCGAACGGTCTGCAATTAACCGGAGTTGCAAATGTGTTGTCAACGATAAGCGGAACGTTGTGCTTGTGGGCAACTCTTGCAAACTTTTCTATATCAAGAACAGATACTGTCGGATTTGTGATTGTTTCGCCGAATAAGAGCTTTGTGTTCGGCTTGAAGTACTTGTCAAGCTCCTCCTCGGGCAGGTCCTGATCGACAAACGTACATTCAATGCCCATCTTTTTGAGCGTTACGCCAAAGAGGTTATAAGTGCCGCCGTAGATGCTTGACGATGCGATGAAGTGGTCGCCCGCCTCACAGATATTGAACACTGCAAAGAAGTTTGCCGCCTGTCCCGATGATGTGAGCATTGCGGCTACGCCGCCCTCAAGCGAGGCGATTTTTGCGGCTACTGCGTCATTTGTCGGGTTCTGAAGTCTTGTGTAGAAATAACCCTCTGCTTCAAGGTCAAACAGCTTGCCCATTTCTTCGCTTGTATCGTACTTAAAGGTTGTGCTCTGGTAAATCGGCACTTCTCTCGGCTCGCCCTTTTGAGGCTTGTAGCCCTCGTGAATACATTTTGTTTCGATTTTCATATTTATACCTCCGTTTTTTGATGTTGTAAAATCCGCTTTTGCATATTATAACATAAATTTATGAATATTCAAGAGGTTTGAGTGTGTATAATTATTCATTATTCATTCTTCATCATTCATTATTCATTACAATATATTTATAATACGAAATAGATGTTGAAGCACTCTTTTAATTAAAAACAAACTATCCCCCCTCGACTGTTTAAAGTCAGCCTTTACTAAAATTTATGAATATTCAAGAGGTTTACTCTTCTTATTGTAATGGATAATTTTGTTTACTTGGTAATATTCAGCTTTACTATAGCATTTCCTTTTCTTTTTTGAAAAGAAAAGGAAGAAAAGAAAATTTTTGGTTTAATCTATATTATGGATTATATTTCCTGTTTTAAAATTCATCTTTATCATACGTTTCTCAACTTTTCTTTTATCTGAAAAGAAAAGTTGCAAAAGAAAGCAGATTTAAGGAGAAAGGGATTTCGATTCCCTTTCTCCTTAAAAATCCTCTATCCCTAAACGACCAAAGGGTCAGTGACCCTTTGGAATCCTTTAGCCGCCGACACAACGCGCCGGCTGGTGCGGTGCGTTATTTATTTATGCTTTTCGCTTTACGAAAAATTCTTCATTATTCATTCTTCATCATTCATTATTCATTACAATATATTTATAATACGAAATAGATGTTGAAGCACCCTTTTAATTAAAAACAAACTATCCCCCCTCGACTGTTTAAAGTCAATCTTTTCTAAAAACAAAAGCTGTAGTTTTCACCACAGCTTTTTATGTATTGATTAAATATATCTTTTTTCCTGCTCTCTTGCTATTCTTGCTTCTTTTCTTTGAATGTACTTGCGTTCTCTTCTGTAAACGGTTAAGAAAGCAACTCCGATAAGCGCAACGCCCAGAAGCGTTAAAATTACAATGCCGAATGAACCCTCTGTTTTGCTTGCGGGTACTGTTTTCGGCTTTACTCCGTCAAGTGCCTTACTTGCAAGATTGTTCGTTTTTAAAACTGTGTCCTTAGAAACCTCTGCGCCCTTTTCAAGAGGAGCAGGTGTTACTGTTGCAACGATTTCAGCGTCTGTCGGAGCTGTAGCCAAAAGGCTCGGTTCTGTTTCCTCTTCTGTAGGCGCTTGCGTTTCAGGCTCTGTTTCTTCCTCAATCTCTGCGGCTACTGCGTCACCGCTTCTCAGCAGTGCAATTGTTTCTTCGTCTGCAACGCCTGTTGCTTCAAGTCCGTTTGCTGACTGGAAATCCTTGACAGCCTGCTCTGTAAGCTCGCCGAATACGCCGATTATATCGCCGTCATAGTAGCCAAGCTCATAAAGCGCATACTGAATTTCGCCTACTACATCGCCCTCGTCACCGATTTCGTATGATAACTTTTGCACCTCGGGAGCTGTAGTTTCAGGCTCTGTTTCGGGTTCTGTTTCAGGCTCTGTTTCTTCCTGTGGGGCATAAGGTGCGTCCTCTGAGAAAAGTACGTCCATATCTGTGCCGGCTACTCCGTCAACAGATACTCCTGCCGCCCTCTGGAATGCTATGTAAGCCTCTTCTGTGCTGTCGTCAAAGTATCCGCTTATCTCGCCGTTGTAGTAGCCAAGCTCTGCAAGTCTTTCCTGAATTTCAGTAACCTTGTCGCCGCTGTCGCCGTTTCTGTAGTACTCCTGCTTTGGCTCTTGTTCTTCTTCCTCAGCAGGCTTTTGCTGTGAGTTGTTTTCTTCCTGAGAAGAATTATTGCTTGATTGTGAATTATCGGTGACAGGTTTTTCTGCTACACTGCCCATATCACCCGGTGCTTTATCTGAAGCACCGTCTGAGCCGAAGCTGTAGGTTACGCCGTCAATAGTTCTTTCTGTATCTGTTAAATACTCGCCGTTTTCGTAGTAGAAGTACTGACCGCCGAACTCCTCCCAGCCTGTGTCGGGGTAAGAAACTCCCGAAACATAGAACCAGTTTGTCCAGCTTTTGCCGTACGCGCTTTCATAGCATACGCCGTAGTACTCGTTTCTTGCGTCAACAGCCATACCGCTGCCTACATAAACACCAACGTGACCCGGCTGATAAAGTCCAAGACCGTGGATATTCGGAATACCGCTTGATACCGAGCCTGTGCAGGGGGATGCGCCCATCATATCACAGCGTGAGCCGCCCACACCGTTGTACGTCCAGATAAGTCCCGAGCAGTCAACAGCTCCGGGAGAAGTGCCGCCGTAAACGTATGCCCAGCTGCTGTAGTAGGCGTTTAACGCCCAGTTGGCAAGTCCTATGCCGGTGCTTGAAGCGTGTGCCGTAATTGTGCCTGTTGCGCACATACCGGCAAGAATTGCAACAATCATCAGAATTGAAACAATTCTTTTGATTTTAGCGATGCTCTTCACCATTTTTATAATACCTCCTGTAATATTTTGTAATCATAAAAAGCCTTTAAAGCTGAATATTCAGCCGAATATTTTGTGAGTTTTTTAACTCTGTAACAAATTTGTAATTATTATAACACCGATAAAACAAAAAATCAACCCTAAATTTAGTAAAAAATAAAGTTTTTAAGCACATTTCATAAAACGTTTACATTCTTTCAGTGCAGTATAACGAAAAAGTTGTAATTATTTGTAACAAATTGGTTACTTGTGTTTTTAACTTCTTGTTTCATTGGTGAAATTCATCTTTATTATAGTATTTTCTTTTTTTTTGAAAAAAGGAATTTTTGGTTTTATTTCAATGGGGTTCTTTTTCAAAAGTTAGGTTATGCGTAGGCTCCCGGTGTTTAGGGAAATTCCCCTGACAGGGGAAATGTCAGCTACGCTGACAAAAGGGTTCCCGCTTTCGGAGAAAGCTGTCGGCTTTGCCGACTGAGGGATTGTGCTTTTCGTAGAAAAGCTGTCGGCATAGCCGACACAATAGCACAAGATTTATGCCTTTACTAACACTTTGATTGTACGGTGAGTTTTGCACATTACCCACAACACTCCGTCACTTCGTGCCACCTCCCCTTACACAAGGGAGGCTTTTTTCTGTGTGTGCAATTATTCATTTTTCATCATTCATTATTCATTATTCATTAAACGAAAAAAGTCTCCGCCCGACGAATGTCAGACGGAGATTATCATCATTTACCGGTTGAATTATTCGGAAGTATCCTGCTGAATACTCCGAGCATTGATACAAAAAAAGTTATAAGATACAAAAGAAGTGAAAGCATTGAGCCGAGTGCCAACGCTTCACCGCCTATCATAATGACGATAGCGCACACTCCTATGCCCGAGCCTGCTATTCCTATTATATTTTTGATATTCCTCGTTTTGTCAAAGGACGCGGCAAAAAAGCCGACTATCGGGATTATCAGAAATACAACTGACGCTAACCGAATAACTAAGGGCATTTGATTTTCAGTATTGCCGAAAATCAAATCTATGCAGGTGAAGTACCTGTACTTGCCGTCAATCATTCCGCCGATATACGGCAGTGTGAGCAGAATAATCTCGAAAAGGAAGAGTATGCACTGGATTATTCTTATTCTTTTTGTTGTTTTAGTTTCTTCTATAACCATAATTTATTCTCCGATTTATTAAGCCGCCGTTGTGTCGGCAACTGAGCCCGACAGCAGGTCACCGTAGATAAACTGCGCTATGCTCGCCCTGCACATATCCCAGTCTGTTATCTCAAGCACAGAACCGAGGGAGGCGTATCTTTCGTACTTCCAGAATACTCCGAGCTTATCAAGCGGAGTTGCCGAAAGCTCTTCAATATCATACTTTAGGTAGTTAAGCGCACCGCTTACCAGCAGTGTGATTTCTTCTTTTTTAAAGTTTGTTGTAACAAGCGGACCTACCTCGCCTACAATCTGAACAATCTGCGGTAACGATGCATTTTTGAAGCTCGAGAAGATGTTGTTGATGAGGTTTCTCTGACGTGCCGTTCTGTCGTGGTCGTCGCCTGCTACTACAAATTCGGGATGCTCGTCCTCCTGATAGCCTCGGTTACGTGCATACCACAGCGCCTGTCTGCCGTTTAAGTGGACAATGCCGGGTGGAGAAGTAATCTCGTTTCTTGTATCTGTCTGATTGTTAATATATGACTGGAAGTTGATATAGTCGATTTCGTCCTGTGTAAGCTCTATATCAATGCCGCCCAGCACATTTATAATCGAGCGGAAGCTCTTGAAGTCAACAATTACGTAGCGGTCGATTTTTACGCCGAAGTTTGCTTCAATCGTCTGAATTGCAAGCTCTGCGCCGCCTAAGCTGTAGGAAGCGTTGAGCTTTGCGTCATAGTAGCCGGGGATTGTAACCACAGTGTCACGCATAAAGGAAGTGAGCTTGATTTTTTTGCTCTTTTTGTCGATAGAGGCTAAAATCATAGTGTCGCTTCTGCCGTACTTTTCAGTGCCGCCCGACGCGCTGTCCTGACCGAAAATCATAATGTTAAGCACCTTTGGGTTGCTTAAAAGCTCGCCGTCGCCCAACACGTTGCCGTTTAGTATAAGCTCGGGCGGTGTTGTGCTTTCATTATTTGATACAGGCTTTGTATCGTTTTTATTTGAATTAAAATCGTCAAAGTTGAGTGAATCAAGCACAGAATAGTAGTAAATCAGTCCTAAGCCCGAAAAGAGCATTAAAACAGACAAAACTAACGACACTATTCTCAGTGTTCTGCCCTTTTTCTTGTAGACACGGGTTACCTGTGACGAAGAGCTGATGTCAACAAAATTTGTTTTCTGCGGTTTTCCGCTGCTGTTATTTGCCACAATACTCCACCTTTCAGTATATCTAAGCTGTAAAGACGCAACATCTCATCGTATTAACTTCTGACAATTATACTACATACTGCACCCTAATATAATTCTAAATACGAAAAATCGCTCTTTTTTGACGGATTTCTTGAAATTTTTACATATTTTTAATCTTTCAGCTTTGCTCGTCAAGCGTTAAGGAAAATGACGGTATAAATTCCTGCATAAAGACCTGAGCCTCGGGCATATTCAAATTGTTTATCGCATTTTCTATCGACTTTTTTGCAGAGGTGAATTCGCTGTTGCCCATTTTTATTTCCTCTATACACTTTATAAGCGCAGACAGCTTGTCAGCCGCCTTTACAAATTTCCAGAGCTGCTTATCCTTTTCGTCATAAATGATAACGGACCTGTAATCGTCCTGTAAATCGTCGGGGAGCATTGACAGAAGCTTTTGCTGTGCCGTCTTTTCAACCGCCTTGTAGGCTGAAACTATAGAGGGGTTAAAGTACTTCACAGGTGTAGGCATATCGCCTGTAATTATTTCGCTTGTGTCGTGATATACGGCTAAAAGCATAGCTCGTTCTGCGTTTAAATCGCCGCCGAAGCGTCTGTTGTGAATTAAGACAAGTGCGTGTGCAATCATCGCCGTCTGAAGGCTGTGCTCGCTGATATTTTCTTTTGTAGTATTATTCATTAGTCCCCAGCGGTTTATGTACTTCATTCGTGAGAGCATCGCAAAAAAATGGCTCGTTTTCATACTTTTTCACTTTCCTTATCATTTTCGTGTAATACTAATATCTAATAAAAAGCAGACAATATTTGCGGTCTAATTTCCGCAGTACTGCGTTGTCGTCCTTGCAAGGCGTCAGCCTTGCGGCGTCCTCCGCCTTGTCCTGCAAAAATTATCCTCGCCAATATAAGTCTACTTTTCATCAGAAATTAGTATAATTCTGCGAAAAACAGATGAATTTTCTCAATATTATAGTGCAATCAGAAAATGTTTGTGCTATAATGAATTGTCAGCAGTATTATACTATATTATTTGCAGACCGTAAAGCATATATATTTATAATTTTGTTTATGAGGTGGTTTTATGAGCTTTGGCGAAAATATTTTAAAATATAAGGACGATATACTTAAAGACTTAGCCACACTTGTTGAGCTTGAATCTGTTGCCGATTATAACCCTGATGCCTGTAAAAAGGCTCTTGACTTCATGCTTGAAAGAGCAAAGCAGTTCGGACTTGCGACAAAAAGCGTTGAGGATAAGGCAGGGCATGCAGAACTTGGCAACGGCGATAAGCTGTGCGGTGTGCTTACTCATCTTGACGTAGTGCCACAGGGCAACAACTGGACAATGCAGCCCTTTGAGCTGACAAGGAAAAACGGCAGGCTCTACGGCAGAGGTGTGGCAGACGACAAGGGTGCGGCTATTGTTACGCTTTATTGCCTTAAAGCGCTCAAGGACAGCGGTATAGAGGGCGAAAACACACTAAGGGCGATTTTCGGCACATCTGAAGAAAACGGTATGGAGGATATGGATTTATACTTTAAGAGTGAAGCTATGCCCGATATGTCGTTTACTCCCGACAGCAACTACGGAATATGCCGCTGTGAAAAGGGAATTTTGCAGGTTGAAATATATGCAGACACTCACAACGGCACGGTGCTTACCGAGTTTCACTCGGGCAAGGCTGTAAACGCAGTACCGGACACTGCGTATGCTATGCTTGACTGCACAGAGGCTGAGGATCAAAGGCTTCTGCGATTAGCTGATGCGAGTGACGGCAGCTTTGAATTTCACTACACTATAGACGGACTTATGGTGCTGAGCAAAGGTAAGGCTACTCACGCCTGTGAGCCGGAAAAGGGCTTTAATGCCGCAACTGCGCTTGTAAATCTGCTGTCGCACAACTTTACTTACAATTCACTCGGAAGCATCTGCACTTTTTTAAACTGCCGTATAAATAACGAGATAAACGGAAATTCGCTCGGAATTAAAATGCGTGACTCTTCATCGGGACAATTAACCGTAAATGTCGGCACTGTTCACATTACAGACTCCTATGCTACCGCAACGCTTGACGTGCGTTACCCTGTTACAATGGACGGTAAAAAAATACTGAGCCGTATTATATTTGCCGCTATGCAGGAGGGACTTCACGTAAAGACAATCACCCACAGCACTCCGCTTGTGATTGATGAGGATTCAAGGCTAATCGGTCTTTTATCTGAGGCTTATGAGAGTGTAACAGGCGAAAAGCCGCAGATTTACTCAACAGGCGGTGGAACGTACGCCAGAAAGCTCGGTGGTAAGGGCGTAGCCTTCGGGCCTGTTTTTCCTGACGATAAATGCAATATGCACAACGCAGACGAGAGCCTTGATGAGGAAAAATTCTTTAAACATGCTCAGATCTGCTTAGAGGCTATGTATAAGCTGTTCACAGAAAAATTATAATGCAACAGGCGGTGTCGTTTTGAACGCAGAAAAGAACATAAAAAATCAGGCAAGAGAAATTCTTAAAAACGGTAATTTCGGCAAGGCTGTCGGTGTTTTTGCCGTTTTGATGATGTTTGTACTGCTTATCTACCTTTGCAGATATTTTCTAATCTGCACAGCCGTAGGAGAAGCTTATTTTGAGGACGGTCACGCACTATCATTTGATGAAACGGTGCGTCTGATAACAATAAACACTCTGACGTGGATTTTTGCCGTTTTCTGCTCGCCTGTTATTAACGGCTTTTTAAGGTTTTATTTTAACTCTTCAAAAACAGGTGACGGTGTATTTTCTGATATTTTTTATTATTTTGACAGCAAAAGGCTATATGCAAATGCGATGCTTTTTAACCTTAACCTGCTGATAAGATTTTTGCCCTGCCTTGTTTTGTTTATATCTGCAAGAATATTCTTTTCGCAGGGTGATATGTTTTATACAGTGGTCGGCTGTGTGATAGCCGCCCTGTTTATCGTTTTGTTTTTCGCATTATTTTTAAGATACTTTGCCTCTTTCGGCTTATTCTTTTCAGACGACAGTCAGAAATCCTCGGAGTATTTTAAAAAATCTGCTGTCATAATGAAAAGATACAGAAAAAGCGTATTAAAGCTCATACTTTCTTTTATCGGCTGGATAATTCTGAGCATTGTTATAATTCCGCTTATATATACCGTGCCGTATTTTGCTATGTCGCTTTCAGTGAGCCTTAAATGGATAATCTATAATGAAATCAGAACAAACGCTGTGCAGACAGCCGAAAACTTGACAATAGCTGAGGTTTAGGCTATATTATACGATTGGTACAGGCATTTTGCCTATTTGTTTTTCAGAAAGGATACCGGCTATGATTGTTTCACTATGTATGATAGCGTATAACGAAGAGTCGATACTAAACGGAATTTTCAGAGATTTTTCTATGCAGGATTACCCTCACGAAAAAATCGAGGTTATACTTGTTGACGGCTGTTCCACCGACTCGACACGTGACATTATGGAGGAATTCAAAGCTACCGAATACGGCTTTCGCAGAGTAGAAATTCTAACCTGTGAAAAGCACAGACAAGCCTGCTCGTGGAACGTTGCGCTCAAAGAGGCAAAGGGCGATATTATCATAAGAGTTGACGCACACGCTAAAATCCCGAGAAACTTTATTTCAAGAAACGTGCTTAACATAAAAAGCGGTGAATACGTTGTAGGCGGCGGCAGACCGAACATTACAGACGGTATGACGCACTGGAAGCTCACACTTTTAGCGGCTGAGGACTCGCTTTTCGGCAGCTCGGTTGCAACCTACAGACGTGCTCCTGTTAAAAAGGAATACCTTGACTCGCTGTTTCACGCCGCATACAGACGTGAGGTTTTTGCAGAGGTCGGCGGCTTTAACGAGGACTTGGGCAGAACGGAGGACAACGAGCTTCACTACAGAATAAGACAGGCTGGCTACAATCTGTGCAGCTGTCCCGATATTATCTCGTTCCAACACGCAAGAGGTACTATGAGCGATATGATTAAGCAGAAGTACGGCAACGGCTACTGGATAGGGCTTACCTTCGGCGTTTGCAAGGAGTGCTTGTCGTATTATCACTTTGTGCCGGCTCTTTTTGTCGCCGCCTTTATACTTTGCGTTGTGATTGCCTGTCTTGGCTTTACAACCCCTCTGCTTGTGCTTACCTGCCTTTACGCAATGTTTGACATTGTAAATTCCGTAGGCTGCTGCACGGTAAAAAAGGTACATCCGCAGTTTTTGCTTTTGCCCTTTATTTTCCCCATTCTTCACGTTGCCTACGGAATAGGAACGCTTGTGGGACTTGTTAAAATGCCGTTCTGGAGAAGAAAGCTTGACGGCAGTGCGCAAAAACAGATTGAAGAGGTTAAAAAGGCAATTATAGAAAACACAGACAAATCAAGAGAGCTTGATTTTTGATTTATATGATTTATATTCTGATATGGAATTGAAAATACATAATTGGAACAGCAATAGCTTTGATGAATTTGCAGAGTATTTAAAAAGCTTTTCCGACAGTGAGTACAAAGATTTTCACAGCAGACTTCTGCCCGATTATCCGAAGAAAAAAATACTCGGAGTACGTCTGCCGAAGCTAAGAGAGATAGCAAGGGAAATTTCAAAGGGTTCTCCCCTGTCGTTTTTATCTGTATGCAAAAGCGATTATTACGAAGAAATTATGATAAAAGGCATTGTGACGGGACTTATAAAATGCAACAGCTTTGAGGAGTTTTCTTCTCTTGTTGACAGCTTTGTCGGACTAATCGACAACTGGGCGGTGAACGACTCGTTTTGCAGCAGCCTAAAGCAGACTAAGAAATTTCTGCCCGAATTTTTTGAACATCTGAATATTTACCTGAAATCGGAAAATCCTTGGCACATTCGCTTTGCCGTTGTTATGATGATGACATACTACCTTGACGATACTTACATTGACGAGGTCTTAAAAAGGACAGACAGCGTAAAAAGCGAGCATTATTATGTAAAGATGGCACAGGCGTGGCTTGTGGCAACTGCACTTGCAAAGCAGTGTGACAAGACGCTTTTATATTTAGACAATTCAAGCCTTGACGATTGGACATACAACAAAGCAATTCAGAAAGCACGTGAAAGCAATCGGATTGACAAAAAGCTAAAGGAAAAGCTAAGTCAGATGAAAAGAAAATAATTTTTGTATTGACATTTTTTGCATACAGAATTATAATGATAAGGACAGATAAGTTGTCTTCGGGGCGGGGTGAAATTCCCCACCGGTGGTTATAGTCCACGAGCCTTTTGGTTGAATCGGTGAAATTCCGATACCGACGGTACAGTCCGGATGAAAGAGGAACAACATATATCGGTGCATTACATTGTGTGTGCATCTTTTTATGTGCTTCTTTGCTCCGCAGTTTTCTGCGGAGTTTTTTTATTGACAACTTCTGTAATTATTTCATTATAGGAGGTCATATAATATGACAACACAAAAGGAACGTACAAGAAAATTAGTAGTAACGGCTATGCTTGCGGCACTTTCGGCGGCTCTTATGTTTTTTGAATTTCCGCTGACTTTTATTGCCCCTGCCTTTTACGAGCTTGATTTTTCGGAAATCCCCGTACTTATCGGCAGCTTCAGCATTGGTCCTGTTGCCGGCGTTGCGATTGAATTTGTAAAAATCCTTATCAAGTTTGTTATCAAGGGCACAAGCACAGGCGGCGTAGGCGAGCTTGCAAACTTTTTAATCGGTATTTCGCTTGTATTGCCTGCATCTCTTATTTACAAATTCAACAAATCACGCAAATTTGCAATTATCGGAATGATTACAGGCACTGTCGCTATGACAATTATGGGCGTTGTGCTTAACGCCTTTGTGCTTATTCCGATGTACTCTGCATTTATGCCGATTGAGCAGATTATTCAGATGGGCAAGGACATTGTGCCGATGATTACAGACACATTCACGTTCTGCGTGTTCTGCGTTGCACCGTTTAACATTATTAAGGGAATTATGGTTTCGGTTGTGACGTTCTTCCTGTATAAGCCGCTGTCGGGGATTATTCACGGAAAAGGTTTAGAGAATGCATAATGCATAATTCATAATTGCTTTGATTTTTATATGCAAAAAATATCGCACCACACAGTGATTTTTCTTGTGTGGTGCGGTTTTTTAATGAATAATGAATGATGAATAATTTTGCTTTCTAAAGCAAATCAAACTATATAATAAATAAGGTTGCTCTTTCTTTGAAATGTGTCCTTACATCACTGTCGGACAGCCACCCTTTTTCCTCTCCTGATTTTCTGCCCTTTTCAAGCTCACACATAAGCCTTAATGCAGACTTCGCCTTTTCGTATTCCCTTTGCTCTGAAATATCAACTATTGCATAGCAATCCTTTCCGTTTTTTGTTAAGAACACCGGAGAACCAACAGCCACGTCACTAAGAACAGCAGAATAGTCCCTTAAATCTGAAATAGGCTTAACATTTGGCATATCGACAGCTCCTTTCGTATATTCTATATTATATTATAATGAATTCTTTTAAAAAAATCAATCAGAATTTAAAGAAAAGAATTATTGGATTTTTAATGAATAATGAATGATGAATAATGAATAATTTCGGTGGCTTTTCGCAAAGCGAAAAGCATAAATAAATAACTCAAAGCAACAGTTTTTTCATTGACAAAATATATTTATGTGCTATAATTTTCTTATTCACAGAGTAGAGGCTTGTGCGTGAAGTGTCCTTTGAACGGGGAGTTGTCAAAGGGACGAAAGGTTTGCCTGCGGTATGAGCCTTGCATCCCGCTGGAGCTAATTTTAAAAATTGTTTAACGGGGTAGCTTGTGCTATCCTGTTTTTTTGTAATAAAGGAGCAAAAGCTATGGTTGACAGAGAAAAGGCTATGACTGCTATTACTATGCTTTTAGAGGCTATCGGCGAAGATCCGAACAGAGAGGGACTGCTTGAAACGCCCCTGCGAGTTGCCAAGATGTACGAGGAGCTGACATCAGGCTATGACGACAGCGCAAAAACGCACCTTTCTAAGGTTTTCACCGCAACAGACGCAGAGGTTGTTCTTGAAAAGGATATTTCCTTTCACTCGCTTTGCGAGCATCATATGCTTCCGTTTTTCGGAAAAGTGCATATTGCGTATATTCCAAGCGGCAAGGTTGTCGGTCTTAGCAAATTAGCACGTGTTGTCGAGGTTTTTGCAAGACGTCTGCAAATTCAGGAGCAGATGACTAACCAGATTGCAGACGCAATAAATGACGAGCTTTGCCCTAAAGGTGTGCTTGTAATCGTTGAAGCCGAGCATACCTGTATGACGATGAGGGGAATTAAGAAAATCGGCAGTAAAACCGTAACCTCGTCCTCTCGTGGTGAGTTTAAGGGGAATTTACAGCTTCAAAAATATGTCAGGGAGCTAATAAGTCTTGAATAGAGTAAACAGAATTTTAGAAAACAAGACGTTTAAAAGTACGCTTGACGCACTTGCAAAAGCCGAAAAAAAGCGGATTTTTTGCAAGCACAACATTGAGCATCTTTTAGACGTTGCACGAATAATGTATATATTTTCGCTTGAGAATAATATCAGCTTAGACAAAGAGATAATTTACGCAACGGCACTTTTGCACGATATCGGCAGAGAAAGAGCGTACCGACTGCACACAGACCACGCTGTTGAAAGCGGTAAAATCGCAGGTGAAATTTTAGCTGAATGTGGCTTTGGCTTTGATGAAATCGAAAAAATCACAAGCGCTGTTTCTCACCATAACGACAAGGAAAACGCAGACGAGCTTTGCAAAATTCTGAGATTTGCCGACAAGAAAAGCAGAAACTGCTTTATGTGTAAGGCATATTCAGATTGCAACTGGAGCGAGGACAAAAGAAACAAGGGAGTAGATTTATGATAATCAGAGGTAAAGAGTTTGACACCGACAAAAACGTGTATATAATGGGAATTTTAAACGTCACTCCCGACTCATTTTCTGACGGTGGGAATTTCAACAGCGTTGACAAGGCACTCTTTCACACAGAGAAAATGATTGAGCAGGGCGCAGATATAATTGATGTCGGCGGTGAATCAACAAGACCGGGACACACTAAAATTTCCGATGATGAAGAAATAGAAAGAGTTGCGCCTGTCATTTCTGCAATAAGAGAGCGTTTTGACGTGCCTGTTTCTCTTGACAGCTACAAAAGCGGTGTTATCAAAGCAAACGCAGGACAAATTGACCTTATAAACGATATATGGGGCTTAAAATATGACGAAAAAATGGCTCGGACTGTGGCTGAAGCAAACCTCCCCTACTGCCTTATGCACAACAGAAAAACAAGTGAATACAACTGCTTTTTTGATGATTTTATTGCTGATATCAAGGAAAGCCTTGCTATTGCAGAAAAGTGGGGCATAAAAAAAGAGAACATCATTCTTGACGGCGGCGTCGGCTTTGCAAAAAGCTATGAGCAGAATTTGCAGGTGATAAACCGCACTCAACAGCTTTGCGCTCTCGGCTATCCTGTTATGATCGCAACGTCGAGAAAATCGGTTATCGGACTTACCCTTGACAAAGGTGTGGATGAACGTGCTGTCGGCACTGTGGCTACTACCGTTATCGGCATTATGAAGGGTGCGTCATTTGTGCGTGTTCACGATATTTCTGAAAACTGTGACGCTGTTAAAGTGACAAAATCTGTTCTGGAGGAAAGAAAATGGATAAAATAATAGTAAGCGGCATTGAGTTTTTCGGGTATCACGGAGTGCTTGAAAGCGAAAAAAAGAACGGTCAGCTTTTCAGCGTTGACTGTGAAATTACGCTTGACACCTCGCTTTGCGGTGACGATCTGAGCAAGACGGTAAACTACGCAGAGGTTGCCTGCTTTATCGCAGAATTTTCAAAAAGCAACAGATATGATTTGATAGAAACGCTTGCAAACGAGCTTGCTAAAAATATTTTGGTAAAATTCTCAAAAATTGACAGTATAACGCTTACCGTTCACAAGCCTAACGCTCCTATTCCGACAAAATTTTCAGATGTCACACTGACTGTCACAAGAGGGTGGAACGTATGCTACCTTGCTGTCGGCTCAAATTTAGGCGACAGAGAAAAGAACCTTGATACCGTATGGAGCGAGATTGAGAAAAATCCGTACATCAAGGGCATCTGTAAATCCGACTATATAGAAACTAAGCCTTACGGAGTGACAGATCAGCCTGACTTTTTAAACGGTGCTGTAAAAATCAAAACTATACTCACACCGAAGGAGCTGTTACGCTTTTGTGCCGACACAGAAAAGCTCTGTGGCAGAGTACGGACAAGGCACTGGGGCGAAAGAACGCTTGACGTTGATATTCTGATGTACGGCGATGAAGTGATTTTCACAGATGAGCTGAAAATTCCGCATCCCGAGATGCACAAGCGCACGTTTGTGCTTGAACCGCTTGCACAGATAGAGCCGTACCTTGTGCACCCTGTCAGAAAAATTAGCGTTTCAGAAATGCTCGTCAAGCTTAAAAAGGGTGACTGACTATGAACTGCATTGTGGCTGTTGACAAAAATTGGGGAATCGGACGGGGCAACGAGCTTTTGTTTCACATTCCGAAGGATATGGAATTTTTCAAAAGCAAAACCTTAGGAAAAATTGTTGTTATGGGCAGAAACACAATGCTTTCACTCCCGAACTCAAAACCGCTTGCGCAAAGGACTAATATTGTTCTTAGCAAAACGCTTAGCAGATCCGACTGCATTGTCTGTAGTGATTTAGAGGAATTATCAGAAGCTCTTAAAAGCTACAACAGTGACGATGTTTTTGTTATCGGCGGTGAGATGATTTACAGGGAACTTCTTCCCTATTGCAAAAAAGCGTATGTAACAAAGGTTGATGCTTTAATGCCTGCCGACAAATTCTTTGTAAATCTTGATTTGTGCGATGGATGGGAGCTTATTTCACAATCTGAAAAGATGAACTATAACGGTGTTGAGTTTTGGTTTTGTGAGTATCGGAATACAGGTGTTCGGTGTTTTCTTTGACAGGTAGATAAAACCTTATTATTTAGGCTTTTTGCAGAGGGAAGGCAAAATTATTCATCATTCATCATTCATCATTCATTATTCATTAAACGGTACTTTTCCGATAGAAGTAATTGTGAATTAGGCTCACAGCTATCGAAAAGCAGCCAAAAACAAAAGCCTTCGACTGATTTTTAGCTATCTCAGTCGAAGGCTGCTTTTACTTATTAACTATACACTTGATGCCTTGTGTAAGGTTTAATAATTCTTTTTTGAAAAATTCGGGGAATACGCAGTAATTGTCAAGCTCTTGTATCGGCAGCCACTCAAGCGACTCCTTGCTGCCGTTATCTGCAACAGAAAAACAGCGGATTTCTGATATATCAAGCGGCGGCTTCATCAGGTAGTACATACATACCTCGTGATAATGCTCGCCTGTTACCATTTCATCAAAGAAGCTCTCGTGAAAAAATGCGGGTCTTGAAATCTCAAGCGAAATGCCAAGCTCCTCTTTTACCTCTCGCATTACAGCCTCTTCACAGCTTTCGCCGAACTTCACCCTGCCGCCTACGCTGTAGTAGTACGGTGCGTTTTCGTTCTTTACGACAAGCACCCTGTTATCCTTAATGATAACAGCGCCGACACGAAAGTTAAATTTGCCGTATTCCGTTTTAAAGGTTAAATCCATAAATTGGTTATATTACCAAGTACGTGAGTTGAGCTGCTTGAACTGTGCAACTGTCGGAACGTGTGAGTTAAGACCGCCGTCAACGTTTACAATCTGACCTGTTACATATGCTGCCTCATCACTTGCAAGGTAAACGCACATATGACCGATATCCTCAGGACAACCGTAACGGTTTACCATAATGTTGCTTGTGAAGATATCCTTAACAGCCTGCGGAACATAAGCCTCGTTCTCGGGAGTAACGATAAGACCGGGTCTCACGCAGTTGCAGCGGATATTCTGCTTGCCGTACTGAAGAGCTGTTGCCTGTGTGAGCAGGTCAACACCTGCCTTTGCACAAGCATAGGCTGTTGAGCCTAAGTCGCCGCCGCAGGAAGCCATTGAACCGATGTTTACAATAGCACCGCCGTTTTCGTTCTTCTGCATATATGGCAGAACGCACTTTGTAGCATAGAAGGTACCTCTCATATCGCTCTGGAAAATACCGTCCCACATTTCGATTGTCAGCTCGTCAACTCTGCCGTCTTTAAGTGCAACGTTTGCAGCGTTGTTTACAAGAATGTCAATTCTGCCGAACTTCTCTGCTGTGTCTGCAAAAAGATCCTCAACGCTCTTTGTGTCTGTGATGTCCATAAAATGGTACCAAGCCTCGCCGCCCTCAGCTGTAATTCTATCAACGACTGCCTGTCCTTTCTCTTGACGTCTGCCGCAGATAACAACCTTTGCGCCCTCAGCTGCAAAAAGTCTTGCAATACCGATGCCGATACCGCTTGTTGAACCTGTAACAATAGCTACCTTATCTTTTAATCTGTTCATAAAAAATTCTCCTTTATATAATAAAAAATAAATTTCACTACCTCTTATTATAAATCAACAAAAATAAAAGTCAAGGCTTTTTTGAATAAAATGTCAATGAAGCAGTAGTATTGTGGTAAATTTTTGGTAAATTTATGGTTTTAAGAATTTTGATGTGATGATTTTTAATAAAAAGAAAATTGAAATTGTCTTTACTTTGTTATATAATGTAGAAAAGGATTTTGAAAGGACTGTGCGTATGTCGCTTTTTATAACTAATGAAAAAACGTCTTGGGAAAGAATTAAAGAGTCGCAAAAGCCGATTGTCATCTATGGTATGGGTGACGGTGCAGACAAGGTATTGGCTCAGTTTGAAAAGCAGAATATTGAGATTTCGGCAGTTATTGCAAGCGACGATTTTGTGCGTGGGCAGAGCTTTCACGGCTTTACCGTTGAAACGCTTTCACAGGCTCACGACAGGCTCGGCGATATTCTGATAGCGGTATGCTTTGCAAGTCAGCTTGACGATGTTATAACTCACATAAAGTCAGTTGCAGAAAAATTTGAGGTGATTGTGCCATCTGTACCTGTTTTTGGCAAGAGCATTTTTAACAGAGAATTTGTTGACGCTAATATTGAAAATATAGAAAAAACCTATCATCTTCTTGCAGACGACAGGTCAAAACATGTTTTTGAGAACACTATTAACTTTCAGCTGACAGGCAAGCTTTCTTATCTTTTTGAAATGGAAAGCTACAAAGACGAGGTTTTTAAGAATATTTTAAAATTAAACTCTATTGAAGATTTTGTCGATCTTGGTGCTTACAGAGGAGATACCATTGAGGAATTTTTACACTACTGCGGCGGCAGATACTCGTCAATAACTGCGCTTGAGCCTGATAAAAGGACGTTTAAAAAGCTGCAGAAATTCACAGAAAATATGAGGAACACAAGCATTTTTAACAAGGGCGCATACAGCTGTGAAAAAACGCTGATGTTTTCATCTAAAAGCGGAAGAGCCTCGTCAATTTCAGGTGCAGGAAAATGTGTGCCTGTTGAGGTTACGTCCGTTGACAGTCTGCTTGACGGCAAAAGGGCAAGCTACATAAAAATGGATATTGAGGGCGCAGAAGCAGAAGCGATAAAGGGTGCTGAAAATACTATCAGAAAGTACAAGCCAAAGCTCAACATTGCAATATATCACCGCAGTGAGGATATTTTTGCACTGCCGAAGCTGATACACCAAATTAACCCCGATTATAAATTCTATATGCGGCATCACCCGTATATCCCCTGCTGGGACAGCAATCTGTATTGCGTTTAGTCTATGCTTTCATAGAAATAGTTTTTCTCTAAAAACGTATTTACATCTGTATTTTTCTGATTATAGCATAGCATCAGCTTTGCAAGTGCGGCTTCCTCGCTTATGTTGTAAAGCGGTTTACCGCCTGCTTTGAGCATTTCAAGCGCTGTGTCATACAAGGCTGTGTTCTTTTTAAGAGAAGAAAAATAAACGTCTATCCCCTGTTTTTTGCAATCTGCAATAAAGTCGATTACGCTGTTTTCGCCCTGAACACAGGCTGTTCCCGAATGATATGTCAGGTGAAGAACTGCCTTTACGCTTTTGTCAAAATGATACATACCGTAGTCTATTGACGGATAGGGTGAAATTAGTGCGACCTTATTTTCAAAGCTGTTTTTGATTATGATATTTTCCTTTTCCCTGCCACAGGTGGGGATTTTTTTATTCATAATGAGCTTTTTGTTTTCAACTTTGCAAAGCGGCTCTGAGTCAAAGCTTCTGAATTTATCGAGATAGCAGTCGGCTTTTACTATTCTTGTTGAAAGGTAGATTTCGCACACACCGTCATTTTTGTAAGACACAAAAACTCCCGACATAGAGGACTGCCTTATAAACTCGACTGCGCCGAAAAAGTTATCTACACCGTTTGCTCTGCTGTCTGTCAGAACATAATTTGACGCAACAAGCACTACGGGGATTTTCACACCGCACAGAGCTATGCCGAGAATTGATGCGGTATAGGACAGCGTGTCAGAGCCGTGGGTGATTATGATACCGTCATAATTCTCTGTATTTATATTATAAAGCGTGTTTAAAAGCGACTGCCAGATATTTGCATTCATATTTTCACTAAGGACATTAAGGGGTGAAATCACCTCAAAATCAACATTATCACCGTACCTTTGATTATAGAGTGACAAAAGCCTGATATTGTCCGGATTATCAACGTCAATTATGTTGTCGCTTACCTTACTGCCGATTGTACCGCCTGTCAGAATTACAAGGATTTTCATTTGAACACCTCGGGGATATTATATGGGATTTTTGTGGGAAAATAAGGGTGTATACTTAATTTTTAAAATATAATGAATAATGAATGATGAAGAATGAAAAATGAATAATTTTGGCGGCTTTTGCAATGCAAAAGCAAAATAAATAACGGCGGCAGAAGTGCCGCCGTTTGTGGTTCTTTTACTCTCTTACAACACGTCTTACGACGTCCTCTACGTTGCTCTGGCATAAGCCGAAGATTTGCAGAAGCTCCTTTGCAGGGCCGCTGTAGCCGTATCTGTCGTTTACGCCGATTCTTGTTACCTTTACAGGGCACTCGCTGCTTGTTACCTCGCAAACTGCATCTGCAAGACCGCCGATTACGTTATGCTCCTCAAAGGTGATTATTCTGCCTGTTTCTTTTGCAGCCTTTATGATGATTTCTCTGTCGATAGGCTTGATTGTGTGAATGTTGATAAGACGAGCGTTTATGCCCTCTTTTTCAAGATTTTTAACTGCCTTTAACGCTTCGTTTACGATAAAGCCTGTTGCGATAATTGCCACGTCGTCGCCCTCGTGAAGCGTGATGCCCTTGCCAAGCTCAAATTTGTAACCGTTGTCAGGGTCGTTGAAGCTGTCTGTTGCAAGACGTGCAAGGCGGATATAAACAGGGCCGTTAATCTCTGCCGCTGCCTTTACAGCCTCTATCATTTCGTAGTGGTCAGACGGATTTAAAACTGTCATACCGGGGATTGTTCTCATAAGAGCTATATCCTCAAGGCACTGGTGAGTTGCGCCGTCCTCGCCTGTTGAGATACCTGCGTGACTGCCGGCTATCTTAACGTTGAGGTGCGGATAGCCGACAGAGTTTCTTATCTGCTCATAGGCTCTGCCTGTTGAAAACATTGCAAACGAAGCTGCAAACGGAATTTTACCGGAAGCCGCAAGTCCTGCCGCTACGCCTATCATATTGCCCTCTGCTATACCGCAGTTGAAAAATCTGTCGGGATACGCTTTTTTGAAAATAGAAGTCTTGGTAGCCGCTGCAAGGTCAGCGTCAAGCACTACAATATCCTTGTTTGTTTTGGCAAGCTCGCAAAGAGCCTCGCCAAAGCTTTCTCTTGTTGCCTTTGTTACCATCTGTGCCATTATACCGTTGCCTCCAATCTTTTAAGCTCTGCTTCAAGCTCAGCCGTTGCCTGCTCAAACTGCTCCTTGTTAGGCGCAGTGCCGTGCCAGCCGACCTGATTTTCCATAAATGAAACGCCCTTACCCTTTACTGTCTGCGCAAGGATAGCTGTCGGCTTGCCCTTTGTTTCTCTTGCCTTTGCAAAAGCCTTTTCCATATCATCAAAGCAGTGGCCGTTGATTTTTACAACCTCAAAGCCAAAGCTCTCGAACTTTTTGTCAAGCGGTTCAATTCCGCATACCTCGCTTACAGGTCCGTCAATCTGCAAGCCGTTCTGGTCAACGATTACCACAAGGTTGTCGAGCTTGTTGTGAGCGGCAAACATAGCTGCCTCCCAAACCTGACCTTCCTCGCATTCACCGTCGCCTAAAAGTGTATATACTCTGTAGTCCTTATTGTCCATTTTTGCAGAAACAGCCATACCGCAAGCGGCTGAAATGCCCTGTCCCAAAGAGCCTGAGCTCATATCAATACCCGGAGTGCCTTTCATATCGGGGTGTCCCTGAAGCATAGCGCCCACGTGACGAAGCGACTCAAGCTCGCTCCAGTCAAAAAATCCCTTTAGTGCAAGCGTTGCGTAAAGTCCGGGGCAGGTGTGTCCCTTTGAAAGAACAAATCTGTCACGATCCTCCATTTTCGGGTTTTTGGGGTCAACGTTTAATTCCTTATTATACAAGTAGGTGAAAATATCGGTTGCCGACAAAGAGCCGCCCGGATGACCTGACTTTGCATTATAAGTGCCGAGAATAACACCCATTCTTGCTTTGCAGGCAAAGATTTTAAGCTGCTGCTTTTCAAAACTGTTCATCTGCAATTCCTCCTGTTGAATACCATTATGTGAAGTACGCATACCTATACGATATGATGTACTATTAACACTCTGTAAATATAGCATATACAAGCGTGTCTATTTTTCGTTTATGCAAAAATAGACATTAAATTACAAAAAATTATCTTTTATTTTTCTTATTAAGAATTTCATCAAGCAATCTGTCAGCACATTCTCTCTTGCTCATTTTCGGCAGAGCTGTTTCGCTGTCAGCAGTTATGAGCGTCAGCACGTTTGTGTCTGTGCCAAAGCCTGCGCCCTCCTCCTTGATAGAGTTAGCGGCTATCATATCCACATTTTTCTTGATAAGCTTTTTTCTTGAATTTTCAAGCAAATTTTCAGTTTCCATAGAAAAGCCGCAGATAAACTGATTTTCTCTTTTATTTTCGCCTAAGTACGCTAAAATATCCTGCGTTCTTTCAAGCGGTATTGACATATTCTTGTCCGATTTTTTAATCTTTTGGTCACTCACCGCTTTCGGCGTGTAGTCGGCTACAGCCGCCGCTTTTATTATGATGTCCTGTTCGTGTGAAATGCTTGTCACCTCATCAAACATATCCTGTGCCGAAACAATCTTTTTCATTGTGACAAAGGGTATATCGGGCAAGTCTGTTTTGCCTGCTACAAGAGTAACGTCTGCACCTCTTAGCATAGCCGCTTTTGCTATTGCGTAGCCCATTTTGCCTGTTGAATTGTTCGTGATATAGCGCACAGGGTCTATTGCCTGTCGAGTTGCACCGGCAGTTACAAGGATTTTTAAACCCTTTAAGTCCTTTTCCCTTGCAATTTCTGCTTCTATATAGTCGTACAGAACGCTCGGCTCTGCCATTTTGCCCATTCCTGTTGTCTGACAGGCAAGGTATCCGCTGACAGGCTCTATTATTGTAAAGCCGTAGCCTCTTAGCTTTTCTATATTATCCTGAACAATCCTGTTTTCGTACATATTCACATTCATAGCAGGAGCTACTGCAATAGGGCATTTACACGCAAGCGCTGTGGTTGTGAGCATATCGTCTGCAATTCCGTTAGCAAGCTTGCCGATTACGTTTGCCGTAGCAGGCGCTATGAGCATATAGTCTGCCTTTTGCGCAAGCGAGATGTGCTTTATCTCCATAGGGTGGTTTCTGTCGAAGGTATCTATTATGCACTTGTTTTTTGTGAGCGCCTCAAACGTATCCTGTGTGATGAATTTTGAGCCGTTTTCTGTCATAAGCACGTGAACGTCACAGCCCTGCTTTACAAGCATACTTGCAAGGTTCGGTATTTTATAGGCGGCAATTCCACCTGTTACGCCTAAGATAACGGTTTTTCCCTTCAGCATTTTATGCACCTCTTAAAGTTTACTTATATGATTATTATAACCGAAATTCACAATTTGTAAAGACGGGACATTTTCAGAATTTTTCATCTTTGCTATTGCATTTTTTGTGGTTCGAGTGCATAATATATCTGTATTTTGTATTTATGAAAAGCTGGGAGGATTTTTTGTGCGTGATATGATTTTAGCCTTGGACGTGGGCAACACAAACATTGTGATTGGCTGTGTTGACGGTGACGATATAGTTTTTCAGGGACGTATGGAAACTAATCAGAATAAAACAACTCACCAGTATGCGGTTGAGATTAAAAATATTTTAGAGCTGAGCGGTATAAAAAATCTGAAATTCGGCGGTAGTATAATATCGTCAGTTGTGCCGCCTGTGACAGGAACGCTTCAGGAGGCTGTAAGACTTATCACCGATACAGAACCTATGGTTGTAGGCCCCGGAATAAAGACGGGACTTAACATCACTATCGACAATCCCGCACAGTTAGGCTCTGACCTTGTAGTTGACGCTGTGGCGGCTATTAAGTATTACAAATGCCCTCTTGTGGTAATTGATATGGGTACGGCTACCACCGTTTCTGTTGTTGACAAAAATCAGAATTATATCGGCGGAATGATTTTCCCCGGAGTTATGGTTTCGCAGTCGGCGCTCACCTCAAGGACATCACAGCTGCCTAAAATAAGCCTTAGCACACCGCCTAAGAAAATTATCGGCAAAAACACCGTTGACTGTATGAAAAGCGGTGCAATTTTCGGCAACGCCGCTATGTTTGACGCAGTTGTTGACAGGATAAGCGATGAAATCGGAGAAAAGCCGACAGTTATTGCAACAGGCGGAACGGCAAAATTTGTTATCCCCTACTGCAAGGGCGACTATATTCTTGACGGCGACCTGCTTATAAAAGGACTTAAAATAATTTACGATAAAAACAAAAGCTGATCTCGGTGATAATATGCAGAATGAAATTTTAGAAATTTTAAAAACCGCTGACGGTTATGTGTCGGGTCAGCAGCTGTCAGAGCGTCTGGGAGTTTCCCGCACAGCAGTTTGGAAGGCGATAAACGCCCTGCGTGACAAGGGTTATGTTATAGACTCATCTACAAACAAGGGGTATATTCTGCTTAATCCCGAAAGCGTTATAAGAGAGGACGATATTGCAAAGCATCTTTGCACAAAGGAATTCGGCAGAAAAATTATCCTGCTCGACACGGTTGATTCTACTAACACATATGCCAAAACCTGCGGTTTAAACGGAGAAGCGTCGGGTACGGCTGTGATTGCTCGTGAGCAGACTAACGGCAAGGGCAGACTCGGCAGAACGTGGCAGTCGCAAAAGGACTGCGGAGTGTGGATGTCACTGCTTATCCGTCCTGAGCTGTCGCCTATGGAGGTATCATCAATTACACCGCTGACAGGTCTTGCCGTATGCAAAACGCTCAACAGGCTTTTTGACCTCAAGTGCAGAATAAAGTGGCCGAATGATGTAATCGTGGGTAAGAAAAAAATCTGCGGTACACTCACCGAGATGACGGCTGAATTTGACGCTGTTGAGCATATTATAATCGGAATAGGTATAAACTGCGACAACGAAGGCTTTCCCGAAGAAATCGCAGACAAGGCGACCTCTGTATTTATTGAAACAGGCAAAAAACCGAATAAATCAGAGCTTGCGGCTGAAATTCTGAACGACCTTGAAAAGGAGCTTTCAGCCTGCAATTACAGGCTCAACATCTTTAATATAAAGGAATACAGACATCTGTGCGCAACACTCGGAAAGGAAATCCGCTTTACACGCGGCAACAGATACATAAGCGCAGTGGCTGTTGACGTAAATCCGCAGGGCGAGCTTGTGGCAATGCTAAGCGACGGCACGACCTGCACAATAAACTCGGGAGAGGTAACGGTTCAGGGGATTTACTGATATAAAGTGATAAAATATTACATTTAAAGTATTAAACACTTTACAATCGGCGGTTTTTATATTATAATTAGTTAAATTAGGATTTTTGAATTATTTAGTTTTATATAAAGGATTGGTTGGAAAGATGATAAGCGGAGCACAGATAATGGTAAAATGCCTTGAGGCTGAGGGCGTTTCTGTAGTTTTCGGGTATCCGGGCGCGGCTATCTGCCCTTTTTATGACGAGCTGTTAAATTCGCAGATTCGCCATATACTTGTGCGGCAGGAGCAAAACTCTGCACACGCCGCAAGCGGATATGCAAGAGCAAGCGGTAAGCCCGGAGTCTGCGTTGCTACCTCGGGACCGGGCGCAACTAACCTTATCACAGGTATTGCAACTGCATATATGGACTCTATTCCGATTATTGCTATTACAGGACAGGTAAGAAGCGATTTGCTCGGACGTGACGTTTTTCAGGAGGCTGACATAACAGGCGCTTGCGAGCCGTTTGTAAAGCACAGCTACCTTGTAAACAAAACGTCTGACCTCCCACGTGTTTTTAAAGAGGCTTTTCATATTGCGACAACAGGCAGACCGGGTCCTGTACTTATTGACATTCCCATTGATATTCAGCAAAATAAGATAGAAGAATTCGTTTACCCCGACAAGGTTGACATCATAGGCTATAAGCCTAACACAAAATGCCACCCCGGACAGGTAAAAAGAGCTATTGAGCTTATCACAAGCAGCTCACGTCCTGTTATTGTGGCAGGCGGAGGTGTTTTAAGCTCCGGTGTAAAGCTAAAGCTTGTTAAATTTGCTGAGCAGACGGGTATTCCGGTAATCTCTACAATGATGGGCATAGGCGTTATGCCGTCTGACCACGAGCTATACCTCGGTATGCTCGGAACGTACGGCAAGGCGGCGGCTAACCGTTCACTGCATCAGGCTGACCTTGTTATCGTTTGCGGTGCAAGGCTCGGCGACAGAGCAGTAGCCGCACCCGACCAGATGAGCGAAAACTCAAAGATTATTCACATTGATATTGACCCTGCCGAAATCGGTAAAAACGTTAAGACGACAGTCCCGATTGTAGGCGATATGAAAAATATTATAGACAGCCTGATTGAGGGTACGCAGGAGTACCACGTTTCAAAGATGTGGAGCGAAACGCTCAAGGGCTGGAAGAAGGAGCTTTACAGAAAGCCTCCTGTATTTGAGGGATATGTAGAACCACGTGCCTTTGTGGGCAAATTAAGCTCTATGCTTAAATCAAAGGCAATTCTTGTAGCTGACGTAGGACAAAATCAGATATGGTGCGCAAACAACTTCAAAATCCGCGAGGGCAGATTTTTAACAACAGGCGGTATGGGTACAATGGGTTACTCAGTTCCTGCCGCAATAGGTGCAAAGCTTGCACGTCCTACACGTGACGTTGTAGTTGTATGCGGTGACGGAAGCTTTCAGATGAGCTTAAACGAGCTTGGCACGATAGCGCAGAATCACATAAACGTTAAGATTATCATTATGAGAAACGTCCGTCTTGGAATGGTGCGTGAGCTTCAGGATAATCTGTACGGCGGCAGATACTCGGGTACTATTCTTGACGAAACGCTCGACTTTCTTAAAATCGCCGAGGCATACGGCATTGACAGCGCACAGGCTGACTCAAACGAGGAAGCTGAGGCAATAGCCGAGAAAATGATTAAAACAGACAAGCCGTTTATCCTTGTGTGCAACGTATCACCCGATACTCCGTCAATTTAATTTTTTGACATATCCGCACTCTTTTTATAGAAAAGGAATGGTTACGCTTTGAAATATACATTATCTATTCTTGTTGAAAATCACGCAGGCGTTCTCTCAAAGATTTCGGGACTTTTCTCTCGCAGAGCCTTTAACATTGATTCGCTTGCAGTGGGTGTAACAAACGACCCCAACGTTTCGCGCATTACAGTTGTTGCAGACGGCGACGAGTACGTTGTTGAACAGCTTGAAAAGCAGCTTAACAAGCTTATCCCCGTTATTAAAGTTAAACGTCATACAAACGGCGATTTTATCAGTCGTGAGCTTACCCTTATAAAGGTTCACTGTCCGGCTGCTAAACGCTTTGAAATAATGAAAATCGCAGAGCTTATGCAGGCAAAAATCGTAGATGTTTCTACAAGCACAATTACTGTAGAGTTCTGCAACACAACAGAGGTCACAAAAACTCTTGTTGACCTTTTAAAACCGTATGGCATCCGTGAATTAGTTAGCACAGGTACTATTGCACTTGAAAAGGGTGCGTCTGACGTTACTAAGTAATTCGCAGATTACCGTGGGTGTATCATTTACACGACACGCCCTAATATATTTTTATTTCGCCGTATTGCGGCAAGGAGGAAATCAAAATGGCAAAGATTTATTATCAGCAGGATTGTAATTTAAGCCTTTTAAAGGACAAGACAGTTGCAATCGTAGGCTACGGCAGCCAGGGTCACGCACACGCATTAAACCTTCACGAAAGCGGTGTAGATGTAATCGTTGCTCTTTATGAGGGTTCAAAGAGCTGGGCAAGAGCTGAAAAGGCAGGTCTAAAGGTTATGACAACCGCTGAGGCTGCTAAGGCTGCAGACATCATTATGATTCTTATCAATGACGAAAGACAGGCAGATATGTATAAAAAGGACATTGAGCCTAACCTTACAGCAGGCAAGGCACTTGCTTTTGCTCACGGCTTTAATATCCACTATCAGCAGATTATTCCGCCTAAGGACGTTGACGTATTTATGATTGCTCCTAAGGGACCGGGTCACACAGTACGTTCAGAGTACGTTGAGGGCAAGGGTGTTCCGTGCCTTATCGCTGTATATCAGGACGCAACAGGCAACGCTACAGAGTTAGGTCTGGCTTACGCTGCAGGTATCGGCGGCAGCCGTGCAGGTGTTCTTGAAACAACCTTCAAGGCAGAAACAGAAACTGACCTCTTTGGTGAGCAGGCTGTTCTTTGCGGCGGCGTTACAGCTTTGATGAAGGCTGGCTTTGAAA
>JBJEQF010000029.1:0-96167 GCA_051881615.1 Acutalibacteraceae bacterium | reverse complement strand
ACTGCTTCACACGCTTTACAGCCGACGCAGTTATCGCTAATTTCATAGCCCTCATTTATCTTTTGCCCGTTCCCAAAAGTGAAAGAAGCTCGTTCAATGGGCTTTTTGGAAAGGTCGAACCATTCGCCGTTTCCCTCATAAATGCGAAATACTGTAAGAGCCTTGCGTGACTCTTTTGTCGGATAGATTTCTTTCATATAACTGTTTTTCTCAAACAGTCTGTCAAGCGGTTCGCTGCCGATTTCTTTGACCTTACCGCTGACAGAAACAGCAACGCAGGATAATGTGTCGCTGCCTTTCATTCCGGTCAAAGCAACATACCCTTTTTGTTTTAATCGGTCGTAAAGGGTCTTACCCTTTGCCGTTAAAAAATAAAGTCCGGTTTCATCACAGTCCATCATGTCAATAGCACAGGTCACCGGCAGTCCGTTTTTATCTACCGTTGCCATTACGGTAGTATGTATTTCTTCAACAAGATATTTCAGGTAGTTCATTGCATACCTCCTCGTTATGGTAGGGAAAGCCACGCAAAACAAACCGTTTACGTGGCTTTCAATTGCTGATAGTTTAGAACTTGCCGTTCTGATTCTGCCAAGCGGATTTATCCGCAATCGTTTCCATTACATCCCAATGCTCTGTAATCTTACCGTCCTCAACTCTCCAAAGGTCATAGTAAGAGGTAGGAGCACCGCCGAAGGTTCCTTCGCTGACTGCGAGTACGAAATTGCCCTGTGCAAGCACCTGATGAACGGTAGTGTAAATCATCTGAATATTTTGCTCTGCAAGAGCGGCGAGTGCAGCACCTAAACCGGATAAACCGTCTGCGATTCCTGTGTTATGCTGAAGGTAGGTATCACCGTTAAAATAATCGGGTGTTTTCTCCGGGCGATTGCCCTGCATAACATCGTAAAGGAAGTTCTTTACGACCTCACGGTTTGCTTCGGTTTTGTCAAGGTTTTTGATTACCAAAGTTCCGTCAATCTGTGTTCTACCGGACGGATTCGGTTCTGCTTTTGCGGCAAGGTTATCCCAATGCTCTGCAATCTTACCGTTTTCATCAAAGCGGAAGATGTCAAAAGCAACCTGTTCACCCGCACCTGCAAAATTGTAAACGGTCTGCAAGAAAACCTTGTCGCCGTCCTCAAAGGCACGGATATTATTTACGGTTGTCTTAACCGGAGCGGAAGCAAGATATGCAACTGAACCGACAAAGGCGTCACGCCCTGTTCCGTATGCAAGGTTGTGCTGAATGTAGCCTTCTGCAAGGAGTTCGGTTGCTTTCTCGGTGTCACCGGTTGCGAATGTGTTGATAAGCTCAAGTGCTTTCTGTGTGTTTGTCATTTTAGATTCCTCCTTTGGATTTGCTTCGAGCTTCGCAGCGGCCGTTCTCCGTAGCTCTTGACTATATTATATTTGCGACAGTACCCGTTGTAAAGTAAGCACAATATTGTGGTGTAGTTACCAAAAGGGAACTAATGGACGGTTACCGGGAGGAAACAAATGTGTAAACAAAGGGATTTCAGCCATTTTCGAGCTTAAAAAATTTTTTTGAAATTTTTTATATTTTTGAGAAACACTTGATTTCGATATTAGATGTATGGTATAATTTAATCGTTAGGAACAAATAGAAACTATTGTGAGGCTTTATTATGAGCGACAAATTAAAAGAATTGCCGGCTTGCCCGGTTGAAACAACGCTTACCTTAATCGGCGATAAATGGAAGGTTTTAATACTCCGAGACTTGTTACCGGGAACAAAGCGTTTCGGAGAGCTGAAAAAATCAATCGGCAGCGTATCTCAAAAGGTTTTGACTGCTCAGCTTCGTGATATGGAAGAAAACGGACTCGTTAATCGAAAAGTATATGCTGAAGTTCCGCCGAGAGTAGAATACTCTTTGACAGAATTAGGACAAAGCCTTAAACCAATACTCGATGCTATGTGGAACTGGGGCGAAGGATATAAGAGCAGTATATCAGGCAAGTAAACCCTTGCGTGACAACAGGAATTATGACAAGATGATTCGTTTTGTCAAATGTGTATGGTTCTTCCCTCTGTTATTGAGAAAGCAGTAAAAGAACGGGAAGGCACTATTGTTCCTCACGATAACGTCATTGATGAACTGATAGAGCTGGCAGCAAAACAGGATATTGAATCCGAAGATTTGGCGATAGCCATGGCGGCTTACATACTGGGATTTGGAAGCTATAAGGATTTGTAAAATAAACAAAAAGATTTATCACAATAGATTTTTTAAGTTAGGAGGAAAAATATGCGAAAAGCCTTATGTGTGGGAATTGATAGCTATCAAAATGTAACTGATTTACATGGATGTGTTAATGACGCAAACTCTGTGAAATCCGCTTTGGAACGAAATGGAGATGGAACACTAAATTTTGATGTTAAACTTTTATGTGCTACAAGTGAAGCATCGTATATTTCACGAGGTCAACTAAAAGACGCAATTGAAGATTTATTTAAGAGTGAAACAGAAATCGCTGTGTTTTATTATTCCGGGCACGGATCGTTTGATACATCTGGCGGTTATCTTTGCACAAGTGAAATCAGCCGAGCGGATGACGGGCTATCCCTAAATGACATTATGGGAATTGTTGCTCGTTCCAAAGCTCAAAACAAAGTAGTAATTCTTGATAGTTGTTTTAGTGGTGCAATTGCCACGCCTAGTGAGATGCCGAATTATTCGTTGCTGAAAGATGGCACGACAATTTTGGCTGCATGTGGTGATAGCGAATACGCAACAGAGAAAAACGGGCATGGAGTATTTACTTCACTACTTGTTGAAGCTCTCTATGGTGGTGCAATGAACTTACTTGGTGAAGTATCGCCTGGTAGCATTTACTCGTATATTGATCGTTCTCTCGGTGCATGGGAGCAACGCCCTGTTTTTAAAGCTAATATTAAAAACTTTGTTTCTCTTAGAAAAAATATGCCGCCTATTCAAATAGCAGAGCTGAGGAGATTGACAGAGATTTTTCCAAATCCGTATGATGAGCTTGCGTTAGATCCGACTTTTGAACATGATAAACACGAGGCAGACACACAAGAAGTAAATAAGGCAAACGAAGAAATCTTTTCCGTTCTGCAACGATATGTAAAACTTAATTTAGTTGTTCCTGTGGGTGAGGAACATATGTATTATGCGGCAATTAATCGCAAGTCCTGCAAGTTAACAGCTCAAGGCCAGCATTATTGGAGCCTTGTGAATAAAAACACTATTTGAAAAGAGGTATATTATGAGAATTAATGTATTTATTCCACACAGATGGAACAATGATGATTATTCTGAAATAAGCGCTTTGCTTGATAGAACGAAGTATGCGGTTAGAGATTATTCTGTTCCTGCAAGTTCGCCATTTGATAGCATAGATAAAAGGTTTAATGTAGATCCCCAAATACAAAAGCAAATTAAATATGCAAGTGTAGTGGTATGTTCAAATCGTCCTGCCAATAATTTTGGTATGTCGATAGAAGAAATTAAATTTGCAATTAATATCGGTAAGCCTGTGGTTGCAGTTAAAATTACTGACAGTACGAGTCGCTATATTGATGAATTAGGGATTCCTGTTATTTCCAAACGCAAGGATTCGTTGGAATTATGGATTAATCAAAATGTCTAGTTGGTATATGTACAAGTTGTGTGTTATATACTCATTTATTCGGAATAGCAACTACCGAAAACAACTTTTTTGATAGGACTATATTTGTTAGCGTTCAACATCACTTTATTGTTGTTACACTTACAGCAATCGTGGCAACGAAATGGCAACAAAAAATCGGATAGCGTATGCTTTAACGATAATACAAATAATGTATATACTCTCTGCTAATTCTCATAAACAAATGTGTTTAAGATTGATTTTTAGGGAGCGAGTGGGAATAATTTTCAAGGATTTCATAGCGGCTGAAAAGCACAAATAAAGCGGATAGATAGTATATATATCATCTTTAAAGCAGAGCTACAGAAACGCTAAATACCGACTTGATTTAAACCTAACAAACAGCGGCGGCAGGGAGGTTTACACCTCTCTGCCACTATTTCTTTTTGTTTATCTGTTAATTTTTTTGCGAACATCTTGACATTTCAACTCTAATATGTTAGAGTATATATGAACTCTAATAGGTTAGAGAAAGGAGCGTCAATTATGGATACACCAAAGGTATTTGAAAGTGAATATCGCTTTTGCTTGATTTTGTGGGAGAACGAGCCGGTTAAAAGCAGCAAACTTGTGGATCTCTGCAAAGAGCAGCTTGGTTGGAAACCCACTACTACTTACACTGTTATTAAGCGTCTGTCAGAGCGAGGCGTATTAAAGAACGAGAATACTGTGGTGACTTCGCTTGTCAGCAAAGATCAGGTGCAGGCAGCCGAACTGAATGAAATGGTGAAAAAGACCTTTGAGGGTTCTTTGCCGGCGTTTATCGCTGCGTTCACCAAGCATCAGAAAATCTCCGATGCTGAGATTGATGCGGTTCAGCAGATGATAGACCGCTATAGAAAAGGAGAATCAAAATGACAGAGTTCTTCTTAAACATAGTGAATATGAGCATATCAGCAAGCTGGGTTGTACTTGCAGTATTGCTTTTAAGGTTATTACTCAAAAAAGCTCCAAAATGGATTACCGTTATTCTGTGGGGAATTGTGGCTATCAGAGTGATTTGCCCATTCTCTATTGAGAGTGTAATGAGTCTTATACCGAGCGCAGAAACAATTAGTCCGGAAATAATGATGGATAGAACCCCAAAAATCAATTCCGGTATTCCTATTATCAATAATATTGTAAACCCCGTTATCGGTGAATCATTTGCTCCTGATCCTGCTACAAGTGCAAATCCCTTGCAAATATGGATCCCCATTTTATCGTTTGTGTGGATTGTGGGCATTGCCGGAATGCTTTTATATACTACTATCAGTTACTTCCGCGTAAATAGAAAAATCGGTACAGCTGTCCTGCTTCATGATAACATCTTCCAAAGCGAAAGCGTTGTTTCTCCGTTCGTACTCGGCATTATAAAGCCAAAGATATACCTGCCATTTAAGGTGAATGATAAGGATATGGAACATGTTATCGCTCACGAGCAGGCACATATCCGCCGTAAAGACCATTGGTGGAAGCCGTTTGGATTTCTGCTTTTAGCACTCCATTGGTTCAATCCTTTAATGTGGCTCGGTTATGCATTGCTTTGTAAAGATATCGAGTTTGCTTGTGATGAAAAAGTTATCAAAGAACTGAATACCGAGGAAAAGGCCGACTATTCTCAAGCACTGTTAAACTTAAGTGTAAATCGCCGTATGATTGCAGCTTGTCCACTTGCTTTTGGAGAGGTAGGCGTAAAAGATAGAGTGAAATCGGTACTGAATTACAAGAAAACTGCTTTTTGGATTATTATAGTTGCTGTTATTGCGAGTGCAGTTTTTGCGGTTTGTTTTCTTACAAGTCCTACAACAACAAACCTAAATGAAAAAATGTCATTGTTTATTGAAGAACAAATAATTGAGCATCATCACGGAAAATATAAAAGCGGAGAGTTCTATTGTACCGACTTCAAAGTGTTAGGGACAAGAAAAGATAAAGGAAGCACAACTGTGTATATGTGGGTTCTTTATTCGGAATATGATGATATAAACGGCGAAATTAAAGATGTCAGCGGAGCTCATATACCAACAGTAATAACTGTTAAGAAAGCAGACTCAAACGTACAATATGAACTTGTTGAATATTGGGAACCGAGAGATGGCTCATACTATGCTGAGGACATTCGTGCAAAGTTTCCTTGGTATTTACACGGAAAAACTCTTGATCCTGAACATAATATAAAAGAACAACAAGCAAATTGCGACAAGAAAGCTCAAGAGTATTTTTCTTCCGTTTCAAATGTCGGCGGTGCAGATGGTCCATCTGAGGTTATCACTACTGCTAATATAGCTCAACTCAAAGCCAAATATCCTCAATTTTTCAATGTTTCAACAGATGGCGGTTTGATAGTCTATATTTGGCAAATGGCTGAGAATAGTTATTAATGTTATCTTGCTAACTCTAATTTGGAAGCGGTATCAGATACCACCTTTGATTATAACGTTGGTGCAACCATTGCAGAAATGCGTGCTATTTTAACCACTTATGACATTGACAAAAAGGATATTGTTATCGCTCCCGTCTATAATCCCTTGTCAAGCTATCATTACAAGATAGATGATGCATATCGAATAAAAATCCAAGAATTGTTTTGGAAAGATATGGACTCTGAGTAAATACTGCCGACTGCTTTGATCCTCCGGACGAAGTAATCGTAGGGCACAAATTATTTTCATAACTGTAAAGGCAGTGCTCCGTGCGCTGCCTTTAGTTTTCAAATTCCAAAAACACCCTTTAGTTTTCAAATTCCAAAAACACCCTTTAGTTTTCAAATTCCAAAATTCTCTTGAATTTCCAAGCAAAATAGTTTATAATACACACATACCGCTTCCGTATTATCCACGGTGAAATTATTCTTGTTATCAACCACGATAACAAAATGATAACAAGGGCATTTTTGCAAAGGATAATACAAATACATCGTAAAATCAAAATAGAGAGACTAACGAAAAGCAAAATCACATAAGCAGAATTGTTTAGTCCTCGTCGAGTGGGAATAAACATTAGTAAATTTTTGATTTATTCTGTTCTTTTATAAAATAATTCAACATTTCATTGTTGTTTTTAATCTAAAGGTATTTAGGAGTGATCGCTATGAAAATCAGAATAGGAATTTTAGGCTACGGCAACTTAGGCAGAGGTGTTGAAAGTGCTGTCTGCAAGGCTGATGATATGGAGTTAGTCGCTGTTTTTACAAGACGTGACGCTTCATCAGTTAAGACTCATACAGGTGTACCTGTATATAATATGAGTCAGGTGCTTGAATTTAAGGACAAAATTGATGTTCTTATCCTGTGCGGCGGCAGTGCAAACGATCTGCCGACACAGACGCCTGAAATGGCTCAGTATTTCAATGTTATCGACAGCTTTGACACACACGCAAAAATCCCCGAGCATTTTGCAAATGTCGATAAGGCAAGCAAAAGCGGCAATAAGGTAAGCGTTATTTCAGTCGGCTGGGATCCCGGTATGTTTTCTCTTAACCGTCTTATCGCACAGGCAATTCTGCCAAACGGTAAGGATTATACCTTCTGGGGCAGAGGTGTCAGTCAGGGACATTCTGATGCTATCAGAAGAATTGAAGGCGTTAAAGACGCACGTCAATACACAATTCCGATTGAAGAGGCTGTTGAAAGTGTAAGAAGGGGAGAGAACCCTGAGCTTTCTACAAGACAAAAGCACAAAAGAGAGTGCTTTGTAGTAGCAGAGGAAAACGCAGACCTCAAAAAGATTGAAGAGGCAATCGTTACTATGCCGAATTACTTTGCCGATTATGATACAACAGTTCATTTTATCAGCGAGGAAGAGCTTAAAAGAGATCACAATGGTATTCCTCACGGCGGTTCGGTACTCAGAACAGGCACAACAGGCTTTGATGACGAAAACAAGCACGTTATCGAATACAGCATAAAGCTTGACTCAAACCCTGAATTTACATCAAACATTCTTGCGGCGTACGCAAGAGCCGCTTACAGATTAAGCTGTGAGGGAGCAGTCGGATGCAAAACAGTATTTGACGTTCCGCCGATTTATCTTCACACACAGACAGCGCAGGAGCTGTATAAAAATATTCTTTAATACAAAAAAACTGACAGATTATTGTAGTCTGTCAGTTTTTGTTTTAATGCAGTAGAGCAACGGTAATGCAATTATATTTTTGCTTAACAGGTGTTGTTTAATAAATTGCGAGTATCTCAAAAACGATACTATTATCTAATTTTTGATATAAAAAAGAAAGGATAGCCAAAGCTACCCTCTTTTTCAAGAGGCGGCAAAATAGATGCCACCGTAAATCTTTGATGTGGACTTGAACCGTCAAGATTATTATATAATAACTTTGCGAAGCAAAGCCTAAATTATTCATTATTCATTAGCGAAGCGATTTCATTATTCATTACGAAAATCCGATTTAATGAATGATGAATGATGAAGAATGAATAATGAATAATTTTGCCTAATCCTAATCCTTGTATAACCCTCTGAGCAGCTTAATTTCCTCTGCGTATCCGTCTAAATCGTTCGGTGTTTCAAGGTAAAACGGCAGGTCACGCAGAACAGGGTGATTGATTATCCTTTCAATCGCCTCAAGTCCTATACCGCCCTGACCGATTTTCTGATGTCTGTCCTTGTGACAGCCTAGGTAATTCATACTATCGTTTAAGTGAACGGCATACAGCCTGTCAAGACCGATGATTTTGTCGAACTGCAACAGCACACCGTCAAGGTCGTTTACAATGTCGTACCCTGCGTCAAAAACGTGGCACGTGTCAAGACAAACGCCGATTTTGTCATTTATTCGAACACCGTCAATAATTTCTCTTAGCTCCTCAAATTTACTGCCGACCTCACTGCCCTTGCCCGCCATTGTTTCAAGCAAGACGGTTGTGGTCATCTCGTCAAACATCGCAGAGTTTAATGTGTCAATAATCATTTTTATACCAACATCAATGCCCTGACCTGTGTGACTTCCGGGGTGAAAGTTGTATAGATTATTCGGCAGATACTCCATTCTCTGCAAGTCGTCAGTCATTGTTTCAAGCGCAAAACGGCGAGTTTTTTCGTCCTTTGAGCAGGCATTGAGAGTATAGGGAGCGTGAGCAAGTGCCTTGCCGAAGCTGTTATCCTCCATCAGCTTAATCAGAGAATTTGCGTCATTTTCGTCAATTTCCTTAGCCTTTCCGCCACGTGGGTTGCGTGTGAAAAACTGAAAAGCATTTGCACCGATTGACAGTGCCTCTTTGCCCATATATTCAAAGCCCTTTGAAACAGAAAGGTGACAGCCTATTTTAAACATCTTAAAAATCCTTTCAACAGTAAAATATATCAGTCGTTTTCAAACAGCGGAGTGCTGAAATATCTTTCGGCTGTGTCGGGCAGAACCGTAATAACAGTCTTTCCCTTACCCAGCTTTTTGGCAAGCTTTAAGGCGGCGGCTACGTTTGTTCCGCTTGAAATTCCGCACATAAGTCCCTCAAGACGAGCCAAATCCTTAGCAGTTTTTATAGCCTCTTCATCGCTTACGGTGTAGATATAATCGTAAATCTGCCTGTTGAGGTTATCGGGGATAAGTCCGTCGCCTATGCCCATCTGAAGATGAGTGCCGACATTTCCGCCTGCAAGAATAGCCGCATTTTCAGGCTCAACCGCCCATATTTCGATTTCGGGATACTGCGCCTTAAGCACCTCGCCGATACCCGTAATAGTTCCACCTGTGCCGATACCGGAGCAGAAGCCGTCAATCGGCTGTGCCACCTGCTCCATTATTTCAAGTGCAGTGTGGCGGCGGTGAACCATAGGGTTTGCAGGGTTTGAAAACTGCTGAGGAACAAATACACGAGAATCGTTTTTCGCCATTTCCATAGCTGTGCTTACACAGCCCTCAATGCACTTGCCGATATTGCCGTCATCGTGAATAAGTATAACCTCTGCGCCGTAGTGCTTAACAAGCATACGTCTTTCTTCGCTTACAGAGTCGGGCATAATTATAATTGTTTTGTACCCTTTTACAGCGCCGATAAGCGCAAGACCGATTCCCTGATTGCCCGAGGTCGGCTCAACGATAATTGTGTCGGGCTTGATAAGTCCGTCACGCTCGCCCTGTAAAATCATATTGTACGCAGTGCGCGTCTTTATAGAGCCGCCAACGTTAAGTCCCTCGTACTTAACAAGCACCTGTGCCATATCGTCCTCTACCATTTTATTAAGTCTGATTACGGGTGTCTGCCCCATAGCGTCAAGAACATTGTTGTAAATCATAATAATCTCCGTTAATTTTTAAAATTTTATTATTATATTATAATATATTCCGTCCTATTTTTCAATATAAATTTAGTATGTTATATTATCTTTATATGTTGATTATATATAAATTGACACGCATTTCTACTTGAAAAAATTTAAGGTTTGTCATATAATAGCCTTGTTAATCGCAGGAGGTATTATTATGGTAACAAAGACAAGAAAGTTTGACACAAAAATTCAGTATCTTAAATACAAGGTTCTGCGTGAGGTTGCACGTCACGCATTCGAGGGGGATCTTGTGGGCAGCTTTAACGATATTGCAAAGGTTATTGTTAAGGACAAGCCTACAATGAGGTGCTGTATTTATAAGGAACGTGCCATTGTGGGCGAAAGAATAAAGCTTGCAACAGGCGGTGACAAAAACAACCCTAACGTTGTAGAGGTAATTGATATTGCCTGTGACGAATGTCCTATGGGCGGATACAATGTCACAGACGCCTGCCGAGGCTGTGTTGCCCACAGATGCGAGGATATGTGCAAGCGCGGAGCAATCACGTTTGACGAAAATCAGAAGGCAATTATCGACAAAGAAAAGTGCGTTGAGTGTGGTCAGTGCGCAAAGGTCTGTCCCTACGGCGCAATTTTAAACTTCAAGCGTCCCTGTGTAAGAGCCTGCAAGGTAAAGGCTATCTCTATGGATGAAAACAAGGCGGCAAAAATCGACAACAACAAGTGCATTTCCTGCGGTGCGTGTGTATATCAGTGTCCGTTCGGCGCAATCAGCGACAAGTCGTATATTCTCGAGGTTATCGACCTTATCAAGCAGGCAGAGAAAAAGGAGTGTAAGCTCTATGCCGTTGTAGCTCCGTCTATTGCCAGCCAGTTCAGCTATGCAAAGCTCGGTCAGGTTATAACGGGTATAAAGAAGTTAGGCTTTGATACTGTAATGGAAGCGGCTCTCGGTGCTGATATGGTGGCTATGGCTGAAAGCCGTGAGCTTGTAGAAAAGGGATTCTTGACAAGCAGCTGCTGTCCTGCCTTTGTTGACTATATTCACAAATCGTTCCCGACAATGGTTGAGCATATTTCTCACAACCTTTCACCGCAGGCTACAATTTCAAAATACATAAAGTCTGTTGACGAAAACGCAAAAATCGTGTTCATAGGTCCTTGTACCGCAAAGAAAAAAGAGGTAAGACTTCCCGAGGTTGCAAAGTACGTTGATTCGTGCCTTACCTTTGAGGAGCTTCAGGCGCTTATCGACAGTAGGGATATTGACGTAACAGAGCTTGAGGAATCGGAGCTTGATGATGCTTCGTACTTCGGCAGAATTTTCGCAAGAAGCGGCGGCTTGGGTGACGCAGTTGCACAGGCGCTCAAGGAGCAGGAGCTTGACAAGGAGTTTGAGCTTAACGCTATCTCTTGTGACGGAATAGAGGCTTGCAGAAATGCTCTGTTAAGAGCGAGCAAGGGAGTACTGCCGAACAACTTTGTTGAGGGTATGGCTTGTATTAACGGCTGTATCGGCGGTGCCGGCTGCTTAACTCACGGCGAAAAGAACAAGAAGTTAGCAGACGATTACGGCAGAGAAGCGTTTGATAAGACGATTACAGACGCTGTTAATTCTATTGAGATTAAATAAAAAAGGTTCTTTTTCAAAAGTTGGGGTTAAGCGTAGGCTCCCCTTAGCAAGGGGAGCTGTCAAAAACTTTAGTTTTTGACTGAGGGGATTGTGCTTTTCGCAGAAAAGCTGTCGGCATAGCCGACACATTATCACAAACTTTGAGCCTTTACTAATACTTTAAAATATATTAAATCCAAACATATTTGCAATAGAACCGTAAAATTTTGGCTCCCTGTGCTTAGGGAGCCTTTAATTTTGCTTCCTTAGAGAAACATACCTTTCCGCCTTTCGCCTTGTGAGGAGCAAAAAAATTATTCATTCTTCATCATTCATCATTCATTATTCATTATTAGAAAAATAAAAACAGCCCAAGGCAAAACCTTGAGCTGTCTGGTGGGCCATCAGGGACTCGAACCCCGGACCAACCGGTTATGAGCCGGTTGCTCTAACCAACTGAGCTAATGGCCCGTTTGAATTAACGCAAGTGTTATTATAACAATCTTAATCTGTTTTGTCAATCCCTTTTTGCAAATTTTTCTTATCTTCATCTTTGCATTATTCGTCATTATTCATAGAAAAGCTGTTGTAAATTTTTATTGTTTGTGGTATCATTACTTTGACAATTTTTTTAAAAGGAGTGTTTTTAATGGCAGAAATTAAAGCCTTTAAGGGTATGCGCTTTAATACAGAAATAGCAGGTGAAATATCAAAGCTTTGCTGTCCTCCGTATGACATAATCAGTGAGGAGCAAAGACTTAATTACATCAAAGAAAACGAATATAACATTATCCGTCTGGAGCTTCCAAAGGGTGAAGAGCCGTACAAAACAGCCGCAGAAATCCTTAAGCAGTGGGAGGATAAGGGTGTTCTTATCAGGGAGGACAAACCTGCTATTTACATCTATGAAGAGGAATTTACTGCCTACAATCAGAGAAAAAGCATAAAGGGCATTATCGCTCGTGTTAAGGTTGAGGAGTTCTCAAAGGGAGTAATTCTCCCTCACGAATTTACGCTTTCTAAGGCAAAAGAGGACAGACTAAATCTTATGAAGGCGACAAACTGCAACTTCAGTCAGATTTATGCGCTTTATATGGACAGCGCACACACAACGCTTGACACAATCAACGAGCAATCAAAGTGTGAAGCCGCACTTGAATTTACAGATGATGACAACATCACGCACCGCCTGTGGATAGTTACAGACGAAAGCGTAATTGCAAAGCTTGTTGATGATTTTACTGACAGAAAGCTCTATATAGCAGACGGTCACCACCGCTACGAAACTGCGCTTAACTATCGAAATTATTGCAGAGAAAACGGTATTTCAAAGGAGGGTGACGCTCAGGATTATCAGATGATTTATCTTGTAGATATGGAGCATCCCGGTCTTGTTGTGTTCCCGACACACAGACTTGTGCGTGACCTTGATACCTTTGACGCTGAAAAGGTCAAAGAGCAGTGCAAACAGTATTTTGACGTTACAGAGATGTCTGACGTAAACGCTATGGAAAAGGAGCTTGAAAAGCTCTATCAGAAGGGCGAAAAGGCTTTCGGCTTCTACTGTGGCGGCGACAGCTACACCTTACTTGTATTAAAGAGCCTTGATATTATCAAGGAGCTTTTGCCCGATGTAAGTGCGGCTACACAGGGACTTGACGTTACTGTTCTTCACACGCTTGTTCTTGAAAAAATATTCGGCATTGATAAAGAAAATATGGCACAGCAGATTAACTTAACCTACACAAAAATATTTGATGAAGCGATTGACGGTGTAAACAACGGCAAATTCCAGTGTGCATTTATCTTAAACCCCACAAGAGTTACAGAAATTCGTGACGTTGCCTCAGCAGGCGAAAAAATGCCGCAGAAGTCAACATATTTTTATCCGAAAATGATAACCGGTATGGTTATGAACAAGCTTGAAGATTGATTATATATTTAAGGAAACACAGCTATGTCTTTGAATGAATTACAACAGCAATATTCCCATATGAACAATATGCAGCAGCAGGCGGTTTTCACAACTGAGGGGCCTCTGCTTATTCTTGCGGGTGCAGGCTCGGGCAAGACTACGGTGCTTGTAAACAGAATTTCGTACATATTGAAAAGTGAGCTTTGCAAGCCTTGGCAGATACTTGCCATCACCTTTACAAATAAGGCGGCAGGCGAGCTTAAAGAGCGTATCTGCAACGCAATCCCCGAGGGTGGCAACGATATATGGGCGGCTACCTTTCACTCAACGTGCGCAAGGATTTTACGCCGTTACGGTGACAGAATAGGCTACACAAACCGCTTTACGGTCTATGATACAGACGATACAAGGCGGTTGATGAAAAACATCTTAAAACAGCTTCATATTGATGAAAAAATCCTACCTCACCGCACAGTCCTTTCCGAGATTTCAAAAGCAAAGGATAAAATGCAGACTCCCGAGCAGATGAAAAAAGAAGCCGATTTTGACAGCAGAAAAATGTCGATAGCTAAAGCGTACGAGCTTTATCAGAACAGCCTCAAAACAAGCGACGCTATGGACTTTGACGATCTGCTGTGCAACACCGTTTTGCTTTTTGAAAAAGCTCCCGATGTGCTTGAATATTATCAGAATTTATTTAAGTACATAATGGTTGACGAGTATCAGGATACAAACAAGGTGCAGTATAAGTTTGTAAGTATGTTAGCGCAAAAATCAAACAACATCTGCGTAGTAGGTGATGATGACCAGAGCATCTACAAGTTCAGAGGAGCGACTATTGAGAATATCCTCTCCTTTGAAAACACGTTCAAGGGTGCTAAGGTTATACGGCTTGAACAAAACTACCGCAGTACAAAAACAATACTCAATGCCGCCAACAAGGTAATTGAAAACAACACTGCACGTAAGGGCAAAACACTCTGGACAGAAAATGAGCAGGGCGAAAAAATCACTGTTCACACAGCATCATCAGAGCGTGACGAAAGCGCATATATTGCAGAAGCTATACTTGACGGTGTAGCAAACGGCAGAAAATTCTCAGATTTTGCAGTGCTTTACAGAATGAACGCACAGTCAAACTCGGTTGAACAGGCACTTGCCAGAAGCGGTATTCCTCACAGAGTAATAGGCGGCCACCGCTTTTACGACAGAGAAGAAATCAAGGATATGACCGCATACCTACAGGTTATAAACAATCCGCACGATGATATCCGTTTAAGAAGAATTATTAACAAGCCGAAAAGACAGATAGGCGAAACTACTGTTGAAAAGGCGGCTGAAATTGCGTCAGGATTGGGCGAAAGCATCTATTCCGTTATTCACAACGCAGAGCTTTATCCGTCACTGTCACGTGCAGAGAAAAAGCTCAAGGAATTCTGCAAAATGTTAGACGGACTTATTGAGGCCGAAAACAGCGGAGATTACACGCTCGCTGAGCTTTACAATCTGATTTTAGAGCATACAGATTACAAGAGCTTTCTAAAAGCCGAAAAGGACGACGCAGATATTCGCATAGAAAATATTGAGGAGCTTCTGACAAATATCGTAAACTTTGAGCAGGACTATGGCGAAGAGGCGAGCCTTTCAAACTTTCTTGAAGATATTTCCTTACAGACGGATATTGACAATTACGACACAGAAGCCGACTGCACAGTTATTATGACCTTGCACAGCGCAAAGGGACTTGAATTTCCCGTAGTTTTCATACCGGGTATGGAGGACGGAATTTTCCCCTCTATGGCTACGATTATGAATCCCGAAGAAATGAACGAGGAACGCAGACTTGCGTATGTAGGCATCACCCGTGCAAAAAACAAGCTTTACCTGATAAAAGCGAAGGAAAGAATGTTGTTCGGCTCAACGTCACGCAACAGGCAGTCACGCTTTTTAGGTGAAATCCCCGAGGAGCTTATTGAGCGCACAGGCGAGGAAAGAAAATTTGATATGCCGAGCGGTTTTGCTTCACAGGGCTTAGGCTCAAAGGTGACAATCGGCTCGTTTGCACAGCAGAAAAAGCCTGCATATACACCGAATGCTCCTTCAAGGCAAGCCTCAGCTGCTCAGAAAACGCAAGTCTACAACGTAGGTGACGCAGTTTTGCACAAGGTTTTCGGCAAGGGAATGATTACAAAGGCAGAAAAAATGGGCAACGACACAATGCTCGAGGTAGCCTTTGAAACAAAGGGCACAAAAACGCTGATGGCAAATTTCTGCAAAATGGAAAAACTTTAATCACACAAAAACAAAACCTCCATAAAATGTATTGTCAAGCTAAAAACATCGCAAACGGTGTTAAGGCTTTGGCGAAGCGTTATCGCCAAATACATTTTTCGGAGGTTTTACTTATGTCGGATACTCCCTTTGCTTCTGTGTCACCTGATGACGAAAACCGCAGAACTGAGCAAAACGACTCTACCGAGGCTGTATGTATTGATGCAAACAGAATATACGACAGCTGTGCAGACAAGGACTGTTTAACGGATTTAAGAGTGTTTTTCACAGACTGCACTCAGGCTATGATTAACAATGCCGTCAACGTAAGAATACGTGACGCAGACGTGATTTCAGTGTGTATTGACTTAGAGCCTGTTCCCTTTCACCGAGGCTTTTACTCTGTTGATATGACATTCTTTTTCGACATCTGCCTTGACGTATTTATGGCTCCCGGCGCTATTCCGAATACGGCAAACGGACTTTCAATTTACAGCAAGCGTGTAATTCTCTACGGCAGCGAGGGCAACGTAAAGGTGTTCAGCAGTGATTTGTCATTTGATGAGCTTGATGCACAAAACGCACCTGTTCGTAATCTGCCAAAGGCTACAGTTCAGGTTGCAAAGCCGATGGCACTGTCAGCAAAGCTAAAGGACTGCTGCGGCAACTGCTCACCGCCATGCAGAATACCCGAATGTATATGCCGTCACTTTGGCGACAGCATTACACCGCCCGACAAAAAGTGCGTGTATGCTACAATCGGCGTTTTCACCATTGTGCAGATTGAGCGAAACGTTCAGCTGTTAGTGCCGAGCTACGATTACTGCATACCGAGCAAGGAGTGCGTAACCTCGTCAGACAGCCCTTGCGAAATGTTCGGCAGAATTGATTTTCCGACAAACGAATTTTTCCCACCGAAAGCAGGGGAGATACAGGATGACTACGGCTGCGGCTGTAACTATGGATGCCATCACAAAAAATAAGGCTATATTTATATGATGCGACAGAAAAAGGCTCCCTTTAGCGTAAGGGAGTCTTTTGTGTGATACACTGTAGATGTGAAAGGGCAGTACAGAAAATACCTCGTACTGCCCTTTGAATTTAATGAATAATGAATGATGAATGATGAAAAATGAATAATTTTAAATCTTTCAGGTTATCTGCGAAAAGCAACCAAGTTTTTTACAAAATCACGCTGCCTTGCTGTCAGCCTGTGTGCCGACAACATTGGTGTCATTTAGCAACAGGCTGTCCTTTTTGCCATAGCTTTCGTCAAGAACCTTTCTTATTGCCTTTGAAATATCTGTGTTCTCTATGACATCGCTGTCAAAGAGCTTATCGCTCTGCGCACCGCCTGCCATCAGCTTGATATTTGTGCTTGTATGCTCACCGCCCGAAGTAAAACAGCTGTCGTTAATATCCTTTGCAGTTGCGTTTTCGGGGATTTTCACACCGCCTGTTTCGTGGTCGGCACAAACAATTACAAGCGTACCGGGATGCTTTTCTGCCCACTGTAATGCAACATCTACGCTTTTGTCAAATGACATCATCTCTTTCATAGTCTTATCCATATCAAGCTTAGAGGCGAACACGTCAATGTCACTGCCCTCTACCATAAGGAAGAATCCGTTGCCGTTGTCGAGCATATCAAGCGCCTTAGCGGTCATAGTAGCAAGCGACGGAGTTTTACCTGCTATAATATTTGCATAAGAGAACATACCAAGCAGCTTTTTATTCTTTTTAGCGTCCTGCAAGTCCTCGGGAGTATCAACATAGCTGTAGCCTGCACTCTTAGCCATACTTGCAATTTTTTTGGTATAGTACTGACTGCCACCGCCGAGCATTACGTCAACGCCTGCGTTTACCATCTGCTTTGTAATCTGATTATACATACTGCGGCTGTCGCAGTGAGCCACCATACCGGCAGGAGTAGCGTGCGGCAGTATCTGCGTTACAACAAGACCCGTTTTCATATCTCTTGCCATTGCAAACTCGCACATAGTTTGTACGGCTTTGCCGTCCTTGTCAACGCCCAGATATGTGTTATGGGTCTTGATACCGCAGCTCATAGCTGTTGATGATGCCGCACTGTCTGTTGTGCCGTCAAGCGAGTCTGTTTTTACCTTTACAGAAACAGGCAGACCGCTCATTACAAGGCTGTCGCCCTTTACAATTTCAGCCGCCTTAATGGTATTTTCGCCCATTCCGTCGCCAATCATAAGTATAACGTTTTTTACCTTCTGACTGCTGTCAAGGTTATATTGCTTGAAATCAACCCATTCAAGCACATCGGTGTTAAGGCTGAGTTCCTTCTTTGGTACAGTAGTTTCCTGCGAGGATGTTGTTTCTGTATTGCTGTTGCTCTGTGTTTCACCACAGGCGCAAAGCTGCGTGAGCATAAAAACGCACATAGCAAAGCAAATGATTTTTTTAGAGGTTTTCATAATACATTTTCCTTTCGTTTTTATTTCAAAAATCCCATTTAGAAATTTTATCGCCCTTTACAAGATACGCACTTTGCGACAGCCTTGCAAGCGGAGTATCACTTTTGCTGTCAGAGTAAAAATTATCAATCACAGCATTTTCAAACTCCTCGTTAAATCGTCTTACCTTTTCATCTGAATGACAGTTAAGTCCTGAGTATTTTCCGCTTTTTTTGTCAACCCTTGACGCTATCAGATGCTTTATGCCGAGCCTTTTGCAGACAGGCTCAAGCAAAAAGTAGGGTGATGCCGATATTATAACATCATCGTCATTTTTAGATTTCTTATACCAAGGTTTTATGTTTTTAAAATGCTTTTCCCAGAAATCGTGCAAATCGTTTTCAATGTCAACCGATTTTAAAAAGGAAAACATTTTCTCCTTAAACTGCGTTTTTGTGCCGATTTTAAACAGATAATATTTTAAAAAAGCGCATACAAGCGACGGCAGATATTTAATAATAGACGGATGCCTTAAAAGTGAAAAAATATAAAAATCAGCCGTTGAATCACCCTTGTAAATGGTGTTGTCAAAATCATATACGTTCATAATTGCCTCTAAAATAATATTTACCTTGATTATAGCCGTTATTTACAAAAAATTCAATAGTTATCAAAAATATAACGCAGAAATGATAAATTTTATCGGCTTTTGTATTGTTTATTTCAAAATTTTGTAGTATGATATTATCGGGTGAATTTTTATATAAGGAGAAAGTGTATGTTCGGCTATCTTCAGGCAGAAAAGGGCGAGCTTCGTGTCCGTGAATACGAGCAGTACAAGGCTGTTTACTGCACTCTTTGCAAACAGCTCGGCTGTGACTACGGCATATTTACACGCTTTATTCTAAGCTACGATATGACGCTCTTTGCACTTCTTTCTCTGTCACTTAGAAACACCTGCCCCGGCTTTGAAAAGCACCGCTGTACGTTCAATCCGCTGAAAAAATGCACATATTGCAGTCAAAGGGGAGAGCCGTTTGAAAAAGCGTCTGCACTGTCTGTCATAACAGCGTACTACAAAATTCTTGACGATATACAGGACAGCCCGCTTTTCAAAAGAGCAGGTAAAAAAATTCTCAGGCTCTTCTTTTCACGAAAGCACAAAAAGGCATCACAGAAGTTCCCGCAGTATGAGCAGATAGTATCAGATATGGTGCAAAACCAAAAAGTAGCCGAAAATGACAAAAACTGCCATGTTGACAAAGCGTCAGAGCCGACAGCCGTTATGATGAAAGAAATACTCACACTTGAGGGCAAAAACGATATGCAGATAAAAGTCTTGCAGGAGTTAGGCTACCAGCTCGGACGGTGGGTGTATATCATAGACGCCGCCGACGATATTAAGGACGATATAAAAGAAAATTCGTTTAACCCGTTAAAGGCGTATTATGACGGTGACGATAAAGCATTTAAAGAAAAGGTGTTCCCAATGCTTAATCAATGCGCGGCAAATGTTTACAACGCATTTTGCTTGCTCGATTTAAAGCATTTTGATACAATTTTAGACAACATATTTTTATATGGACTAAAAAATCAACAGCAAATTGTTTTGGAAGGTAAAAAATCAAAAGGAAAAAGAAAGGAAAATTAAAATGAACAATCCGTATGAGGTTCTGGGAGTTTCTCCCTCTGCTACCGATGATGAAATCAAGCAGGCTTACAGAAAGCTTGCGAAAAAGTATCACCCCGATAATTATGCCGACAGTCCCCTTGCCGATGTTGCCGAGCAGAAGATGAAAGAAATCAACGAGGCATATGACGCTATAGTAGAAATGCGTAAAAACGGTTCTGCAAACAGCAATAGTCAGTATAGATACCACGGCAATTCCTACACGACAAAATATCCGCAGATAAGAATGCTTATTCAGCAGAACAACCTCTCAGAAGCGCAAAGACTGCTTGATGCTGTCGATGTATCAGCAAGAGATGCAGAGTGGTACTTCTTGCAGGGTATGGTTATGAACAGAAAGGGCTGGAACGAGCAGGCATATACAAACTTTTCCACAGCCTGTTCAATGGACCCGAGCAACACAGAGTACAGAGCCGCACTCAACAGAATGGCTCATCAGCGCAGCTACGGCGCAGGTCCGTATAATCAGGGCGGCTACAACAGCTCCTCCTGCTCCTGCTGTGATATTTGTGCTGCCTTTATGTGTGCAGACTGTTTGTGCGACTGTATGCGCTGCTGCTAAGGCAAAATGAAAGGAATGATTTTTGCTGATGAAAGCTACATATAAAACAGCGCTGTCGGGCATTATATCCGCCTTGTGTATTGTGCTGATGTTTTTAACATCTATTATCCCTGTAGGCACATTCGCTTTCCCGGCTCTTGCAGGAATACTTCTTGTGATTTTAGTCATAGAATGTGGCTTACGGTGGGCACTCTGCGGATATGTCTGCGTCAGTATTCTGTCGCTTTTATTAGTTACAGATAAAGAGGCGGCACTGTATTTTACAGGCTTTTTAGGCTTTTACCCTATTGTAAAAAGCCTTATTGAGAGAATAAAAAGCAAGGTATTGCAGTTTATTATAAAGTATATACTGTTTAATGCGTGTATGATTGCTGTGTTTTTTGTTTCAATTTTCGTTTTGTCCATTCCTAAGGAGAGCTTTGAAATCTGCGGTGTTTATCTGCCGTGGGTGTTCTTAGCTGTCGGAAATATCGTTTTTCTTTTGTACGATTACTGCATATCTGTTACGGCTATGCAGTATATTATGAAATTGCGTGATAAGCTGACGGCTAAATTCAGATTGTAAAAGCAAAGGTGGTATTTGTGAAAAAAAGTGTAAATAAATTTGTGTCACTTGTTTTGGTGCTATTAACTTTTGTTATGTCGCTTGACGTTTTTTCTTTAAGCGTCAGTGCTTATGAATATTCTGAAAATCCGTTATCACATCAGGTTTTTCTTTCTGACTATACGCTGATTTTAAAAGCAGGCGAAGAAAAGCTGCTGCACGTGTATTCAAGCAGCAGCATTTCGCTTCAGAACAGCTGTGAGTTTTCTTCCTCCGATAGGACTGTTGCGACAGTTGACAAAGGCGGAATGATTAAAGCGGTTTCCTGCGGTAAAGCGACAATCACAGCCACTGTAAAGGGCAGCGGCGAGAAGGCTTCTTGCACAGTTGATGTTATAATGGGTACTCCGACAGAACCCTCAACAGTACCGCCTACAACAGCTCCGCCGACAACTGTACCTCCGACAACAGCTCCGCCCGTGTCATATCCTGTAACGCTTAGTGCTACATCAGGTACTATGTATAAGGGCAACTACTTTCAGATTATAGCAAGCTGTAAGGGTAAACTAACTTGGACAAGCTCCAATACAAGCGTTGCAACTGTTTCAGACGGCATTGTAACAGGTAAATCAGCAGGCACAGCAATAATTAAGGTATCATCACCTACGCATACTGTTCAGTTTAAAATAACTGTTAAAAATCCGACTAAAAGCGTAAATATTCTAAAAAGCAGCATTTCGCTTGACAGGTACAAAACATACTTTTTGTCATCATCGACAAGCGGTGTAAAGTGGAAAAGCAGTAACACAAATGTTGCCACAGTCAGTGACGGATATGTTCTCGGCAAAAATGCGGGCAAGGCTGTTATATCGGCGTACACCTCAAACGGCGAAGCCACCTGTCTTGTTACGGTAAATCCGTCAGCGCCTATCCGCTTTGTCTATACCTCGGCAAATTCAGCGGCACTCAACAGCAACGTTACGTTTGTGGCAATTACAGATACATCAAAAACAGCCGTAAAGTTCGAGGTCACTGTAAACGGTAAAAAGATAACCGTAAATGCAAACAGCAAAACTCAGGACGGTGACGTGTATGTCTGGAAGGGTACACAAAAAATGACCTCCTCGGGTGAGTTCAAGGTAGTAGGCTATTCACAGGAAAAAAACAGCACAAGCTGGAAAACGTGCAAGGACGCAGAAGCCACTGCTTTTGTGACAAAGGTTACAGACAAGTCGATAACAAGCTGTGAAAAAAGACGTGCAAGCAACGAGCTTATTTCACTTATAGCAGATTACGAGGGCTTTCGACCGAATTCAATAGGCGACGATATAACAGGCGACCCCACCTTAGGGCACGGTGTTCTTGTTTTTCCCGGAGAAACCTTTTACAACGATCTGACAAAAAGCGAGGCATACGCTCACCTTGTAACGAGCGTCAACAATGACGGCTACACGTCAAAGGTAAACGAATTTCTGATAAATAACAACGTTAAGTTCAATCAGTATCAGTACGACGCACTTGTGTGCTTTGTGTATAACTTAGGCTACGGCGTTCTTTTTGATGATGATACCTTGCGAGATGCGTTGCTTAATTGCTATGAATTACAGCAAACAGCGACAAAGCCTGCCGCAGGCGTAGCGGGCTATGTAAACGGTGACTATGTTAATTTCAGAGCAGGCGCTTCACTTTCAAGCGATGTAATAGACTGTATGAGAATAAACACGCAGTTTACCTTTGTTGACGGCAAGCTTTATAATAACGAATGGTACAAAATCAAGCTTTCAGACGGCACCACAGGCTACATATACTACGAATATGCGTCTGTAAAATCATTGTCCGTGCGAAATCTTAACAAGGTGAACAAGAACGCACTTATAAAGGCAGTGCTTCAATACCACCACGCAGCAGGCGACTGCTACTGGGGACTTTTATACAGACGAGTTGACGAGATGGAAATATTCTTCTATCACGATTACGCGCGTGACGGCAGAGATAACAAGCATAACATCTCATTTGCCTGCTATAACAACCCGTCATTTTGTATATAACCAAACCTACTTTTATTTTTTGGAGTGATTTTTAATGAGCAAAGCAATAGGCTTTATCGGCGCAGGAAATATGGCGACGGCTATAATTGACGGAATGTTAAGAAACAGCTTTCTGTCACCCGACAGCCTTTACATTTTCGATTTAGATAATGAAAAAACGGCTCTTATGAAAGCTAAGGGCGTAAATACAGAGCAAAGCGGTAAGGCGGTAGTTGAAAACTGCGATATAATCGTTCTTGCAGTAAAGCCTCAGAATTACAAGGAGGTTCTTTCTGATATAAAAGAAGCTGTGACAGATGAAAAGGTTTTCGTATCAATCGCCGCAGGCATCTCGACCTCATACGTTCAGTCAGAGCTTTCCGCTTCTTGTCCTGTTGTGCGTGTTATGCCGAACACTCCTCTGCTTTTGGGCAAGGGCGCAACGGCACTTTGTGCAACGGAAAACATCAGCGACAACGATTTCAAAGCAGTTTACGATATGTTCAGTTTAAGCGGTACTGTAGAAATTCTTACAGAGGATCATATGAACGAGATAATCGCCGTAAACGGTTCAAGTCCTGCTTATGTTTATCTTTTTGCAAAGGCTATGCTGGACTATGCACAGGAGCAGGGGATAGACGAAAAAGCCGCACTAAACCTCATCTGCGCCACCTTAGAGGGCAGTGCCTTAATGCTCAGAGAAAGCGGCAACACTCCCGATGAGCTTATAGAAAAGGTGTCCTCAAAGGGCGGTACTACAATAGCGGCACTTGAAACGCTCAGAAAGTATAATTTCTATGAGGGAATAAAAGACGCTATGAACTCCTGCACAAAACGAGCAGAGGAATTAGGAAAATAAATTCTCATAATTTCAGGCTTCCTTGCATAAATATAGGACAAGTTAAGGCATATCAAAAATTATGCAAACTATGCCTTGCTTGATGATAATTATGTAAAGGAATGAAAATTATGAAGGGCATTGTTTTTACCGTATCAAAAAACAGACAGTACAAAAATCCGTTCAAGGCGATAAAGGAAATTGATTACAAAGATTACTTTCATCAGTACGGCTTAGCGTCATTTTTTGTGATAACAGTTTTTTTAGGCGTATTTTTCGGTGCGTTCAAGGCAAAGGGGGCAGACAGCGACCTTGCACTGGGCCTTGATTTTCTTTTCACCACCAATTTGCAGGCAAGGCTTTCGCAAAGCGTATTTGAAACCTTCTGCGCCTGCTTTTTCTCAGATTTTCTCTTTCTTTTTGCGGTGTTTCTGTGCGGCCTTGCTCCGTGGGGAATGGCTGTAATTCCTATGATAACAACGTTTAAGGGCTTCGGAGTAGGACTTTGCGCCGGCTATCTTTACTCTGCATACGGACTAAAGGGAATAGGCTTTTATATGCTTGTTCTTCTTCTTGGGATTTTTATTTTCACCGTTGCGCTTATTGTCCAGTCGCAAAATTCCTTTAAGCTTTCAAAAAGGATTTTTAAGGAATTGTTTTTCTTTAAAAGAAACAACAATGCACTTGTCATTACTTCAGAATACAAAACAGTCCAAAAAGGCATTAACGAGGATTTACGGCTCTATCTTCTCTACAGCGGATATATGCTCATAATGTCTGCCTGTGCCGCCTTTGCCGATACTGTTTTATGGTGCTTTTTTGCGCCGATATTTAATTTTTGATTTTAATAAGGGATGTTTAAAATATGGCTACGCAAATGACAGATACTATCGGAATTTTCAGATTTTTTGTCAGATATTTCAAAAGCTTTCACAAAATACTGCTCACAAACATTATATTTGCAGTACCCGTTGCGGTGTTTTCTGCGCTTTTATCGCTTTTAAACAACACGTTTTTCAACGGCTCAAATATCGTGATAATGCTTCTTACTATTGTTTTCTGCTATCCGTTTTTCAGCGGAGTTACGCTTGTAACGAGGAACATTATGCGCGGCGATGAAGATGTAAAAGTTTTACCCACCTTTTTCAAGGGAGTTAAGGAAAATTTCAAAAAATTTATCTGTCACGGTGTATTTCTTTATTTAGCTGTGCTTTTGTCGTATTTTGCCATACTTTTTTATCTGACAATGGCAAAGAGCAACGCAGTTTTCTATGCGCCGCTTTTTATATGTATAATTTTAGCCGTAGTTGTTTTCTTTATGTTTTTCCACATTCCGCTGTTGACTGTGACCTTTGATTTAAAGCTCAGAGATATTTACAAAAACAGTGCGCTTATGTCGTTTGGTGAAATCAAGAACAACATTCTTGCTACGCTCGGACTGTTTTTACTCTTTATTTTTTCTGTTTCGTGCGTAATCTTCTGCACAAACGCAATAGTATTTCAGGTTATTCTGTTTCTGCTCATCGGCTTTATAATTCCGTCAACCTACAGTGCTATTGTAAATTTTGCCATTTATGACTCTGTTCTGGACATTATGACGGCAAACAAAACAAAGACTAAAGAAAAAGAAAACGAGCCGACAGAAAGGAAGAAGTCACCGCAGATAGACCCCGAGGAATTTAAGGACGTATCAAGCCTTATAGGTAACGATAACGGCAACGGTGACGAGTATATTTTCCATAACGGAAAAATGGTAAAGAGAAGCGTTCTTCTGCGTGAGATGAATATGACAGATGATGCTTTTGAGGAGAAAAAGGACGTGTAAATATGAAAAACAGCAAAAAAATATCCGCTATAGCAACAGGCATAATAGCGGCGGCGATTGTATTATTCGTTTTTGTCATTATAATGTGGCAGGGCAGTGACAATCAAAATCAGACAGAAACAACGCAGGACACAACGGCAACTCAGTATGTCACACCTGCCCCAACGCAAAAGCCGGCTTTGCCGCCGACAGTTCCTGCCGAAACAACGGTTGTTGAAGAAACCACGCAGGAGCCTACAGAGAATAGGGATGATAGCATAACAGGCAAATACAAGGCAACAAAAGCCGAGGACGTCAACACAGGCGAAGAGATAAGGCTAAAGACTGCATTCGGAAGCGGCTATAACCCGACAACAGACGGTCTGAATCTTAAGGAGGACGGCACGTTTACGCTTTGGCTGGGAGTCGGCAGAGATGACGGCAGTCACAGCGGAAAATACACCGTCACAGATAACGCAATAAAGGCTGAATTTGACAACGGCACAAAGCAGGATTTCAGAATTGACAGCGAAAGCGGACAGATAATATGTCAGGTGCGTGACTGCTTTGTTTATTTTGAGAAAAGATAATGCGATGGCGGAGAATATTTAGGTATAATGAATAATGAATGATGAAAAATGAATAATGAATAATTTATATATAATGATTAAATTATATTTTCGGCGTACGGCAGCTCGCTGTCCCTTAGGGATTGCAGCTGCTTTTTTATTTTTTCGGCTGTTGCGTAAAAGTCAGTTTTGCCGTTTTCGCTTTCTAGGTAGCATTTAAGTGATGAAAGCTCACAGGATATGCTGTCCATTATATCGTGATTTAAAAACATATCCGTCACCTTTAGCCTTTTATCCCATTCATCACAAAGAGCATCACAGGACTTTACCGCCTTTTCGTTCTCATTATTTTCTGCAAGAGAATAAATATCATCAATTCTTTGCTCAAAATCCTGTTGAGAGTCGGCAACAATCCGGTACTCAAAATAGCACAAAACACCGCTTATAATAAAAAGCGTTAAAGCTATCCATATCCTTTTCATAAAATCACTCTTTTCTGATTATGTTGTACTCGCCCTTGGAATTTACCGTCATTATAAAAACGTCACAAATCTCTATATCGTTTTCAAACAACCTTTGCATTATCCAAGCCTTGCCAAAGCCGCACAGCTTAACGGAGTTGTCGAGCAGCTCGCCGTCGCTTATCACAACAACCTCTATGCCAAAATCGTCACCCTCAATGTTTAAATCCTCGGCACAGACGGTGCGTTTTGCAGGCTTTTGCAAAACGGAGAGCTGACCGTTTGTTTCTGCTATGCAGTACTGCACATCATCAATGCAAAACACGTTCTGCTGTCTTAGCTGAACGCACAAGTCCTCTGTTGTCATTCTCAGGCTTTTCATTTTATCCTGAAGAATTTTTCCGTTTTCTATCACCATAACGGGACTGCCGCAAACAAGCTTTCTGAATTTTCCGTTTTTAAGCATAATAACACTCATTACAATTTCACACACAATCAGTATTAAAATCGGCACTAAACCGCTTAGCAACGGCTGAGAGGTGTTCTGCATTGGAATTACCGCAATATCGGAAATTAAAAGCGTCACAACAAGCTCTGTTGTCTGCAAATCGCCTATCTGCCGTTTGCCCATAAGACGAACTGCAACTGTTAAAAAAATATACAAAAGAATAGTTCTGATTACAGAAATAAGCATACAATCACCGTGTTTAGTTTGGATAAATTATGAATAATTATAGCCTTACAGCTAAAAATATTTGCGGTGATTTTATGTATGCTTCGCTTAAAGAAAATTTAGACAGAATTAAAAACGACTATTCAAATTCAGCAGACCTAACTATCAGAGAATTTTATCTGCAATCAGAGCCGAAAACAAAAGCCGCCATAATTACCTTGGAGGGAATGAGTGAAAAGGAGGAGCTTGCAATTCAGGTGATGAACCCGATTATTGCAAACGTGTACGGTAATCTTTCGGGCAAAAAGCTTTTTGACTACATCTACACAACAGTAATAACCGTGTCAGAGATGAAAACGTGCGATACATTTGAAAAATCGGAAGAAGCGCTTATGGCTGGCTTTGCAATTTTGTTTATAGACGGCAGTGAAATATCTGCGGCGATAGGAGTGCAAAGTCCTCCGTCACGCTCTGTTGACGAGCCTGAAACAGAGGTAGTACAGAGAGGCTCAAGAGAGGGCTTTGTTGAAAAGGTCAGAATAAATATGCCTCTTATCAGAAAAAGAATGAGAAACCCCGACCTTGTGTTTGAGCTTTTCACAGTAGGTACAATTTCAAAAACAGAGGTTTGTATATGCTACTTAAAAAGTGCAGTGTCAGACGGTATTTTAAAGGCACTCAAAAAGCGGCTGGACGATTGTGACTTGCCTACCGTTTTGGCGTCTGGCTACCTTGTGCCGTACCTTGAGGATAACGGCTCAAAATCTGTTTTTTCGGGCGTTGGCGTGTCTGAACGACCCGATACCGTCTGCGGAAAGCTAAGCGAGGGCAGAATAGCAGTAATGATAGACGGCACACCGTCTGTGCTATTAGTTCCGCATTTGTTTTCGGAGGATTTTCAGAGCATTGACGATTATTCAAACAGACCTTATTACGCATTTTTTACAAGAATACTGAAATACCTGTCGTTTATAATTTCTCTTTATCTGCCGTCGCTTTATGTCGCCTTTGCAGCATTTCATCCCGACTATTTTCCTACTCCGCTTTTAAAAAATATCATCTCAGCCGTATGGGAAACTCCGCTGCCGCTTATTTTCGAGGTGCTTATGCTCCACTTTATCTACGAGGTTATGCGTGAAGCAGGACTTAGAATCCCTCGTCCGTTAGGTCACGCAGTTGGAATAGTCGGCGGTCTTGTAATAGGCGACAGTGCAGTGAGTGCCGGAATAATCGGTGCGCCCACGCTTATGGTTGTTGCTCTTTCTGCAATATGCGGCTACGTTGTGCCAACGCTCAATCCGGCTATCACTATTTTCAGGTTTGCACTTATCATAATCGGCGGAGTTTTGGGAGTGTGGGGTATAGCGCTTGCCACCTGTATTCTGCTTGTCAATATGTGCGGTAAAACATCATTCGGTGTGCCGTATATGGCGCCACTTGCACCGTTCAGCCTTTTTGCAATGAGAGATACCTTTGTAAGACGAGGCTGGAAAACGCTCTCAAAAAAGCAGAACAATGTTCAGAATATGCCGGGAACAGGTGATGTTTATGATAACTAAGCTCGGAAAAATCAGCGGCGGTCAGTTTTATATATCGCTCCTTTTAACAAACACAGTCTTTATATTTACGCTGTCAGACCTGTCTGTTGCACCGAATGAGCTTTTGCTCTCGCTTATTCCGCTTTTAATCTCAATGGCAATCTCACTTTTTATGTTTTACTTTTCTTACTCTGTCGCTGAAAAAAGCGGAAAAAGCGTTGTGGAATATATTGAGAATAAAAACAAAGCTCTTGCAAATTTGTTTAAGGCGATATATCTTTTTTACTTTCTGTACTCAGGCTCGCTGATACTTTTAAGCTACACAAAGCTTTTTGTAACAAGCGTCAACAGGTCGGCTGTAATGTGGTTTATTATACTTTTGATGTGCCTGTCGTGCATTTACAGCGGCGTAAAGGGACTTGAAGCGCTTTCCCGAGCCTGTGTAATAATTTTTGCTTTTTTAATTATTACGGTTTTACTCGTCACAGCAGGTAATTTTACCTATTTTAATTTTGATAATTTAAGGACTATGAACAGCAAAGAAAATCAGCTTGATAACGCAGTTTTCTATATTGCCGCAGGCTTTCTGCCGTCAGCTTCGGCAGTTTTAATCAATCGTGTAAAAAATAACAGCTTTGCAAAGGCGACACTTTGGCAGGGTGTATCTTATATAGTCGCCTTTGTGCTTGTAATATCAACGGTATTAGTGCTTGGCAGCTTCAGCATAACACAGCAGTATCCTGTATTTTCGCTTTCGCAGACAACAGGCTTTTCTCTTTTTAAGGGAGCAGACGGTCTTGCCTTTGCGCTTATCACTTTTGTAACTTTTATAGGCTTGTCGCTTATGACAATCTGCTTTAACAATACAGTTTCAAAGGAGCAAAGCAAGCTTTCAACCGTATTAAGCGTTTTCCTTGTATTTGTACTGTCGCTTTCTGCCACGTTTTCCGATGCTGTATTTTCATTTGTGTTTAACAAATATATACTCTTTTCACTGACAGAGCTTACAGGTCTTGTAATTCCGTTTGTTTCTTATTTGATGAAAAGGAGAGAAAAAGGTGCGTAAAACAGTAATCACAGCTATGCTTATTCTTATCACAGCCGTTTTTTCAGGCTGCTCACAGACAGGGATAGAGCAAAGAGGAATAATTGAGGGCGTAATTATAGACAACACAGATAAGCTCGATATTTCATACACCTTTTCTATGTTTGATGAATCGGAGGATTCTAAGGACTCCTTAAAAACAATCAAGGCAAAAAATATTGAGGACGCATTATTGTCACTTGAAAAAGCAACAGGCAAGATATCCTTCTGGGGACAGTGCGAATATATAGTCCTTTCGTTTGGCACATTTGACAATGCGTATGATATGCTCAAATTTTTCATAGATAACAACAAAATACCGCCCGACATCACGGTAGCCTTTGGTGACAAAAACGCAGTAGAGCTTCTGCAAAAGGAAAAACAACAGCCGAGCCTTATAATCTCAGAAGCAGAAAAAATATCGTCATCAAACAACAAAGTCCGTACAACACTTATGCAGCTTGTGTCGGATTACATTGACAACAAAAGGGTTGCTTCTGTTTGTCTTTTTAAAAGCGAAAGTAAGTCCTTAATCTGTTCACAGGCTGTATTGCAGAAAAAATAAAAAATTTGCAGTTTAGCAGAATAATTCAAAAAAAGACTTTAAATAAGCAGAGTTTTGTAGTATAATAGACAAGTATAATTCTATCTACGTGAAAATACGGTTAAAATGTTTAATAATACCTTTGAGTTTTTTAAATAAGAGAGGAATGATACTGCTATGGCTGCAAATTTTTCGGTTTCTTTAAAGAAGATAATTGACGAGCTGTCGCTTGAACAGCAATATATGCCAAAAAATCCCGAAGAGGTAATGATTTCATCAACAGACATCGACAGACCGGGCGTTGAGCTTGTCGGTTTTCTTGATTATTTTGACAAAAACAGAATACTTGTTTTCGGAAAGACGGAGTATTCATATATCGGCAGGTTTGACAGCGAGAAGCAAACGGAGATTTACGAAAGCCTGTTTTCGTTTTTACCGCCTGCTTTGATTTTGGCAAGAGGACTTATGCCTACTGAAATTCTGCAAACGGCGGCAGAGAAATACAAAATCCCGATTTTGCGTTCGCTTGATACAACCTCGGGACTGTCCGCTGCTTTGATTTCCTTTCTTAACGTAGAGCTTGCTCCGAGAATTACTCGTCACGGAGTTCTGGTAGAGGTTTACGGCGAGGGCTGTCTGCTGATAGGCGACAGCGGTGTAGGTAAAAGCGAAACAGCCGTGGAGCTTATCAAAAGAGGTCACCGACTTATAGCCGACGACGCTGTAGAAATCAGAAGAGTATCAAGAAAAAGTCTTGTTGGCTCATCTCCTGCAAATATTCGCCATTTTATTGAGCTTCGAGGCATAGGCATCATAAACGCAAGGCGAATTTTCGGTATGGGCGCTGTAAAGCTTACAGAAAACATAGACCTTGTAATAAACCTTGAGCTTTGGGACAGCACAAAAATCTATGACAGAATGGGCATAGAAAGCGAGGTTATGGAAATTTTAGGTATAGAAGTGCCTGTAATGACAATCCCTGTAAAGCCGGGACGTAACCTTGCAATTATCATAGAGGTTGCCGCTATGAACAACAGACAAAAGAAAATGGGCTACAATGCGGCGCAGGAGCTTTTGCAGAGCCTTGGTATGGATATAGGAACAGAAATTCCTGCACCGAAAAAAATACAGACAAGTTGGGGCTACTAAAATGCAGTTAATAGCAGATTTACACACACATTCAATAGCATCTACACACGCATTCGCAACAATTACGGAAATGGTAAAGGAAGCCTCGGCGTTAGGACTTTTTGCCATAGCAATAACAGACCACGGCAGAACAATGCCCGGAGCTCCGGGAGCATATTATTTTGAGTCGCTCCACGCAATCCCCTCAAATCTTTACGGAGTTCGTGTATTAAAGGGAATAGAAGCAAATATCACAGATTACAACGGCTCTCTTGACGCTGACGAAAATCTGCTTGACAGCCTTGACTGGGTGGTAGCGTCAATGCACACGGTAACTCTTTCTGAAAAGCCGACGGCAGAAAAATGCACACAGGCATATCTGAGCCTTGCAGAAAATAAAAATGTCAATGTAATAGGTCACAGCGGTACACCGTACTATAAATACGATTACGAGACAGTTATACCCGTGCTTGCAAAAAACGGAGTACTGATTGAAATAAACGACTCCTCTTTCAGATATAAAAAGGACTCAATGTCAAACTGCTGTGAAATCATAAGGCTTTGCAAAAAGCACAACGCAAGAATCTGTGTGAACTCAGACGCACATTATTTCACAAGTCTGGGCAGAATGAACAGCACACTAAAGGTGTTGGAGGAGCTGTCATTTCCGCCCGAGCTTGTAGTGAACAGCTCAATTAAAAACCTGACTGAATATATGAGCGAAAAGGGCATATCAATCGTTTAAAATATGCTCTACATAACAGAATCAATCGGAGGATTTATGAATAATTATAATGATTTTTGCACACAGCTTTCCGATTGCGGAATTAAATTTAAAACAGATGAGTCTATGAGCAGTCACACCACCTTTAAAATCGGCGGTGACGCAAGCGTTATGGCTTATGCTCAAAATGAAACAGAGCTTATAAAAATATTAGACCTTTGCAAAATTTTTAGTCTGCCTTATTTTGTACTCGGCAACGGCAGTAATCTTCTTGTAAGCGATAACGGCTTAGACTGCGTTGTAATAAGGCTTGACGGCGATTTTAAGCTGATTAAAAAAATTAGTGATACAACGCTTTACTGCGGAGCAGGTGCAACGCTTGCAAGGCTGTGCAAAACTGCGCTTTCATACGAGCTGTCGGGACTTGAATTTGCGTGGGGAATACCCGGCTCAGTAGGCGGAGCTGCCTATATGAACGCCGGCGCATACGGCGGCGAGATGAAGGACGTAACCGTTTCCTGTACTCACATAACACCTGACGGAAAAACAGGAGAGCTAAAGGGTGACGACCTTAATTTTTCTTACAGAAACAGTGCATATAAAGAAAACAAATATATAATAACAGGTGTCACCGTAACGCTTAAAAAGGGCGACAAGGACGAAATAAACGAAAAAATGCAGGACTTTATGAACCGCCGTAAGTCAAAACAGCCGATAGAGCTGCCAAGTGCCGGCAGTGTGTTCAAACGCCCACAGGGTAACTTTGCAGGCGCACTTGTTGAGCAGTGCGGACTAAAGGGGTTGAGCATAGGTGACGCACAGGTAAGTCCAAAGCACTGCGGCTTTATAGTAAACAACGGCAACGCAACAGCTAAGGATGTACAGTCGCTGATTGATGAAATCAAAAAAACGGTAGCCTATAAAACAGGCGTTATGCTTGAACAGGAAATTATCAGTATCGGTAACTAAAGTCCTGTAATATAAGGAGAGTATTATGGAATTTGTAATCATAACAGGCTTGTCGGGTGCAGGCAAAACACACGCACTCCACTCGCTTGAGGATATAGGCTTTTATTGTGTAGATAATATTCCGCCCCAGCTTTTGCACACGTTCTACGATTTGTGCGAAAAAACAGCAGAAAACAGTATGAAAAAGGTCGCCGTAGTAGTCGATATAAGAGCAGGCGATTTAACAGACCCTCTTAAAATCGAGCTGCAGAAGTTTGACGCAGAGGGCAAAAAATATAAAATCCTTTACCTTGACGCAAACACAGACGTTCTGATCACAAGGTATAAAGAAACACGCAGAAAACACCCTCTGGCAGATTCGTTTTCAGGCTGCACAACAGAGGACGCAGTAAAGCTTGAGGAACAGCTTTTGCACGATATAAAGCTGACGGCAAATTACGTAATAGATACATCAAAGCTATCGGTAAAACAGCTAAAGCAAAGAGTTACAACAATGTTTACGGGCGACTTCACAAAAAGCCTTATTGTAACGTGCGTTTCATTCGGCTTTAAGTACGGCATACCGCTTGAAGCAGATTTAATGTTTGACGTAAGATGTCTGCCAAATCCCTACTATATACCGGAGCTAAAGCCCTTGACAGGTCTTGACGAGGCTGTGCGTGAATATGTTTTAGGCTTTGACGAAACACAGCAGTTTATAGACAGGCTCTTACCGCTTATCGACTACCTTATTCCGCTTTACAAAAAAGAGTGCAAAAGCGAGCTTGTAATCGCCATAGGCTGCACAGGCGGCAAGCACCGCTCGGTTACAATCGCAAGACTTTTAAACCATCATTTTGTAGAAATGGGTCAAAAGTCGGCAATCCAGCACCGTGACATATGGAAAGCGTAATAAAGCGTACATAAAACCCTTATTCCTATGAAAGGTTGAAAAAAATGTCCTTTGCATCAACTGTAAAAAAAGAGCTTTGTCAGAATACCGCAACAGAGCCTTCAAAGCTAAAGGCAGAGTGCTACGCAATGCTCCTTTTTGCAAAGAGGTTTTCATATAACGAAATAATTTTTACAACAGAAAATAACTACGCCGCCGCACGTTTTGTTGATCTTATGACGATACTTTTTTCACCGCTTATCGAAAAGCAGACAACACTAAAGGCGGTAAAAAAGAAAACACAGCTTTACACTATAAAAATTATCGACAGCCTTGAATGTGAGAAGATTTTTTCATATTTCGGCCACAGCAAAAGCGACGTCACACTGCGAATAAACAGGGCAAATATTGAAGAGGACTACAACAAGGCTGATTTTCTGCGAGGTGCGTTTCTTGCCTGCGGTTCTGTAAACGACCCCGAAAAAAACTACCACCTTGAATTCTGCGTACCATACAAAAGCCTTTGCACAGACCTTTCAACGCTCATAAGAGAAATAGAAGAAACGCAGATTACTTCCAAGCAGATATTAAGAACAGGCAGCTTTGTAGAGTACATAAAAGACAGCGAGCAGATTGCAGATTTACTCACGTATATGGGCGCATATAATTGTGCTATGGAAATTATGGGCGCAAAGGCGATGAAGCAGCTGAGAAATGTTGTAAACAGAAAAAGAAATTCAGAGGTTGCAAACTTAGGCAAAACGGCAGCAGCCGCCGCAAAGCAAATAAACGCTATCGAAAAAATCAAAAATAATAGGGGACTTGAAAGTTTGCCGCCGCAGCTTTTACAGCTTGCAAGCATAAGGCTTGAAAATCCTGAGCTTTCTCTGCGTGACTTAGGGCAGATGATGTCGCCGCCGATAAGCCGAAGCGGAGTTAATCACAGAATAGAAAAAATACTTGAAATAGCAGACAGCATAAAGAGTAAGGAATGATAAAAATGGTAGATAATAATATGACCTTCGAGCAAGCCTCGCAGGAGCTTGAGAGAATAGTCAGACAAATGGAAAGAAACGATATTACACTTGAAGAAAGTATGAGACTATACGAAAAATCCTTCACACTGATAGAATATTGCTACAAGGAGCTTGAAAACGGCAAGGGCAAAATTGAAGAAATTAACAGCCGTATTCAAAGTATAAAAAACAGCGGAGATGTTTTCTGATGAATGATATAATTACTATGATAAATCTGATAGAAAATGCGCTCGACAGCAGTCTGCCAAGTGAAAGCTGTCTTGAAGCAGAGCTTATAAAGTCTATGAAATACAGCTTAAAAGCAGGCGGTAAGCGTGTTCGTCCTCTTTTAACGCTGATGTTTGCAGACGCTTGCGGCGGTACAGTTGAGAATGCCTTGCCGTTTGCCTGTGCTGTCGAGATGATTCACACCTACTCGCTTATTCACGATGATTTACCCTGTATGGATAATGACGATTACCGCAGGGGCAGACCGTCAAACCACAAGGTTTTCGGCGAGGATATCGCACTGCTTGCCGGTGACGCGCTTTTAACGCTTGCGTTTGAAACTGCACTTTCACAAGAAGATGAAAATAATACAAGCGCAAAAGCCGCATTGGCACTCGCAAGGTACGCAGGCGCTAAGGGTATGGTCGGCGGTCAGACAATAGATTTAACCTACGAAAACAAAAATGCGTCTGTAGATATTTTAAAGGAAATGGACGTTAAAAAAACAAGCGCACTCATAATGGCGGCTTGTGAAATGGGCTGTATAAGCGCAGGCGCAGATGACAGAAAAATCTCAGCCGCACGTTCATTCGGAGAAAATATCGGACTTGCCTTTCAGATAATTGACGATATACTTGACGTCACCTCAACCTCCTCGGAGCTTGGCAAGCCTGTAGGCAGTGACGCAGAAAACAACAAGTCAACCTATGTGTCCTTGCTGGGACTTGAAAAATGCAAAGAGATTGCAAACGAGCTGACAGTAAAGGCTGTAAAGTCGCTTGATGAATTTGACAGCGACACTTCACAGATAAAGGAATTTGCACTAAGTCTTTTGGATAGAAAGAACTAAGAACAATAAAAACAAGGGATAGGGAAGAAATAATATGGATACATATGAAATTCTTTCAAAAATCAAATCACCCGACAACCTAAAGGAAATGTCGTATGAAACGCTTGAAAAGCTGTGTGCAGAAATCAGGGCAAAGCTTGTAGAAACCGTTTCGGCAAACGGAGGACATTTGTCGCCGAACCTCGGCGTAGTCGAGCTTACGGTAATGCTCCACAAGGTGTTCAATGCACCTAAGGACAGCATAGTCTGGGACGTGGGTCATCAGTGCTACACGCACAAAATGCTCACAGGCAGGTTTGACAAAATCGATACAATCCGCACAGAAAACGGCATTTCGGGCTTTCCCAAACGCAGTGAAAGCTGTTTTGACGACTTCAACGCAGGTCACAGCAGTACGTCAATTTCAGCCGCCTACGGTATCGCAAGGGCAAAACAGCTTTGCGGTGACGACAGCTACACAATAGCGGTAATCGGCGACGGTTCATTTTCGGGCGGTCTTGCGTTTGAGGGAATGAACAACGCAGGACGTTACAACAAAAACTTTATTGTAATATTAAACGACAACAAAATGTCAATTTCTCACAACGTGGGAGCATTGGCACGTTATTTTACAAGGATAAGACTAAGACCCGGCTACCTCAGAACAAAGCAAAGAATGGACAAGGTGCTTATGCACACACCGCTTGTAGGTCAGCCGATAAGACGTGTTCTTGTAAACAGCAAATCACGCTTTAAGACGCTCGTTTATAAAAATACGTTATTCGAGGATATGGGCTTTTGCTACTATGGCCCTGTTGACGGTCACAATCTACACGAGCTTAACAATGCGCTGACTGCTGTTAAAAAGCAAAAAGAGCCGGTTCTTTTGCACGTTGTAACAACTAAGGGCAAGGGTTATCATTTTGCAGAGAATGACCCGAAAAACTTCCACGGTATAGGCAAATTTGACATTGAGTCGGGCGAGCCACTTTCAAGCACAAAGGGATTTTCAGCCTGCTTTGGTGATGTGCTTTGCCGTATGGCTAAGAAAGATAACAAAATCTGTGCCATAACGGCGGCTATGAAGCTCGGCACAGGACTTGACGACTTTGCAAAAAGCTACCGTGAGCGTTTCTTTGACGTAGGTATTGCAGAGGAACACGCAGTAACCTTCGGCTGCGGACTTGCAAGCAGAGGTATGCTGCCTGTTTTTGCCGTTTACTCCACATTTTTGCAAAGAACCTACGACCAGCTCCTGCACGACAGCGCAACACAAAAGCTCCACCTTGTATTAGCAGTTGACAGGGCGGGAATAGTAGGCGAGGACGGCGAAACTCATCAGGGTGTGTTTGACGTTTCAATGCTCAACTCAATTCCGAACGTCACGATTTTTTCTCCCTGCTATTTTGAAGAGCTTGAGCTGGCACTTGAATCGGCAATTTATAAATGCGACAGCCTTGTGGCTGTCCGTTACCCACGAGGCGGTGAGGGATACAGACCGTCTGACCTTACAAGCACAGGAATAAACTACAATATCTACGGCAATAAAAACGCAGAAATCCTTATCGTCACCTACGGCAGAATTTTTTCTGAGGCTTGCAAGGCTAAGGAAATGCTGTTTGCTGACGGCATTGACGTCTGTATATTAAAGCTTTGCAAAATAAAGCCGATTGACGACAGGGTAGTTAAATTTGCACGTGATTTTAACAGAATTTATTTCTTTGAAGAAGGTATCCTAAACGGCGGCACAGCGCAGATGTTTGAATGTCAGCTTGCAGGATTTGATTACAAGGGCAGCTACAAGGTTGTTGCCATTGACGATAAATTTATTGTGCAGGCGTCAGTCAAAAGCTCATTAAAACAGCTTTCACTTGACAGCGAGGGCATTTATTCCACTATTAAAGCAGACGAAAAATAAAAGAGGAAAATATGAAAAAAAGACTTGATTTACTCGTTTATGAACAAGGCTTTGCAGAAAGCAGAGAAAAAGCAAAAGCAATAATTATGTCGGGCATTGTCTACGTTGATAATCAGAAAGCCGACAAATGCGGAACATCTTATGACGAAAACGTAAAGCTTGAGGTAAGAGGTGCAACGCCTAAATACGTCAGCCGAGGCGGCTTAAAGCTTGAAAAAGCAATGGATTGCTTTGATATCTCTTTGCAGGACAAAACCACAATGGATATAGGCGCGTCAACCGGCGGTTTTACAGATTGTATGCTCCAAAACGGTGCTAAAAAGGTGTATTCAATAGACGTAGGCTACGGCCAGCTTGCGTGGAAGCTGAGAAACGATAGCCGTGTAGTTAACCTTGAACGCACAAATATGAGGTACGTTACAAAAGAGCAGATACCCGATGAAATCGACTTTTTCTCTGTTGATGTGTCGTTTATTTCCTTAAAGCTCATATTACCTGTTGCACGTAATTTAATGGCAGAAAACGCACAGGCAGTCTGCCTTATCAAGCCACAGTTTGAAGCAGGCAGAGAAAATGTAGGCAAAAAGGGCGTAGTCCGTGACAAAAACGTGCATATAACCGTTGTAGAGTCAATCTGCACATTTTGTCTTGAAAACGGCTTTGATGTGCTTAATCTTGACTATTCACCGATAAAAGGCCCCGAGGGGAATATTGAATATTTAATCCACATAAGAAAAAGTCAGAATCCGACGCTTCTGACAGATACAGATATAAAACAGCTTGTCGAAAGCTCGCACAATAATCTTAACAAGTAAAACGGAGTAATGGTTAAAATGAAAAATTTCGCTGTTATTTTAAATATGACAAAGGAAAACGCAGTAATATGCGGTCAGAATATAGTCGATTTACTGCTTTCTAATAACGCCTCTGTACTTATGTATAACGATTGCAGAAAGGATTTTTTGCACTACGGCGAAAGCGTTGCTTTTTTTGACAGATACAGCGATATTTTTCAAAAATGCGATTTTGCCGTAGTTGTCGGCGGTGACGGTACGATTATCCACTGCGCAAAATATGCGGCTGAATATGATAAACCGCTTATCGGTATCAATATGGGCAGGCTCGGCTTTGCCGCAGAGCTTGAACCCGACGAAATATCACAGCTGATAAAAATATTAAACGGCGACTATAAAATTGACAAAAGAATGTTACTTGAGGTAACTGTCGATAAAGGCTTTGAAACAGAAAAATACATAGCCGTAAACGAAGCTGTTATTTCAAGAGGAGGCTTTTCAAGAATACTCGATTTGTCCGTTTACCAGCAGGGCGAACAGGTAGCCGCCTACAGAGCAGACGGTATAATGCTGTCAACTCCAACAGGCTCTACAGCGTATGCGCTCTCGGCAGGAGGCCCTGTTATAGATCCGCAGATGAGGTGCTTGCTTCTCACTCCCATTTGCCCTCACGCACTTTATGCAAGGTCTGTAGTATTCGGCGAGGACTCTGTACTTACAGTTCTGTCAGACAGCACACAGGAAGCCGAAAGCATTTTAACCATTGACGGACAAACCTCAATAAGGCTTATGCAAAATTACAAAACCTCAATCAGAAGGGCAGATATAGAGCTTAGTCTTATTTCACTAAAAGAAAAAAACTTTTACAAGCTTGTCAATGAAAAGCTGAAAGGCAGGGAGTGCTGATGAAATCAAAGCGACACGCAAAAATCCTTGAGCTTATTTCAAGGCTTGCCATAGATACGCAGGAGGAGCTTCAAAAAAACCTAAGGCTTGAAGGCTTTAACGTAACACAGGCTACGGTTTCAAGAGATATAAAGGAGCTTCGCCTGACAAAAACGTTAGATTCAGACGGCAGATATAAATACACGGCAGGAGCAAAAAATACAACAGACGCAAAAGAGAGCTTCATCTCGCTGTTTTCCACGTCCGTTTTGTCTGTTGACTATGCGCAGAATATCGTAGTAATCAAAACGCACAGCGCAGTTGCACAGGCAGTCTGCGCATCACTTGACAAATTAAACAACGACGCCATACTCGGCACAATAGCAGGCGACGACACAATATTCTGCGTTTGCAGAAATAATCAGCTTTCAATAAAGCTTGTGTCAGAGCTTAGGAAAATGCTTTTATGATTATAAAAAACAGGGGTGACAACGCTTGCTTTCAACACTTTACATTGAAAATATTGCAGTAATCGAAAAAATCAGCATAGATTTTAAAAGGGGACTAAACGTCTTAACAGGTGAAACGGGAGCCGGTAAAAGTATTATAATTGACTCAATCTGCGCAGTACTGGGCAGGCGTACATCAAAGGATTTAATCAGAACAGGAGCAGAAAAAGCCTTTGTCAGCGCCTTGTTTGAGAACGTATCTGAAAATGTGCTGAGATCTTGTAATGAGTTAGGCTTCGAGAGCGAGGACGGCTCTCTTTTTATTCAGAGAGAAATATCAAAAAGCGGCAAAAACTCGTGCAGAATTAACGGCAGACCGTCAACCGTTTCTATACTAAAGGAAATCGGCGCAGAGCTTATAAATATCCACGGTCAGCACGAAAGCTATGAGCTTATGTCGCCCGATTTGCATATAAACTATATCGACAATATGGGCGGTCATCAACAACTGTTATCAGATTATTCAGAAGCCTATTCTAAGTATAAAGCATATCAAAAACAGCTTTCACAGCTAAGTGACGACGAATCAAAGCGAATGCACGAGATTGATTTGCTCACCTACCAGATAAACGAGCTAACAGAGGCAGACCTTGGTGAAAACGAGCTTGAACAGCTAAATGAGGAAAGAATGGTTTTGCTCAACAGCGAAAAAATCGCACGTTCACTCTACAGCGCAAAGCAAGCCTTAGAGGGTGACGATGACTACACAGGAGCGTGTGACGCACTTGAAAATGTTGCAAGCTCTTTAAATGACGCTTCACGCTTTTCACCACAGCTTGAACAGCTTGCCTCACGTGTGCTTGATTTATCATACGAGCTTCGTGACTGCTGTGACGAGGTGGATAATCAGATAGAGCTCACGCAGAGCAATCCGCAAAGGCTCGAAGAAATTGAAGAAAGGCTTGATATTCTCTATCATCTAAGCAAAAAGTACGGCTCAACTACTGAAGAAATGATAGACTTTTTGAATAAAGCAACAGAAAGACTGCAAAGCCTTATTAGCTTTGACGAAAACAAAACAAAGCTTGAGCAAAGCTGTAAAAAAGCATACGATAAAGCGTTGAGCCTTGCACAGAAATTATCTCAGAGCAGAAAAAAGGTATCTGAAATTTTCTCACAAAGCGTACAAAGCGAGATGGCTTACCTTGATATGCCAAAGGTGAGAATTTTTGTAAGCACACAGCAGTGTGAGCTTTACGAAAAGGGAATTGACAAAATAGAGCTTTTAATCTCGGCAAACCCCGGTGAAGAGCCGAAGCCTGTTTCAAAAATCGCCTCGGGCGGTGAGCTTAGCCGTATGATGCTTGCAATAAAGTCGGTGCTTACAAAATACGACACAACAGGAACGCTTATTTTTGACGAGGTAGACACAGGCATTTCAGGCTCGGCATCACAAAAGGTAGGTCAGAAGCTCAAAAATGCGTCAGCAGACTGTCAGGTGCTTTGCATCACACATCAGGCACAGATAGCCGCCTTTGCCGACAGTCATTATCTCATACAAAAGCAGTTTGAAGAGGATAAAACGTACACAACAGTAACACCGCTTGACTACAACGGCAGAGTAGCAGAGCTTGCAAGAATAATAAGCGGTGACAGCAAGGACGAAACAGCCGTAAGCTTTGCAAAACAGCTGATTAAGAACAGCTAAAACATAACAAGGAGTATCGGAAATGAAGCAATGGACAGTATCAAAGCTTGATAAAGAACAGGCAATAGCAATTTCAAGGGATTATTCTCTGCCGATGCTTCTTTCTATGCTTTTATCAATAAGAGGAATAACAAAGGAAAATGAAATAAGGAGCTTTTTGTCGGATGAAATATCAGTGTTCGATCCGTTTCTGATAAAGGATATGGACAAAGCTGTAGACCGCATAAAAAAAGCGATAGAAAACGGCGAAAGAATCTGCGTTTACGGCGACTATGACGCAGACGGAGTAACCTCAACGTCTTTGCTTTATTCCTACCTTTACGATACAGGCGCAGACGTTTCGTATTATATCCCGTCAAGAGAAGCCGAGGGGTACGGTATGAACAAAACAGCCGTTGAAAAAATTGCGTGTGACGGTGTAACGCTCATAATAACAGTTGATAACGGAATTTCGGCGGCAGAAGAAATTGCGTTTGCATCGTCACTCGGCATAGATACGGTAGTCACCGACCACCACAGACCGCCCGAAAAGCTGCCCGATGCAGTAGCAGTTGTCGATATGCATCAGGCTGACTGCAACTCTCCCTTTAAGGATATGTCGGGTGTAGGTGTAGCCTTTATGCTTGTATATGCAATAGAGGGCGAATACGCCGATTTGCAGCAGCTTATGGAAAATTACGCAGATATAACGGCACTCGGCACAATCGGCGACATAGTACCCTTGCAGGGAGAAAACAGAGTGTTTGTAAAGCAGGGACTTCGTTATATCGAGAACACAGACCGAAGCGGAATTTCCGCAATGCTTGACGAATCGGGACTTACAGGCAAAAAGCTCACGGCAGGCAGTGTTTCATTTACGCTTGTGCCGAGAATTAACGCAGGCGGCAGAATGGGACTTTCTCAAAAGAGCGTGTCGCTACTTCTGACAGACGATGAAAATGAAGCAAGAGAAATAGCCGCAGAATTAGGCGAGGACAACAGCCAAAGACAATCGCTTGAAAAAGAAATACTTGAAAAAATATATCAAGCAATAAAAGAAAATCCAAAAATCACATATGACAAGGTAATTGTTATTGATGGTGAAAACTGGCACCAAGGTGTAATCGGCATAGTTGCATCAAGATTAAAGGAAGCCTACGACAAGCCTGTAATCGTGCTTGCAAGAAACGGTGCTACAGCCAAAGGCTCGGGCAGAAGCGTAGAGGGCTTTGCACTTTGCGATGCAGTAGCCTATTGCGCCGATTTGCTCAATCACTACGGAGGACATCCGATGGCGGCGGGTCTTGACATTGACTGCGACAAAATAGAGCAGTTCCGCCGTGAAATCAACGAATACGCCGACAATCTGCCTGAAATGCCCTGTGTAAAGCTAAGAATTGACTGCAAGCTGAATCCTGCACAGCTTGACGTTTCGCTTGCACAGCAGATTTCATATATGGAGCCTTTCGGCAGCGGAAACCCGACTCCGCTTTTCGGCCTTTACAATATGACAATCCAAAGCATACAGCCTGTCGGCAACGGCAAGCACCTCAAGCTCATTTTAAGCAGAGATAACAACACCGTAACGGCTATGAGATTTTCACAACAGCTTAACACCTTCAGCTTTCGACAGGGCGATGTTGTCGATTTAGCCGTAACGCTTGATGTGAACGATTATAACAGCAAGTTGTATCTGTCCGTTGTAATAAAAGACATAAAGCTTGCAAATTCCGACAATTTTGAAATGATAAAATCACAGCGGATATTTGAAGCGTTTGAAATCGGCAAAAAAATCTCAAAAGAAGAGGCACAGCACATTCTGCCGTCAAGGGATGACTTTGCTTTTGTTTACAGATACATAAAAACTAACGGAAACTACAGCGGAACTCTTGACAATTTCGTTTGCAGGCTTAATAATAATATAAATTACGGCAAATTAAGAGTAATCATAAATGTTATGAAGAAGCTTAATTTAGCGCAAATACAGACAAACACTGTTTTTTACAAAATTTCACTTTCTAAGGTATCAGGCAAAGCCGACCTTGAAAGCTCAACTATTATTAAAAAGCTAAAGGGGATATGCGTAAATGGCTGATTATTCAAGTGTTGCTCACTATCAGGACTATGAACAGCTTGTAGAGCTTATGCAAAGAAGCGGCGACAGCTTTGATATGGAAAAAATCGACAGAGCCTACAACCTTGCGCTTGACGCTCACGGCGACCAGCGCAGAGTTTCGGGTGTGCCGTATATCCTGCACCCAACGTCTGTAGCCTGTATCCTTGTTGAGCTTGGTATGGATACCGATTCAATAGTCGCCGCACTTCTGCACGATGTAGTAGAGGACACGCCCGTTGAAATCGACCGCATTGTAAAGGAATTCGGCAAGGACGTAGCACTGCTTATTGACGGTGTAACAAAGCTTTCCAAAATCCCCTATTCAAACAGAGAGGAACAGCAGGCAGAAAATTTAAGAAAAATGCTGATGGCAATGTCAAAGGATGTTCGTGTAATCATCATAAAGCTTGCCGACAGACTTCATAATATGCGTACAATCGAATGTATGAAGGAGCAAAAGCGTCGTGACAAGGCGCTTGAAAATATGGAAATCTACGCTCCTATTGCGCACCGCTTAGGTATCAAGGCTGTTAAGGATGAGCTTGAAGACTTGTCGCTTCGCTATCTTGACCCTATAGGCTATGAGGAAATTGAGTCAACGCTTGCTCTTACCTCACAGGGACGTGATAAGTATATTGAGGGACTTAGGGAACGTATTTTAGAGAGAACTAAGGACATTATACCAAACGTCTTTATCAGCGGCAGAGTAAAAAGCATTAACAGCATTTACAGAAAAACGTATATGCAGGGCAAAACGCTTGACCAGATTTACGACATTTTCGCACTGCGTGTAATAGTAGATTCAGTCAACGACTGCTACAACGTTTTAGGCGTTATTCACGATATTTTCAAGCCACTGCCGAACCGCTTCAAGGATTATATCTCTATGCCGAAGCCTAATATGTATCAGTCGCTTCATACTACAGTCTTTGACAAAGAGGGCATACCGTTTGAGGTTCAGATACGCACGTGGCAGATGCACTACACAGCAGAGTACGGTATCGCCGCTCACTGGAAGTATAAGCTCGGCATTGACAAAACTGGCAAAGGCTCTATGGAAGAAAACCTAAAATCCATAAAGCAGATGATAGAAAATCAGCTTGAGGCAGACGATTCTACCGATATTGTTAAAAATATCAAAAACGATTTTACCTCCGAGGAGGTATTTGTGTTCACACCAAAGGGCGATTTGATAAGTCTGCCCTTAGGCTCAACCGTTATAGATATGGCTTATGCAATTCACTCGGCTGTCGGCAACAGAATGATAGGCGCTAAGGTTGACGGCAGAATTGTACCTATCGACTACAAGGTAAACAACGGTGAAATTATTGAAATCCTCACGCAGAAGGAGGGACAGGGTCCTCGCCGTGACTGGCTCAAAATTGTAAAAACATCAGAGGCACGTTCAAAAATCCGCAGCTGGTTCAAAAAGGAAAAGCGAGAGGAAAACATTGTCGAGGGTAAAGCGGAGCTTGACCGTGAGCTTAAACGTATCGGCATACACCTTTCCGATTCAGAGCTTGCAGAATTCTTTGCACCGCTTATTGCAAAAAGGCATTTCAACGATATGGAGGACTTTTACGCTTCTATCGGCTACGGCGGAACACAGCTTTGGAAGATGCTCCCACGCATAAAAGAGGAGTATCAGAAAAAGTACGAGGTAAAAGCAGAGCAGCCGCCATTAGCAAACGAAAGAGCGCAGAAGAAAAAGAAAAAGTCTGTTTCAGGCGTTATTGTCGAGGGACTTGACGATTGCCTGATTAAGTTTTCAGGCTGCTGCAGTCCTCTGCCCGGTGACGACATTATAGGCTTTATCACAAGAGGCTACGGTGTTTCTATCCATAAACGAACCTGCACAAACGTACCGCAGGATATCAGCAAATGTGAATACCCCGAGCGTTGGGTTAATGCCCATTGGGAGTCGGACGTTAAGGATTCGTTTCGATGTACGCTTGAGATACTTGCATATGACCGCACAGGCTTTCTTGCCGATGTTACAATTCTACTGTCAAGTATGCACATCTTTATCCATTCGCTCAATTCACGTGAGATAGGCGACGGCAAGGCTTTAATTACCTGCACAATAGACATCAACGGACTTGACCATTTAAAGGGAATTATGGCAAAGCTTAGCAACATAGGCGGTATTATATCAATTTCAAGAAATTAAGGGTTAAAAATATGAAAGCAGTTTTACAGCGTGTAAGCCACGCAAAGGTAACGGTTGGCAATGAAATAAAGGGCGAAATACAGCAAGGCTTTCTTATACTTTTAGGAGCAGAAGAGGGCGACAGCGAAAAGGACGCAGATGCTTTAGCCGATAAAATTTCAGTCCTCAGAATATTTACAGATGAAAACGATAAAATGAATTTGTCGCTTGCTGATGTAAACGGCTCTGTTCTTGTCATTTCAAACTTTACGCTTTGCGCAGATTGCAGAAAGGGCAGACGGCCTAACTTTATAAACGCCGCAAAGCCTGACTACGCAAAGCATCTTTATGAATATTTCTGTCAAAGAATAAGAGATAACAATATTGAAAACGTTCAGACAGGCGTATTCGGCGCAGATATGAAGGTAGAGCTGTTAAATGACGGCCCCGTTACTATCGTGCTTAATTCAAAGGAACTGATCAAATAATTTGTTTTGAAAGGGTAATAAAAATGCTTCAGATAAAATCCTACGTTGTCACAGAAATAGGAACTAACAGCTTTTTACTGTGTGACAATAAAACGAAAGATATGGCTATAGTCGACCCCGGCGACATATCAGAGCAAATGCTCTGTGATATTAAAGATTTCGGCGGCGAGGTTAAATACATTCTGCTCACGCACGGTCACTTCGACCACATCGGCAAGGCAAAACAGCTTGCAGAAAAATTAGGTGCAAAAATTGTAATAGGTAAGTCAGAAAAGGATTTTTGCAGTGATTCACAGCTTAACCTGTCATATAAGGTCGGCAGAGAAGAAATAAAGCCATTTATACCCGATATTCTGCTTGATGACGGTGATACCGTTATGCTGGGAGAAACCGAAATTACCTTTATCCATACCCCCGGACACACTATCGGCGGCGGCTGTTATATTTTTGACAATTCAATTATTACAGGCGACACGCTCTTTAGCGGCAGTATAGGCAGAACAGATCTTCCCACCTCCGACACTGTGTCAATGATGAAATCTGTTCAAAGGCTTAAGTCGCTCACAAAAAATTATGACGTATATCCCGGACACGGCGGGTTTTCAACACTTTTTAACGAAAAAATGACAAACCCATATATGTCGATGGATATTTATTTGTCAGAATAATTTTAATCAAGGTATTTTTATGAATTTATATATAAATAACCACAGCTTTCACTACGAGCTTGAAAATTTAACAAGAGTGTTTTTCCCAAACGAGAAAATTACCGTTATAAATACGCAGGATAAAGGCTTTATAGCTCCGTATATTTATACAGAGAAAAACGAAAATATAACGGTCACCGTCTGTATAAACGACTACAAAAATACGCTTACCTGTCAAAAGTCCGATGCTGACGACAAAAACGAGCTTTTTATGGCTCAGCTTCTGTATAAGCTGTTGTCGGATTTCAGCGGTATCAATCAGCCTTGGGGAATACTAACAGGCGTTCGCCCGATAAAGCTCTTGCGCAGACTGATTGAAAGCGACGGCGCAGAAAAAGCTGAAAAATATTTCAGAGAACAGCTTTACGTCAGCGACAAAAAAATTGCCTTAGCGCAAAAAACAGAAAAAATCGAAAAGAGCATAATTTCTCTCTCAACAGAAAAATCGTTCAGCCTGTATATCTCAATACCGTTTTGCCCGACACGCTGCAGCTATTGCTCGTTTGTTTCGCAGTCGGTGGAAAAGGCAAAGCACTTAATGCAGCCGTACACAGAGCTTTTGTGCAAAGAATTGCAATATACGGCGCAGATTGCAAATGATCTGGGACTAAAGCTTGAAACAGTCTATATGGGCGGCGGTACTCCGACAGCAATTACAGCTGAGCAGCTTGATATGATTTTAACAACAGTAAATGAATGCTTCGACCTTTCCACCTGTCGTGAATTTACCGTAGAAGCAGGCAGACCCGACACGATAACAGAAGAAAAGCTAAGAGTAATTCTTAAAAACAACGCAGACAGAATAAGCATAAATCCGCAGACGCTAAATGACGATGTGCTTAGAACTATCGGCAGACAGCATACGGCACAGCAGTCGATAGATGCATATAACCTTGCAAAAAGTGTCGGCTTTGAGCATATAAATATGGATTTAATAGCAGGCTTGCCGACAGATACGGTGCAAAGCTTTAAATATACGCTCGATACCGTTTGTAACCTTGAACCAAAGAGCATAACGGTTCACACGCTTTCTATGAAGCGAAGCTCAGATTTAACAGGTCAGGGCGTACGGCTTTATAAGGACGATTCAATAAGAGCCTGTGAAATGATAGATTATTCAAACGAAAAGCTCACACAATGCGCATACTTACCGTACTACCTTTACAGACAGAGCAGAATGACAGGAAACCTTGAAAACACAGGCTGGTCAAAAAAAGGCAGTGAGGGACTTTACAACGTGTATGTAATGGACGAAACGCACACCGTTTTAGCCTGCGGAGCAGGTGCAGTTACAAAGCTGAAAAGATACAAAAGCGAACAGCTTGTTCGTATATTTAACCACAAATACCCATATGAATATAACACACGCTTTAACGAGCTTATGAAAAGAAAAGACGCAATAAAAGAATTTTACTTAAAATAAAAATCTCGCTTGAACAACACACATGTCGGTGCTATAATCAAATATATAATATCAGGAAGGAAGATGTTTTATGGGAATCTTTGACGACGCAGTAGTAAACGCAAAGGCGGCTGCATCAGCCGTAGGCAAAAAAGCAGAAAGTTTTATTGATGTATCAAAGCTTAAAATTACAGAAGCAGGCATCGAAAACTCAATTTCAAAAAAGTATGAGGAGTTAGGGCTTGAAATCTACAAAGCCTTCAGGTCAGACCTGCCAAAGGGAACTGTACCTGCAAGAATTGCAGACGAGCTTGATTCTCTCTTTGATGAATTAGAAGCAACAAAAAGCCTTATTGCAAAGACAAGGAATAAGATTATCTGCCCTGTATGCAAGGCAGAGCTTGACAAGGATTCAGCCTTCTGTAATAAATGCGGAGAAAAGCTCGGCAAAGAGGACAAAACAGGATACGGGCAGTCTGCTGTAACAGAAGAGGATATTGAGTTTGCCACAGAAATAAATCAGGCAGACTAAAACAAACTTTTAAAATAGGTGATAAAACTTGTCCATAGATAACTCAAAGGGGAACTCATCTCGCTCCTTTTTAAAGGGTGCCGCAGTTTTAAGCATCAGTATGATTGTTGTAAAGCTGATAGGCTTTTTATATAAAATCCTTATCACTAATGTTTACAGCACATTAGGCGGAGAATACGCATCAATCGGCGCAGGACTTTTAAGCAACGCCTACGAGATTTACAACGTACTCTTTACGGTAGCCTCGGCCGGTCTGCCCATAGCCGTTTCACGTCTTATTTCAGAAAGCACCACACAAGGCAGATATAAGGACACACGCAGAATTCACAGCCTCTCAAAGCCGCTTTTTGCGCTTATGGGTATTGTCTGCTTTTTGATAATGGTAGGCTCAAGCTTCTGGTATGTTAAGCTCATTCAGTCGCCGTATGCCATTTACCCTGTGCTTACGCTTTCGCCCATTATCATAACAGGCTGTCTTGTGTCTATTTACAGAGGTTATTTTGAAGGCACGAGAAATATGGTTCCGACAGCCGTATCAGAGGTTATAGAAGCCGTAACAAAGCTTGTGCTCGGTCTTGTATTTGCATACATAGTTATGAATACAGGACTTGCACAGTACAAGGACTCAGGCACGATTTTCGGACTAACCTTTAAATCCGAATCAGACGCACTCAACACGTTAATTTCATTTTCTGTGTCGGGTGCTATCTGCGGTATAGTTTTAGGCAGTCTGTTTGCGTTTTTGTATTTATGGCTGAGATTTAAAATAAAGGGTGACGGCATACCAAAGGAGTATTACGAAAATTCAATAGACGCCATAAGCAAAAGAGAAACACTTGCAAAGCTTATCAAAACAGCCGTTCCCATCGGTCTTGCCGCACTTTTAATGAGCGTAACGGGACTTATTGATATGGCTATTATTCAGAATGTCCTGTTTAATACAGCCATAAATAACCGCGAAGCGCTTCTTGCACAATTCGGCGGTATGCTTGACGACACAATACCTGCCGACGCAGTTCTTCCGGGCGGAGATACAAGCAAAATTACAATTCAGACAGCACTGTGGGGATGTTATTCGTGCAGTCTTACCTTTATGCAGATTGTAACGGCTCTGACTCAGGCGTTCGGTACGTCTGCTATGCCGAATGTAACGGCGGCTTATACAAAGGGCAACAAAAAAGAGCTGAAGTTTTCAATAGAAACAGTTTTAAAGCTCACTACAATGGTGACATTTCCGGCAGGCTTAGGACTGTTTGTGCTTGCAAAGCCGATAATATCAGTGGTGTATTTTGACGAGGTAATAACCACCTTCGGCGCAAAGGTTTTAAGCGTTATGGGTATTTCTGTAATATTCATCGCCTGCAGTACGCCAATTTGCAGTATGCTTCAGGGAGTAGGCAGAACAGATTTGCCGCTAAAGCTTTTTTCGGTTGGTATGATTATAAAACTGCTCATCAACTACCTTTTTGTAAGCGTAATAGAAATAAATATCGTGGGTGCGGCTGTCGGCTCCTTGCTGGCTTATATCCTTATCTGTGCGGCAGGCATTTACCAGCTTGTCAAAAATTCCGGTGTAATTCCCGACTTTTTATCTACGGTAATTAAGCCGTTTTTGTCGGCTGTAATTTGCGGTGTTTGCGCATATCTGGCTTACAGCCTTACATCAAGGGTGCTTCCATTAGTACCGGCATTGCTGATTTCAGTAGTAACAGCGGTATTATTTTATATAATATCTTTACTGTTATTGCGCACTTTTACAGCAAATGAGCTAAATTTCTTACCAAAAGGTGAAAAAATCGTAAAGCTACTTGAAAAATGTAAAATGTTGAGGTAAAATAAGCCTTGCATTTTGAATGTTAATACTGTTTGTAAAAAACGGAGGAAGTCGTTTTGTCTTTTGTTCAAAAAGAAAGCTACAAATTTGAAGACCTGATAAGCATAATGAAGCTTTTACGTGCTCCGGGCGGCTGTCCGTGGGACAGAGAGCAGACTCATAAGTCAATCCGCAGTAATTTTATTGAGGAAACGTATGAGGTCATTGAGGCTATCGATACAGAAAATGAGGAGCTTTTAAAAGAAGAGCTTGGTGATGTTTTGCTTCAGGTAGTTTTCCACGCAGAAATGGAAAGCGAAAAGAACAGCTTTAATATTGACGACGTATGCGACGGCATCTGCAAAAAGCTGATTGTCCGTCATCCGCACGTTTTTTCAGACACAGTAGCAGATACAACCGATAAGGTGCTTGAAAACTGGGATAATATAAAAATGCAGACAAAATCCCAAAAATCACAGTCAGACGCTATGGACAGCGTTTCACGCTCTCTGCCGTCGCTTATGCGCAGTGAAAAGGTTCAGAAAAAAGCCGCAAAATCAGGCTTTGACTGGGAAGATGTAAGCGGTGCATTAGATAAGGTAGCAGAAGAGCTTTGCGAGCTGAAAGAGGCAATAGCTGACAGTGATAAAGAAAATCAGGCAGAGGAGCTTGGCGATCTGCTTTTCTCTGTAGTCAACGTTTCACGCTTTATAAAGGTTGACAGCGAAAAAGCACTTTACGATGCCTGCGACAAATTCATAAGCCGCTTCAAAAAGGTAGAAAAGCTTGCAGCAGAGCGTAATATCGATATGAAATCGGCAGCAATCACGCAACTCGATTCCCTGTGGGATGAAGTTAAATAAATTAAAATTATTTTTATTTTGGAGGATTATTAAATGAACAAGACAGAGCTTATCGCATCAGTAGCAGAAAAAAGTGGTATTTCAAAGAAAGATGCTGAAAAGGCGGTTTCAGCTGTTATCGACACAATCGTTGAAACAGTAGCAGCAGGCGATAAAATTCAGATCGTAGGCTTCGGCACATTTGAACAGCGCACAAGAAACGCAAGAACAGGCTGTGACCCAAGAACAGGCAACTCAATCGAAATCCCTGCTTCAAAGGTTCCTGCATTCAAGGCAGGCAGACAGTTCAAAGAAACTGTAAACAAGTAATTAACTTTATTTGTGTAAAGGAAGTCATACAATGCGTCTTGATAAATATCTGAAGGTTTCACGCCTTGTAAAAAGAAGAACAGTAGCTAACGAAGCCTGTGACGCCGGCAAGGTTCTTGTAAACGGCAAAACAGCCAGAGCGTCCTATGACGTAAAGGTTAATGATGTTATCGAGATAACGCTCGGCACACGAAGCGTAAGGGTTGCTGTGACTGCTGTAAACGAGTTTGCAAAAAAAGAGGACGCAAGCTCAATGTACAGACCTGTATAAGGTATCATATTTAAACGCAATTCTCCATATAATCATACATAACGTATGAATTATATGGAGGATTTTTTTATGTCTGAACAAAAAAAGCAAATGTCACCGCATTCACTTATACTTGAAAACCGAAGCGTGTTGACGCTCACGGGAGTCACCGATGTAGCAGGCTTTGACGAGCTTACAGTCAACGTCTTTACCGACTACGGACAGCTTATAATTAAGGGGAGCAGTCTGCACATAAGCCGCCTGTCGCTTGAAACAGGCGAGGTAACGGTTGACGGAAGTATTAGCTCGCTTCAGTACACAGCATCACAGCAAAAGGGGATACTTTCAAAATTGTTCAAATAAACAGAGGTGTTACTTTTGCAGTATTTTTCAACGGAGTTTTCAACAGTCTTTTTGTATTCGCTGTTGACGGGAGTATTACTGTTTTTAGTTTACGAGTTGCTTTTGCTGTTGCGTATCCTCTTTAAAAACAGCAAAAGCTTTTGCATAGCGTCAGATATTATTTTTATGGTTACAGCCTCACTTGTAACCTTTATAGTTTCGCTTGCGTTTAATAACGGCAGAGTTCGGCTGTTTATTTGTATAGGGGAGCTTACAGGCTTTCTTGCAATGCTTTTTACTGTCGGCGCAGTGACAAAAAAGCTGTTCGCTTATATATTAAGCAAGGCAAGAAAGTCCGTCGGTTATATTCTAAATTTTTTTAAAAAAGTTATTACAAAACCCTTGAAAATAATGAGGGGTTTATTGTATAATAAGAACGAATAAAAAGGTTTTTTAATCAGTTGGTATAAAAAGGAAGAATATGAGAAATATGGAAAAAAATTCTGTGAGTAAAAACAACTCGGATGTTGTAAAAAATTCACCTGACCTTAAAGAGGTCAAGGTGCAAAAGCAAAAAAAGAAAAACTTCTGGCTTTTGTATTTAGTTATCTTCGGCTTTGCGGTATATTCCGTAATCACACTTGTAAATCAGTCGATCGCTATTGAAGCAAAAAAGGCAGAACTGCAAAAGATTAGAGATGAAATTGTTATTGAAGAGATTAAAAATGATGAAATGTCAGAGGTAAACAATTTTAGCGAAGAGCAAAAAGCGGAATATATAGAAGAGGAAGCACGTGATATATACGGCTATATCAAACCCGATGAACGTGTTTTTATAATTGTATCAGGTGATTAAATATTATTAAAGGGATAGGTCATTTTATTTTTAAGGAGTTTACAATATGGCGCTTGAGGTAGGTTCTGTTTTAGAGGGTAAGGTTTCGGGTATTACAAAATTCGGTGCATTTGTTGATTTGCCTGATGGCAGTACAGGTATGGTACATATATCAGAGGTTGCACCTACATTTGTAAACGAAATCAAGGATTTTGTTACAGAGGGACAAACAGTAAAGGTAAAGGTTATTTCTTTGGGAGAAAACGGCAAAATCAGCCTCTCTATCAAGCAGGCTATTGAAAAGAAAAAACAGCCGGAGCGCACTAACTTCAAGCGAGCAAAAGCACCTGCTCCAAAGGTGACATCACCGGGTGATTTTGAGTGGCGCAGTCAGAAAACAACAAACGCAAGCTTTGAGGATATGATGCAGCGCTTTAAGCAGACAAGCGAGGACAAAATGGCAGGTCTTAAGCAACACGGTGCAGACGGCCGTGGCGGTAGCCGCAGAGGTAACGGCAACGGCAGAAAATAAATTATTTGTGAAGCTTCATATTTTACAAAGGAGGTAAACGTATGAAAATCACTTACACAGCAAGAAAGGTAAACCTAAGAGATAACTTTAAGGAGAGAGTAGAGAAAAAGCTGTCAAAGTTTGACAAGATTTTTTCTGACGACGCACAGGCAGCCGTAGTAGTTACTCTTGAAAAGAACCGACAGACAGTCGAGGTTACAATTCGTGACAATTCAATGGTATACCGTGCAGAAAGCACAATGCCTGAGATGAACGATGCACTCGACAGAGTGGTAGATGTTATCGCAGGTAAGCTGCGTAAAAATAAAACAAAGCTTAGTAAAAGACTTCGTGAGGGTACGCTTGATGACTTAATCGTTACAACACCCGATGAAGAGATTGAGGAAACAGAGTTTGAGATAGTGCGCAAAAAGCAGATTATGCTAAAGCCTGTTACCGTTGATGAAGCAATTTTGCAGATGAATATGGTAAACCACAGCTTTTATATGTTTGTAAATGCCGACACAGGTGCTGTAAATGTTGTTTATCGCAGAAATGACGGAGCATACGGACTTTTAGAGGCTGACACAGAGTAAATTAGCCTTTATATGCAATCAAAAAATAATTGAAATTTAGCCTGAGGGTACTAAGTGTTTACCGCTTAGTACCCTTATTTGCGGAGGAGATTATGGAAAAATTAACATACACAGCGCCTTGCCTGCTCGGACTTGAGGGACTTGTCGCAAACGAGCTTCGCTTTATGGGTGCCCAGGAGGTAACCGCACAGAACGGCAGAGTGCTTTTCAGCGGTGATTACAACATTCTTGCAAGGGCGAACATATGCTCACGCTACAGTGAAAGAATTCTGATACTCCTTTCAGAATTTAATGCGTACAGCTTTGAGGACTTGTTCCAAAACGTCAAAAATATTCCGTGGGAGAATTTTTTATCAAAAACAGACGCATTCCCTGTTAAAGGCAGAGCGTTAAGCTCAAAGCTTGCAAGTGTTCCGTCCTGTCAGAAGATAATCAAAAAGGCTATAGTTGAGCGTTTAAAAGAAAAATATATGCTCCCTTGGTTTGAAGAAACAGGAGCAGTTCATCAGGTTCAGTTTCTCATTTTAAAGGACAGAGTAAGCATAATGCTCGACACAAGCGGAGCAGGACTTCACAAGCGCGGCTACAGAGCAAATTCAAACGATGCGCCGATTAAAGAAACGCTGGCGGCGGCTATGGTGGATTTGTCAAGAGTACGCCCGAATCACTGCGTTATTGACCCGATGTGCGGAAGCGGCACAATTCTTATTGAAGCAGCGTTAAAGGCTTTAAATATCGCACCGGGACTTTATAGGAGCTTTTCGGCAGAAAAATGGAGTCAGATTCCCAAAAATGTGTGGACAGAAGAAAAAGAAAGAGCAAAAAACCTTATCAACAACGATTGCGAGTTTAAAGCAATCGGCTATGATATTGACGATATTTCTCTGAATATTGCAAGAGAAAACGCACAAAAGGCACACGTAGCCGACAGAATTACCCTTGAAAAGCGTGATATATCAGACTTCACAAAGCAAACAGATAAGGGGACAGTTATCACGAACCCACCATACGGCGAGCGAATGCTTGACGTAAAGCAGGCTGAGGAAATATACAAGGTGATGGGCGAGAGGTTCACACCGCAAAAGGGCTGGAGCTACACAATTATTTCTCCTGATGACGATTTTGAAAGGTGCTTCGGCTCAAAGGCTGACAAACGCAGAAAGCTCTATAACGGAATGCTCAAGTGTCAGGTTTATATGTATTTCGGCAAATAAAAGTAAGGGGTAGGGAAATGAACGAAACAAAACAGGCGATGAAGTCGGCGTTTACGTTTACAATTCCGATAATGTGCGGATATTTGTTTTTAGGCGCAGGCTTCGGTGTGCTTCTTGCAAAAAGCGGTTACCCGTTTTACTGGGCGACCTTTTCTGCTATGACCGTCTATTCAGGCTCTATGCAGTATGTCGAGGTCGATTTGTTAAGGGGTACGTTTGATTTACTGACAGCCGTTATTATGACTGTCGCCGTCAATGTGCGTCACGTTTTTTACGGACTTTCGCTTATTGACAAATACAAGGATTTAGGAGCGTACAAGCTGTACTGCATTTTCGGACTGACGGACGAAACGTATTCGCTTATGTGTATGAACACTCCCGAGTATATCAAAAACAAAAATAAATACTACTTTTTTATAACCCTGTTTGATCATCTTTACTGGATAACAGGCTGTACGCTCGGCGCTGTTATCGGTCAGTATATTGACTTTAATGCAAAGGGTATAGATTTTGTAATGACGGCGCTTTTCTTCGTCATTTTTATAGAGCAGTGGGAAAGCACGAAGGTGCATATACCTGCTTTAATTGGAGTTTTCGGCTCGCTTGTCTGCCTTGTGCTGTTTCGCATTTTTGTTCAGGGCGGCTCGCAGTTTTTCTTAATTCCTGCTATGGCTATCGTCTTTTTGTCGCTTACCCTTGGCAAAAAGCCTATTGAAAGGAGGCTGTCAAGGTGACTCAGAATGTTTGGCAGTCAATAGTGACAATACTTGTAATAGCCTTGGTAACGCTCTTTTTACGCGGCTTTCCGTTCATTCTTTTCAGCGGCAACCGACCTGTGCCAAAGTTTATTACGTATATGGGCAAGGTTTTACCGTTTGCGATTATCGGCATACTTATTGTTTATTGCTTAAAGGACGTGAATGTTACAGGCGGCAGCTACGGTCTGCCCGAGCTTATTTCTCTGACAGCGGTGCTGATACTTCACAAAATCAAGCATAATATCCTGATTTCTGTCGGGGTAGGAACGCTTTTGTATATGCTTTTAGTTCAGCTTGTTTTTGTATATTGAAAAGAAATAGTGTTGAGTTTTTAAAAAATTTCAAATAAATTTAAAAATTCACTTGATTTTATGATAGAATTTGTGTATAATTGTTATCACATCAACGCTTTAGTACTGTAAAGCGTAATAGCGAAAATCGAAGGGATGATTATTTTGAAAAAAGTATTAGCAATTTTGCTTGCAGCTATGATGTCAGCAGCAGTTTTCACAGGCTGTTCAGAAACAACAGGCAACACAAACAATGACGCAACAAAGCCTGCAGCAGAAAAAACAAGCTACAAGGTGGGTATCTGCCAGCTTGTTCAGCACGATGCGCTTGACGCAGCTACAAAGGGCTTTAAAGAAGCACTCACAGCAAAGCTTGGCGACAAGGTTACATTTGACGAGCAGAACGCTCAGAATGAATCTGCAAACTGCGCAACAATCTGCAACCAGTTCGTTGCTGACTCTGTAGACCTCATTATGGCTAACGCTACTCCTGCTTTGCAGGCAGCTCAGACAGCTACAAACTCAATTCCTGTTTTAGGCACATCTGTTACAGATTACGGTACAGCGCTTGCTATTGAAAACTGGACAGGTAAAACAGGCACAAACATTTCAGGTACTACAGATCTTGCTCCTCTTGACGGACAGGCAGATATGATCAAAGAGCTGTTCCCTGACGCTAAAAAGGTTGGTATCCTCTACTGCTCAGCAGAGGCTAACTCAAAGTATCAGTCAACAGTTATTCAGGATTGCTTAAAGAAGTTAGGCTACGAGTGCAAGGAATACACATTTGCAGATTCTAACGACGTTTCATCAGTTACAACAACAGCTTGTGACGAAACCGACGTTCTTTATATTCCTACAGATAACACAGCAGCTTCTAACAAGGAGCTTATCAACAACGTAGCAATCAAGGCAAAGACTCCTATCGTTGCTGGCGAAGAGGGCATCTGCGCAGGCTGCGGTGTGGCTACACTTTCAATTTCTTACTATGACCTCGGCTACAAAACAGGCGAGATGGCCTACGAAATTCTTGTAAACGGCAAAAACCCCGGCGATATGGAAATCGAGGCTGCACCTAAGTTTACAAAGAAGTACAACAAGACAATCTGTGATACATTAGGTATCAAGGTTCCCGACGGCTACGAGGCTATCGGCTAATCTAAAAAAGCATCAACTATAATGGGGTGCCGCAAAGGCATCCCGTTTTGTTGATTTTATACGGAGGAAAATACTAATGGATCTGATAGCATATTTCACTTCCTTAAATCCGATGACGCTGTTTAAAGCGTTGCCGGGTAACATTTCACAGGGTATCATATGGGGTGTAATGGCGCTTGGTGTGTTTATCACATACAAGCTTTTGTCATTTGCAGACCTTACCGTTGATGGCTCGCTTGCAACAGGTGGCGCTGTTACGGCTATGATGCTCCTTGCAGGCTACCCTGTATGGCTTGCTATGATAGTAGCAGTAATCGCAGGCTTGCTTGCCGGACTTATCACAGGACTTTTACATACTCTGCTCGGTATTCCCGATATTCTTGCAGGTATCTTAACGCAGATAGCACTTTACTCTATAAATCTGAATATTATGGGCAAGGCTAACCAGACTATAAGCGTAGACAAGGTAGGCGTTGTAATTTCTTTAAGAGAGGTATATTTAGCTATCCTTGTTGCACTTGTTTTTGCCGCAGTAGTTATTATTGCTCTTTACTGGTATTTCGGCACAGAGCAGGGCGCATCTATCAGAGCAACAGGCAGTAACCCGAATATGACTAAGGCACAGGGCATCAATATCAATATGACAAAGGTTATTGCGCTTTCACTTTCAAATGCACTTGTAGGTCTTTCAGGCAGTCTTATCGCTCAGTATCAGGGCTTTGCCGACATCAATATGGGCAGAGGTGCAATCGTTATAGGACTTGCCGCTGTAATCATCGGTCAGGTTCTGTGTAACGCAATATTCAAAAAGCGTTTAAACTTTGCTTTAAGCCTTGTTTTTGTTGTAATCGGCAGCATAATTTACTACATAGTAATGGGTATAGTTTTATGGCTCAAGATGCCGTCAGACGATATGAAGCTCTTCACAGCAGTAATCGTTGCAATATTCCTTGCTGTTCCTTATTTACAGGCTAAGTCAAAAACATCGTTCAAGCGTGTTGTTAAGCAGAACGCAAAATTATCATCAGCCGAAAAGAAAGGAGATTCTCTGTAATGCTACAGGTTAAAAATTTACGAAAAACCTTTAATGCCGGCACAGTCAACGAAAAGGTTGCATTAAACGGAGTAACTCTTACTCTTGAGGCTGGAGATTTCTGCACGGTTATCGGCGGTAACGGAGCAGGAAAAAGTACATTGTTAAACGCTATAGCAGGCGTATGGCCTGTTGACAGCGGTCAGATTTTGATCGACAGCGTAGATGTGTCGGGACTTCCCGAGTACAAAAGGGCAAAATACCTCGGTCGAGTTTTTCAGGACCCGATGAACGGCACAGTTGCCGATATGGAAATTATAGAAAATATGGCTATAGCCGCCCGCAGAGGTATGTCAAGAGGACTTGGCTGGGCAGTTAAGCCGTCACAAAAGGCAGAATTCAAGCGTCAGCTTGAAAGGCTCGACTTAGGACTTGAATCGCGTCTTAGCTCAAAGGTAGGACTTTTAAGCGGCGGTCAAAGGCAGGCACTAACGCTCCTTATGGCTACACTTCAGAAGCCGAAGCTGTTATTACTTGACGAGCATACAGCGGCACTTGACCCTAAAACTGCAAAAAAGGTACTTGAGCTTAGCGACGAAATTGTAACAACCGACCACATCACAACAATTATGATTACTCATAATATGAAGGACGCAATCAAATACGGCAACCGCCTTATTATGATGCACGAGGGTAAAATTGTGTACGATGTAAAGGGCGAAGAAAAGCAAAAGCTTGATGTATCCGACCTTCTCGGTATGTTTGAAAAGGTAAGCCACGGTGAGTTTGCAAACGACAGAATGATGCTTGCCGAATAACACAAAATAATGTATAATGAATGGCAGGGTGTCCTGCCATTTATTTTTTCTGAAAAACGAAAGGTTAAGGTATATGAAAAAAACAGTAAAATTTGTAGCGATAGCGCTTGCTGTAATTCTTATTGCCGGAATATATTTTGTGTTTGGCAACAGCAGTCCTCAAACGGATAATCACAGCAGTAATACAACAAGCACAACTCCGACCTATGAAAAGGTTCCGAAATACAAAATAGGAATAATTAAATATAACGACACAACAATTTATAATGAAGCCTGTTCAGGCTTTATAAAGGAGCTTGAAGCGACAGGCTTTGAAAACAGGAAAAACATTGTAATAACAACAGAAAGCGCCGGTTCAAGCAAAGAAAACTGCTTATCAATAGCAAAAACGTTTGTCAATAATAAATTTGACCTTATCTACGCAATAGGAGAGCAAAGCGCAGTGGCGGCTTATCAGACAACAAAGGAAATACCGATTGTGTTTTCTGCCGTTACAGACCCCGAGGAGGCCGGACTTGTCGAGTCCAACGAAAAGCCGAATACAAACGTAACGGGAGTTTCAAACTACACACCTTGCTTTGAACAGATGGATTTGATTTCAGAGCTTTTTCCGAATGCCAAAACAGTCGGCGCACTTTACGGTGAAGCTGATGTCGACTCGCTTTTGCAGGTGAATATAGCCAAGAAAGAGGCTGAAAAAATAGGTCTTACGTTCAAGGACTTTGCCTTTAAGAATGAGGACGAAATAACAGAAAAAGCAGAGAATATGGCAAAAAGCGTTGACGTGTTCTATCTTCCGACAGATAGGGCTGTCAATAATTCCCTTTCTGACATTATAGAAATCGCAAACGAAAATAAAATTCCTATTATAGCAGGCGATGAGGATATGGTTCAAAGCGGCTGTCTTGCAACCTATGGTATTGATTACAGTTCCTTAGGCAAAAACTCGGCGGCAACGGCTGTCAGCATACTTTATAACAATGCAGATATTAAGTCTGTGCCTGTGCTATATATTTCGGAGTGCAATTTGTTTGTAAATTCCGAAGCAGCTGAGCTTTTATCGGTTCAATTTTCACAAAGCATATTGCAAAAAATGATAAGATTGTAGTTTTAGCTATATAAAACAGTCTTAATGTTCATTTTTTCACAAAAACTTCACCAAAGAAAATTCATCAATAGTATTGACATTTCTAAAAATTGGTATAAAATATAATTAGCACTCGGGGATATAGAGTGCTAATAAAAAGTATTAAGCTTTAGGAGGACATAAATATGAAAATTAAACCATTACTTGACAGAGTTGTAGTTAAGTTTGAAGAAGCAGAGCAGACAACAGCCAGCGGCATTGTTCTTACCTCAGCTTCACAGGAAAAGCCGCAGTTCGCCACAATCGTAGCCGTAGGCCCGGGAGGAATGGTAGACGGTAAAGAAGTAGAGATGTTTGTAAACATCGGCGACAAGGTAATCACAAGCAAATATTCAGGAACAGAAGTTAAGCTTGACGGCGAGGAATACACAATCGTTCGTCAGGGCGACATTCTTGCAGTTGTAGAATAATAGGAGGTATATTTATTATGGCTAAGCAAATCGCATACGGTGAAGACGCAAGAAAGGCTCTTATGAGCGGTATTGACCAGCTTGCAGACACAGTTAAAATCACACTCGGTCCTAAGGGCAGAAATGTAGTAATCGACAAAAAATTCGGCGCACCGCTTATCACAAACGACGGTGTAACAATCGCTAAGGAAATTGAGCTTGACGATGCCTTTGAAAATATGGGCGCACAGCTTGTAAAGGAAGTTTCAATCAAGACAAACGACGTTGCAGGCGACGGCACAACAACAGCTACTCTGCTTGCGCAGGCACTTATCCGTGAGGGTATGAAAAACGTAACAGCAGGCGCAAACCCGATGGTACTCAAAAAGGGTATTCAAAAGGCTGTAGATGCGGCTGTTGCAGAAATCGTAAAGAACAGTCAGGCTGTAAAGGGTACACAGGACGTTGCAAGAGTAGCAACAGTTTCTTCAGCTGATGAGTTCATCGGCAACCTTATCGCAGAGGCTATGGAAAAGGTATCAACAGACGGCGTTATCACAGTAGAGGAGTCAAAAACAGCAGAAACCTACAGCGAGGTTGTAGAGGGTATGATGTTTGACCGCGGTTACATCGCACCTTATATGGTAACAGATACAGACAAAATGGTAGCAGAGCTTGACGATCCTTTCATTCTTATCACTGACAAGAAGATTTCAAATATTCAGGAAATTCTTCCGCTTCTTGAGCAGATCGTACAGGGCGGCAAAAAGCTCCTTATCATCGCAGAGGACGTTGAGGGCGAGGCTCTTACAACTCTCGTTCTTAACAAGCTCAGAGGAACATTTACCTGCGTTGCAGTTAAGGCTCCCGGCTTTGGCGACAGAAGAAAAGAGATGCTTCAGGATATCGCAACGCTTACAGGCGGTACAGTAATCACGGCTGACTTAGGTCTTGAGCTTAAGGATACAACAATAGATCAGCTCGGACGTGCAAGACAGGTTAAGGTTGACAAGGAAAACACTATCATTGTTGACGGCGCAGGCGATTCTGATGACATCAAGGCTCGTGTAAACCAGATCAGAGCGCAGATTGAAACAACAACCTCTGACTTTGACCGTGAAAAGCTTCAGGAGCGTCTTGCAAAGCTTGCAGGCGGCGTTGCAGTTATTAAAGTCGGCGCAGCAACCGAAATCGAAATGAAGGAAAAGAAGTTAAGAATTGAGGACGCACTCGCTGCTACAAAGGCAGCAGTTGAAGAGGGCATCGTTGCAGGCGGCGGTATCGCACCAATCAACGCTATCCCTGCTGTTGAGAAGCTTATCGAAACTGCAACTGACAGCGACGAGAAAACAGGTATGCAGATTGTCTTAAAGGCACTTGAAGCACCTCTTCGCCAGATTGCCGCAAACGCTGGTCTTGAAGGCTCTGTAATCGTTGAAAACATCAAGAGAGCAAACAAAATCGGCTACGGCTTTAACGCAAAGACTGAGGAATACACAGATATGATCGAAGCCGGCATCGTTGACCCGACAAAGGTTACAAGAAGCGCACTTCAGAACGCCGCTTCTGTTGCCGCTATGGTACTCACAACAGAGTCACTGGTAGCAGACATCAAAGAGCCTGCACCGGCAGTTCCTGCTGCACCTGATATGGGCGGTATGTACTGATAAAATTTTATACAAAAATAAAGATAGGGCAGAGGACGTCAAAATCCTCTGCCTTTTTGTATTTTTATATTTCTATAATAATTGTTGCTATTGAAAAAATTATTGTTATATATTGACATATATATGCAGATATTGTAAGATAATTATGCAAAATATAAGAGATTATTATACTCTGCATTCTCTGATTATTTAATTACATATTTTTGATACAGCTATGATATAATTAACGTACTAATAATTGTATTGATTGTATTGGTTATATTAATGTAACAAGTAAAATTAATTTGGCGGGCTCAGTTGGTTTGAACAATATTCAACTTTTTTTAGCCGATGCTGACTATGACGGTACTGTTTCAATAAAAGATGTATCCAAGGTTCAGAGAGTTGTATCCGGCACTGATGTATATTGATTATGAAAGAGGTGTTTTTTATGAAAAGAAAATTTAAAACTGTTATTTCGTTGGCTCTTGCTTTCTCTTTATTTTCTGCTTTTTCAGTAGAGGCGGCTTCTGTAAAACCGTTGTACGGTGACGTTGACGATGACGGAGAGATTAAAATACAGGACGCTACCGTTGTTCAAAAGCACATATCACAGCTGCAATCTTTGTCGGACAGCTTGTTGCTGAAAGCAGATTTTAACGGAGATTTACAAATTGATATTACAGATGCGACAGATATTCAGAAAAGAATTGCAGGTCTTGACTACAAATATACGCACGAGGCTTATCCTGTAACTTTTTCCAAGCTGCCGCCAAAGGGCAAAAAACTTGATTATAAACTTGATAAAGCGTCACGGCATAACGAATACGGTGATAAAGTAATATTTAGTTACGGAACTGATAAATATGAAAAACAATATACTACTGTTTTTACTTCTTACGAGCAATATAAGGCTTTCTTTAAAGATACTTTTGATGAGTATGACAAGTCATTTTTTGAAGATAATGCGCTTGTATTCGCATACAGATTTTACTACAATTCATCGACTAATTTCAGTGTAGATAACCTTTTGATTGACGGATCAAATCTGTATCTTGACTGTTGCCGTAAAGAACCCGCACCCGGATTACCGGTTGAAGAAGCTCTTGGCAATAATAATATTTTTATTATAATAAATAAAGCAGATGTAGAAAATATCGGCACAATCACTGTTTGTGAGAAATCTGAAACTTATACATACTAAATAATTACAGCAAAAAAACAGGGCAGAGGACTGCAAAATCCTCTGCTTATATTTTATAAACTGAATATATTGTAATGAATAATGAATGATGAAGAATGAATAATGAATAATTATTCTCCCCTCATCAAAACTCATCCTTAAGCGAGCGTAAAAACATATCGTTAAGCTCGGTGATAATATGTGCGTCGTTAAACAGCACGTTGTAAATTCCGTTTACGATAGGTAATTCTACTTTGTATTCATCTGCAAGCTTCATAAGTGCCTTAGTCGTCATAACACCCTCGGCAAGCTTTTCAAACTTCTTGCCCTTTACAAGCTCTTCGCCGTAACGTCTGTTGTGACTCCAAGGTGAGAAAAGAGTTGCCTCATAATCACCGAGATGGCAAAGACCGTATGCGCTCTTCGGGTTACCGCCTAAAGCGCCGATAAGCCTTGAAATTTCAAACGTACCTCTTGCCATTAAAGCTCCCTTTAGCGAGGTGTAATTAAGACCGTCAAGTATGCCGGCGGCAATTCCGATAACATTCTTTGCGGCTGCACCGATTTCACTGCCGATTAAATCAGTTCCGAAATAAAATCGAATAAGTGCGCTTGAAAATTCGTTTACAAGCGTTCTTTTTACATCGTCATTGTTGCTGTCGATTACCATACAGTTTGGTATTCCTCTTACAAAGTCCTGCGGATGCCCCGGACCTACCCATACGGCAATAGGCGTCTGTTCTTCGTCAACAAATTCACCGACAACCTGACTGAGCCTTTTACCTGTAGTAACCTCAACACCCTTCATACACAGCACAATAGTCTTGCCGCGCAAATCGTTTTTTGCAATATCCTGCATATAAGAACGCAAATGCTGTGAAGAAATAGAAATAACTATAACCTCGGCTCTTTCTACAGCATAGGGCAAATTGCTTGTCACCTCTATGCTTTCTCTGAAGGACAGGTAATCGTTTTTTCTGTTATTATAAAGCTCAATAAATTCAGGTGCGTCTGCAAGTCCGCAGGAGGCTACATTGTGACCGATTTTATCTAAATACCACGCAATACAGCTACCCCAGCGACCGCAGCCCAGAACAGAAATGTTCATAATTAACTCCTATGTAAAAAAATAACCCACCCGACCGTATTGTGCTTTACATAACCTGCCTACTAAGTGACAGGTGGGTGCTTCCCTTTTGTATCAGGCTCCCTTCGTCCACAAGGGGAGGTCTGCACACAACAAAAGGAGTTCGGCTCCCAAAATAAAAATTGTAGGGTTATTCAGCACCATTCACGCATCGGGCAGGAAATAAACTAAAAACTAATCTTAATATATCCTGCTGATTTATTTTTATTCCTCTTCATCATCAAAAAGCTCTTCAAAACGCTTTTCGAAAATCTCTGCAAGCTCATCAAGAAGATCATCGTTCTCAACCTCAGCAAGCTGCTGCTCACCGTCAACGTCGATAACCTCCATAATATAATACTCACCGCTATCCTCAACAGCGTCATTAGCGTCATCGAAAATAGGGTAGAGCGCATAGTACTCTGTATCGTTGTAAACAAGCTGGTCGAGTATCTCAAACTGATGCTCAACATTTTCTTCGTCAACAAGAGTGATTAAATCTGCTGCGAAATCGTTTTCCATAATATTTACCTTCCTCTATTTTATTTTCACAATGTAATTTTACCCCTAAAATCGTAATTAGTCAAGTCCTTTGTCAATATAAATAATTTTTTTTATTTGCGATAAATATTTTTACAGATATTTGATAAAAAACTCTTGACAAAGCTGTTTTTTGTGCTATAATAAATGCATTAAAGATGATTCATAGTGTTTTGATTACTCCATAAAAATACCTTAGAAGAACCGGCGGCTTAAAACCGTCGGTTTTTCACGATATAATATTTCACAATATTAAGGGTGAAAACAATCGCTTTTTTAGCATTATTTTAGTATATTTCAATTTTTCTTGAAAAAAATTACTTTTTGTTATATAATCAATAAGTGATTTTGTTTTTAAACTTGGAGGAATATAATGAAATTGCTCCCCTTTGATAAAATGCCGAAGGAATTTCAAAATGATGAGGTCAAACCTTATTACGATATTCTTTTAGCTAAAAGAAAAAGCCTTGTTGTAAAGCGATGCTTTGATATTTTAGTTTCGCTTATTATGATAATATTATTAGCAATACCTATGCTTATTATTGCCGTTTTGGTAAAATGCACGTCAAAAGGCCCTGTGCTTTACAAGCAGGAAAGAGTGACAGCCTACGGCAAAAGGTTCAATATTTTAAAATTCCGCACAATGTGCAATGATGCCGATAAAATAGGACCGCTTGTAACAGGCTGTGACGACAGCAGAATTACGCCGATTGGCAAAACTCTGCGCCGTCTGCGTCTTGACGAGCTGCCGCAGATTTTTCACGTGTTAAGCGGTAAAATGAGTCTTGTAGGTGCAAGACCGGAGGTGCCGAAGTACGTTGAGGCTTACACGCCTGTTATGATGGCTACTCTGATTATGCCGGCTGGCATAACCTCGCTTGCAAGCATTAAATTCAAGGACGAGGACGATATGCTTGCAAATTGTGACGATATTGAAACAGAGTACATCACAAACATTTTACCTAAAAAAATGGAATATAATTTAAAATATCTCGGTCGTTTCGGCTTCAGACGAGATCTTTATCTTATGCTTAAAACCGTTAAGGATGTGCTGTTTTAAAATTTAGGGGGTGATTTTATGTCAAACCTAAAGCTTATTCTTTGTGACAACGCTTTTTTCAGAAAGTGCTACATACTCACGCTGTTTTTCCTCAATATCGCTTTTATAAAAATCCCTGCAAATGTCGCTTTGGTAATGCTTTTTGTATGGGGAGTAATACTCACAGCGTACAACGAGAAAAAGTACCACACATTTTTAAATATGCGCTTCGGCATATGGATAGTGGCTTTTATGCTATGCTCCGTTGTCACCGCAATATATCATATCTCAAACAACTTTGTCGGCAATCTTGTGATGATTTTGCACACGTATATCTGCTTTTTTACCTTTTACGGAATGCATACCGAAAAGCATCACAATCCGCAGTCAGAGCTTTATTCCGTTTGTCGCTTTGTAGTATATATTACGACAATATGCGCCTTGGCGGGTCTTATTCTGCTTATGGCAGGCGTTTCATTTGAGATGTACGGCTTGAAATTTATCATCTTTGAAAACAGATTTACAGGTGTTTACACAAACCCTAATCTGTTAGGCTTTTCTGCCGTTTGCGCACTTTTCTGCTGTCATATGCTCACTAAAAAGAATTTTATCAGAAACTCCGGACAGACAAGAGTAAGCCGTATCTGGCTTGCCGGCTGTGCCACAACAAACATAATTTCTCTTTTGCTGTGCGACTCAAACGCTTCTCTTGTGCTGTGCATCTGCTATTGCATTGGCTATACTGCGTTTAAGCTGTTGGCAAGCGAAAGGCGTTTTACAGTAAAACAGATTATACAAAAATCAGCCGCACTTCTCCTTGTCGGCACAATAATCGTCTTTTCTGCCTTTACGGTAAGAAAGTTCTGTCAGGCAGGCTTTTCTGTTTTGCTTTTGCAGTCAAAACAGCAGACAACCTCTCAGAACATTTCAAAAGAGGATATACAGGAAATCGCCTCTGAAATCACAACCTTTACACATCAGAATAAAAATATCGACAGCGGAAGATTTGGTCTTATTAAAGACTCAGCCGAGCTGTTTAAGCTCCATCCGCTGTTGGGAATAGGCAAGAGCAATATTGTCGATTACAGCCAGCGTTACCTTGAAAATACAGTTTTGAACTACGCAAACTTCAGCGACCTTCACAACGGTTATCTTACAATTCTTGTATGCTCGGGAATATTCGGCTTTACTCTCTTTTCGATATTCGGTATCCGCTTTGCTAAGCACATTTTCACCATTACCTTTTTGCACAGAAGATACTTAAATAATTCGTCATTACCTTGCGAGGTATGCTTTTTGCTTGCATATCTTGTGTATGCCTTTTTTGAAAAAACCTTGCTTTACGACCTGTCGTTTATGGTAATGTTTTTCTGGATGATAGCGGGTAGTGCAAGCTGTATTTTAAGAAAATACGAAAAAGGCGAAACACCGCAAAATCTTTTCTACCAAAAACGCCTCAAGGCTCACAGAGAAAAGAAAAAAACTAAAGAATAAATGAATAATTCTGTTGTGAAATTGGCAGAATAATGATATAATACCTGTAGATATAATTTCTACAGGTAATTTTTTGCAGGTGAATATTTATGAATTACGGATTTTTGAAAACGGCGGCGGCAACTCCTAAAATTCACGTTGCCGACTGCGACTGTAACGCTGAAAATATAATTGACTTGATTACAAAGGCTCACGGCAAAGGTGCAAAGCTGATTGTTTTTCCCGAGCTTTGCATAACGGGCTATACCTGCGGCGATTTGTTTTTGCACAGCACACTTTTAAAATCAGCTGAAAATGCGCTTGAAAGAATAATCGACAGCACAAAAGAGCTTGAAATCGTTTCGCTTGTCGGACTTCCTGTACCATCAGGCGAAGCACTCTACAACTGCGGTGCAGTCATTTATAAGGGCGAAATTTTAGGACTTGTGCCAAAGATAAATATCCCGAATTATTCCGAATTTTACGAGGCACGTCACTTTACAAGCGGAAAGAATGTTGACGAGGTACTGCCTTTTTTTGCAAACAGAAAAAATGTACCGCTTAATCCTAACACGATTTTCTGCTGTGAAGAGCTTTGTGATTTTCAGCTTGCAGTTGAGATTTGCGAGGATTTATGGGCGGCTGACTCTCCGTCGGTTAACCTTGCTCTAAACGGTGCGACAATTATAGCAAACCTGTCTGCAAGCGATGATGTTATCGGTAAAAATGAGTACAGAACTGATTTAATCAAAATCCAAAGCGGAAAGCTCTGCTGTGCATATGTGTACTCTGACAGCGGCTTCGGCGAAAGTACCACAGACCTTGTATTTTCGGGACGTAATTTAATAGCAGAAAACGCAAGCGTACTTGCAGCAAGCGAGCCGTTTTCAACAGGTGTGATTTACGCCGATATTGATATTAAGCGTTTAGGCGGAGAAAGACGCAGAATTTCTACCTTTGTAAAGCCCGATAACGGCATAGTGGTTAAAAAGGTTTACTTTTCAATGCAGATAAAAGAAACGGTGCTTGAAAGATATTTTCCGCCGCATCCGTTTGTTCCTAGTGAGAAGGAAAATCTTGACAAACGCTGTAAGGAAATTCTCTCTATTCAGGCAACAGGTCTTGCCACAAGACTTGCTCACACAGGTATAAAAAACGCAGTCTTAGGCTTGTCGGGCGGTCTTGACAGTACGCTGGCACTTATCGTCTGTGTTCACGCCTTTGATATGCTTAGCATTGGCAGAAAAAATATTCACGCAGTAACAATGCCTTGCTTTGGCACAACAAAAAGAACCAAGTCAAACGCACAGCTTTTAGCCGAAGCCTACGGCGTCAGCTTTTATGATATAAGCATCACAGACAGCGTTCGCAGTCATTTTAAAGATATTGACCACGATGAAAGCATACACGATGTAACGTATGAAAACTGTCAGGCACGTGAACGTACACAGGTTTTGATGGATTTATCAAATAAGCTGTTGGCACTCGTTATCGGCACAGGCGATTTATCGGAACTTGCCTTAGGCTGGGCGACCTACAACGGCGACCATATGTCGATGTATAGCGTGAACTGCTCTGTTCCAAAGACGCTTGTACGTCACTTAACAGCCTATGAAGCACAGATGTCTTCGGGAGTTTTAAAGGACGTTTTGCTTGATATTTTAGACACTCCCGTAAGTCCCGAGCTTTTGCCGCCTGACGAAAACGGCAAAATCGCTCAGAAAACAGAGGATTTGGTAGGTCCTTATGAGCTTCACGACTTTTTTCTTTACTATTTTGTGCGTTTCGGCTATTCTCCGAAAAAGATATATCATATTGCAAAAATTGCTTTTAAAGATGTATATGATGAACAAACTATTCTGAAATGGCTTAAAATATTTATCAAACGCTTTTTCGCTCAGCAGTTCAAGCGTTCCTGCCTGCCTGACGGGCCAAAGGTAGGCTCTGTCACGCTTTCTCCACGAGGTGACTGGAGAATGCCGAGTGACGCAAGCGTTAAGGTTTGGCTTAAAGAGCTTGATGGCTAATATTATTTATTGGACTGAGATTGTATGGATTTCTTTATTACACGTGATTTGTCTGATTCTCCCGACAGCTTTGTTATCTACGATAAATCAGGCAATATCTGCTACAAATTAACTTACAAGGCGACAAACGCATCGCAAAAATTTTTACTCTTAAATTCCGATAACGAAAAAAACGGCAAGATAAAAATAGTACCTCTGCCGATGCTTCGAGCGTTCTCGATAACGGCCGACAACCGCAATATAAGGCTTGTGGTAAATGTCAAAAACAAAAAGGTCTTTTGCTATTTTTACGGTATCGGCTGGCACGTTGTCGGAAGTCTTTTTACGCACAGCTTTAATTTTCTTGACGTGGATAATTCTGTTGTTGCAACGCAGACAAAATCCTACTCAAACGGCTTTAACAGCTACCTGCTCAAGGTAAACAGAGAAACCTCACAGCACCTGTGCATATGTGCGGCACTCTGTCTTGATATGATTACTACGGTTGACAATCCGCTTACACAGGCTGTATAATATACCTATTTACAGCTCTTGAAATTATAATCGGAGGTTATTTTATGGACAGCTTACTTAAAATTTTAAGCGAAAATTCAAGCTTTACAAACGCAGAGCTTGCCATGATGCTCGGCGAGCCTGAGGATTACATAGCGGCACAGATTGCCGAATACGAAGCGCAGGGCATAATCAAAGGCTACAGAGCGCTTGTAAACTGGGAAAAGGTCAAGGGTGCAGACGTTACCGCACTTATCGAGGTGCGAGTATCTCCAAAAAAGGTAACAGGCTTTGACGAGGTTGCAGAAAGACTTATGATGTTTGACGAGGTTGACTCCTTGTACCTTATGGCAGGAGCTTACGATTTTGCCGTATTTGTAAAGGGCAAGACTATTCAGGATATAGCAAGCTTTGTATCAAGAAGACTGTCAACAATTGACGGTGTTCTCTCAACGGCAACCCACTTTATGCTCAAACGCTACAAGGACGGCGGAGTAAACATCAAAGAAATCGACCAGCAGGAAGATAAAAGGAGTATGGTACTGTGATAGATTATCAGCAGATGCTAAATAAAAAAATTGTTGACATAAAGCCATCGGGCATCAGAAAGTTTTTTGATATTGCAAACGAAATGGACAACGTAATTTCACTTTCTGTAGGCGAGCCTGATTTTCAGACGCCGTGGCACGTTCGTCAGGCAGGCATAGAATCGCTTGAAATGGGCAGAACGTGGTACACACCGAACAGGGGCTTTACAAAGCTAAGACAGGAAATTTCAAAATACTTTGAAAGACGCTTCAGCGTTTCGTATGACCCAGAAACCGAGGTACTTGTAACGGTAGGAGGCAGTGAAGCAATAGACGCAGCATTGCGCTGTCTGGCAGGACCGGGTGACGAAGTGCTTATTCCTCAGCCGTCATTTGTATGCTACGAACCGCTGACAATTATGACGGGTGCTACACCTGTTATTATTGAAACTAAAATGGAGGACGAGTTCAGGCTCACAGTTGAGGAGATAGAAGAAAAAATCACCGATAGGACAAAAATCCTTATTCTGCCTTTCCCGAATAACCCCACAGGTGCAATTATGGAGCGTGAACAGCTCGAAGAAATCGCAAAGGTTGTAGAAAAGCATAACCTGATGGTAATCTCTGATGAGATTTACAGCGAGCTTACCTACGGCGGAAAAAATCACGTTTCCTTTGCCTCTATCGACAATATGAAGGAGCGCACTATCGTTGTAAACGGCTTTTCAAAATCGTACGCTATGACAGGCTGGCGACTTGGCTACGCCTTAGGCCCTAAGCCTATAATCGACCAATTAACAAAGCTCCATCAATACGGCATTATGTCAGCGCCTACAACGGCACAGTATGCGGCTATCGAGGCACTTAGAAACGGTGATGCGGATATAGAAGAAATGCGTTCTCAGTACGAAATGCGCCGCAGACTTGTAGTAGGCAGCTTTGACAGAATGGGACTTGAATGCTTTGAACCGCTTGGAGCATTCTATGTATTCCCTTGTATCAAGTCAACAGGACTTTCAAGCGAGGAGTTCTGCACACGATTATTAAATTCAAAGCGAATAGCAGTAGTGCCGGGTAATGCGTTCGGCGAAAGCGGCGAGGGATATGTCAGAGTTTCCTACTCCTATTCCTTAAAGCATCTAAGCACAGCACTCGGCAGAATTGAAGAGTTCCTAAAAGAATTAAAGGAAGAGCAGAAAAATAACGGCTAAGGATTAAAAGGAATGATTTTATGAAAGCAACCGTTACAGCACCGGCAAAAATCAACCTCACGCTCGATATTTTAGGCAAACGCTTTGACGGCTATCACAATTTGTCAACTATAATGCAGACTGTTTCTCTTTATGACAGCGTGACGGTCACAACAACCGATGACAGTGTAATAAAGGTTTTCTGCGACTATCCGGGAGTTCCCTGTGATGAAAGAAACATTGTCTTTAAGTCGGCTGTAAAATTCTTTGATTATACAAAAATTGCTCAAAGCGGATTGCATATACATATCGATAAGTCAATCCCGACGCAGGCAGGACTTGCAGGAGGAAGCGCAGACGGCGGTGCAGTTATATTAGCGCTCAACAAGCTGTTTTCAGCAAATCTGAGCATTAACGAGATGATGGAAATCGGCGAAAAAATCGGTGCTGACGTTCCGTTTTGTATAATGGGCGGTACCTGTCACGCACAGGAAACAGGCACAAAGCTTACAAGGCTAAAGCCGATGCCGAAATGCCATATAGTAATCTGCAAGCCTGAAATTTCCGTTTCGACAGCCGTTGCCTACGAAAAGGTTGACAGCCTGCCGAAAAAGGACTTTGAATATACAAACGAAGCCATAAAATCGCTCTATCGCCGTGACATCAGAATGTTATGCTCCTGTATGTATAACGATTTTGAAGAGGCACTGCAGCTTGACGAGGTAAATAAAATCAAGCTTGAAATGATAAAGCACAAGGCAAAGGGAGCGTGTATGAGCGGTTCAGGTTCAGCCGTTTTCGGAGTGTTTCTGACTGAAAAAAATGCGCAAAAATGCTGTGCTGAACTTAAAAAAAGCTACAAGGATGTCTTTCTGTGCGAGCCTGTCAAAAACGGATGCACATTTTAATTAACAAATTTCATTTGAATAAACAATTTTTACCTGCCTATAATCAAAGTATCAGATTAAAGGCAGGTATTTTTTATGAAAACAGTTTTAAAAGCAATAACAGCCGGCATATTTTTGTCATTCCTCATTTCTCTTGTACCGTTTCAGGCACACTGCAAGCAGATTTCAAACGATGTATTCAGACTTCACATTTTGGCAAACTCCGACTCAAAAGAGGATCAGAATTTAAAGCTAAAGGTCAGAGATGCAATTTTAAAGCAAACAGATAATCTATACAAAAACGCTGACAGCAAGGAAACTGCAATTTCACTTACAAAGAAAAGCCTTGATAAAATAAGACTTACAGCACAGCAAACAGTTTTTGACAACGGCTATGATTATGAAGTAAAGGCAGAAATTACAAATATGTACTTTAACACTCGTCACTACGACAGTGTTACAATGCCATCGGGAGATTATGACGCACTGCGTATCACAATAGGAAAATCACAAGGCAAAAACTGGTGGTGCGTAATGTATCCGGCTCTTTGCATAGGAGCTGCATCAAACTTAGACGAGCTTAAAGAAAACACAACACAGGAGGAATACAATATCCTTGACAGCAAAGGAAAATACGAATACAAATTTCTTCTGCTTGAGTACATTCAGAAAATAGGTGAATTTTTTTCGTTTAATAAATAAAATTATTCTTATGTGTACTGTTAATGGGTCACAACCTGTGATATAATATATTAAATTGTAAATAACTCGGATTTTTGAGGTGGCTTATGCTCAGAATATTAACAGGTAGAAGCGGAACAGGCAAAACAACATATCTTCAAAATTACTTTGCGCAGCTTGCAAAGAATGGCAACAGCAAGCTTTTGTTTATTGTTCCCGACCAGATGTCGTTTGATACAGAAAAGGTTTTCTTGGAGCTTTTAGGACCTAAGCTTTGCCGGAACGTACTTGTTGTCGGCTTTTCACGTCTGTGCGATTATGCTCTGGAAAAATCAGGTCAAAGCTCTGCCGCCGTACTTGACGACGGCGAAAAATACATAATTATGAGTATGGCTGTAGAGCAGGTGCAGGACAGCCTTTCGCTTTATGCAAATCAGGTAAAAAACAAAGAGCTTGTCACACTTATGCTCTCGGCAGAAAAGGAATATAAAAAGTGCGCAATATCGCCGTCACAGCTTATAAAAAAATCAGACGATACAGCAGATGAGGTGCTAAAACAAAAGCTGCGTGAAACAGCACTTGTCTGTCAGGCTTATGAAGCAATAATCGAAAACAAATACATAGACCCCCTCGACAGATTGTCAAAAGCCGCAAAAATTCTGACAGAGGATAAAATGTTTTCAGATTATATTGTTGCCGTTGACGACTTCAGCGGGTTTACGGTGATAGAGCAAAATGTTTTACAGGAGCTTATGATACAAAGCGCCGATTTTTACTGTGCCTTAACAGACGACCCTTTAATTTTCGAGGAGCAGGACAAAATATTCTTTACAACAAAACGCACAGCAAAGGTGCTTAAAAATATAGCAAAGAAAAACGATATTAAAATTGCACCGACTAAGACCTTTGAAAAAAATTACCGCTTTAAAAGCAAGGATCTTGAAAATATAGAAAAAAGCATTTACCGCACAGACAGCGAACAGCTTGACTATATCCCTGCTGATTTTCAGATTTACAGTGCCTCAACCGTCTATGATGAGTCGGAATTTGTCGCAAGAACAATTCGCCGTCTTGTCATTGAAGAAGATTACAAATACAACGATTTTGCCGTAGTCTGTCGTGATTTATCTGTCTACAGCAGTATTCTTGATACTATTTTTGACAAATACGAAATCCCGTATTTTATGGACGTTACACAGAATATATCCATAAAACCGCTTGTAAAGCTCGTTGACAGCTGCTTTGATGCAGTTACAGGTAATTTTGAGCGAGAAGCAGTTTTGTCAATCTTAAAAACAGGACTGACTGATTTTGATGCAAAAGAGATTGCCGATTTTGAAAACTATCTCTTTGTTTGGAATATAACTGGCTCACGCTTCTGCTTTGAATTTACAGACAATCCAAAGGGCTTTTCAAATACATTTACAGAAAGCGATAAAAAAACGCTTGCAAACGTTGAGCAAATAAGAAAAGAAATTATCTCAACACTCTTAGCCTTTAAGGATAAAATAACAGACACAACAGGCGAAGAAATCACAAAAGCGTTATACAGCCTTTTGCTTGATCTAAACGTCCCCGAAAATCTAAAAAAGCTTGCAGACGAGCTTGAAAATGATAACCAATACGACCTTTCAAGAGAGCAGATAAGGCTATGGTCAATTCTTATGAATGCCCTTGATAAAATGTATAAAATACTTGGTGACACCATAATAACGCCAAAACGCTATCGAGAGCTTTTGTCACTTCGCCTTAACAACGAGGAGATTGCAACTATCCCTCGTGGACTTGATCAGGTAACAGTCGGCACAGCAGACAGAATAAGGCTTACAAACAAAAAAGCAGTCTTTGTAATAGGTGCAGTTGACGGTGTTTTCCCGAGAACTCCTGTTCAAAGCGGAATTTTCACCGACAGACAACGCAGAATGCTTATAGATGAACTCGGACTTCCGCTTACCGACTGCATAAGCGAGCTTGCAAAGCAGGAAACCTACCTTGCGTATTGCGCTGTGAGCAGTGCTTCGCAAAAGCTATATTTATCGTATTACAACACAAATCTAAAGGGTGAGGAGGAAAAGCCGTCATCACTTGTAAAGGAATGTTCAAGACTTTTCAAAAATCTTTTACCGTTCTGTAAAAGCGTATCTGTTCTTGACAATATCTGGTGCGAAAAATCAGCCTTTGAATATTGCGCTTCGCTTTACAGCACAGGCTCAGAAGACGGCGAACAGCTAAAGGAGCTGTTTTCACAAAATCCAAAATATCAAAAAGTACTTGAGTCTATTGACAGAGCAATAAATGAAAAGCCTTTTGAAATCAACGATAAAGAAACTGCTATGAAACTCTTTGGCAGACAGCTTAATATCTCTGCTTCTCAGGTAGAAAAATATAATCTGTGCAAATTCCAGTATTTCTGTCAATACGGCTTAAAGGCTAAAGAACGCAGAAAAGCAGAAATTGATTCACTGCAATACGGCACAATCGTCCACTTTGTGCTTGAAAGCTACTTAAAAAGCACAGAAAAGTCAGAAATGCAGTCAATTTCTAAAACAGAAGCAAGAGAAATAATATCATCAATTTTAGAGCAGTACGCAATTGAAAATTTAGGAGGACTTAGCAATAAATCAGCTCGCTTTCTCTTTATGTACGAAAAGCTAAAGGATGCCTGCGTAAATCTTGTAATGCGTATTTCACAAGAGCTTTCTCAAAGCGAATTTGTACCTGTTGACTTTGAGCTTAATATCGGTCAGGACATTAACCCGTACAAAATAGAACTACCCGATAATCGCTCTGTTACAATCTACGGCAGTGTTGACAGAGTAGATAAAATGGAGAAAAACGGCAGGCTCTACATCCGCATAATCGACTACAAAACAGGTACAAAGGTGTTTGATTTGTCAGATATTATGTACGGACTTAATCTGCAAATGCTTATATATTTAAGCGCGGTAGAGAAAAACGGCAAAGAAAGATACGCAGATGAAATAATACCTGCCGGTGTTTTGTATATGCCGTCTGTATCTCCGATAATAAATGCAAGCAAGGAAATACAGCAGGAAAAATTAGACGGTGAAATTGATAAGTGCTACCGTATGAACGGACTTATTCTAAATGATATGGATGTTATAAAGGGAATGGAAAGGGAATGTCAGGGCAGGTATATTCCCGTTATTAACAAAAAGGGCGAGGTTTATCTGAATTCCGCAAATGCCGCAAGCATAGAGCTTCTGGGCGCAATTTTTAAAAGAATTGACAGCATTGTTACAGAAATGGCAGAAAATCTGCACAACGGGAACGTTGAAGCGCTGCCCTTAAAGGGAACAAAAAACAGCTGTGAATACTGCCCTTACATAACCGTCTGCGGATATACAGACGAAAAGAAATTTATAAAAGCAATCAAATACGACCGTCAGGCTGTTATAGACGATTTATTATCGGAAGAAAAAGCAAAAAAGGAGGTGCAGTAATGGCAGTTACGTGGACAGACAATCAGCAAAACGCAATAAACGCACGAGGCGGTTCTCTGCTTGTATCAGCAGCGGCTGGCTCGGGCAAAACGGCTGTCTTGGTCGAACGTATAATCAGTATGATAACCGACAGCAAAAACCCTGTTGACGCAGACAGACTGCTTGTAGTTACATACACAAGAGCCGCCGCCAAGGAAATGCGTGACAGAATATGCGACAGAATAGACGAGCTGTTAAAGATAAACCCGTATGACTCAAATCTGCGCAGACAGCAAATGCTTATGAATAACGCTCACATCTCAACAATACACAGCTTTTGCTCAGATTTTGTCAGAGAAAACTTTTATCTGCTTGACATTTCAAATGATTTCAGAATAGCTGATGACGGCGAGCTTAAAATGCTCAAGCACAAGGCTATGGAAACATCGCTTGATTTATTCTATCAGAATAATTCACAGGATTTCGCCGAGCTTGCAGACTCTTTTTCAACGGCAAAAAATGACGAAAAGCTCAAAAAAGTAATTCTAAAGCTCTACGAATTTCTGCTTTCGCACCCTTTCCCTGAGGAATGGATGACAGAAAAGCTTGATATGTATGACGATACTATAGATTCATCAAAAACTGTATGGGGTACAAAAATCTGCGAGTATGCTCAAAGTGCCGCCGAATATGCTCTGAAACTGTCAAAGGGCATATTAAACCTTATTAAAGAAGAACCGGATATTTTTGAAAAAGCTATAGATTTGGTAAACAGCGATATTGATTATTTCAACAGAGTACTCGACTCACTAAAGGGGGGCGACTGGGATAAAATAATCAAAGTAGTCAATTCCTTTGAAGCAGGTACTTTTTCAGTAAAAAGAGGGTATAAAGACTATCCGCCTAAGATAAAAGCCGCAGCCGACAGAAATATTGTAAAGAATGTTGTAGATGAGCTTAAAAAGCTGTTCTTTCAGTCGGATTTTGATTGTAAGGACGATATTAAAACGCTTAGACCGATTATCGGCTCTTTGTTTGAATGTGTAATAGCGTTTTCAAAGGAGTTTTCTCGGCTCAAGCGACAGAAAAATATTGCAGACTTCAACGACCTTGAGCATTGGACGCTTCAGCTTCTTGTTGAAAAAAAGGACGGAAAAATAATTAAAACAAAAACAGCCGAAAAAGCCTCTCTTGCCTTTGATGCGGTAATGATTGATGAATATCAGGATGCAAACGAGGTGCAGGATTTAATTTTCAGCGCAGTAAGCAAAGATGAAAAAAATCTGTTTGTAGTAGGTGACGTAAAGCAAAGCATCTACGGCTTCCGTCAGGCAATGCCCGAAATATTTATAGCAAGAAAAGAAAGAACAATCCTTTACAACGCTAAAAATCAGGAGCAGCCGTCACGAATTGTTCTTGATAAGAATTTCAGAAGCCGAAGCGGAATAACTGACGCCACAAACTTTGTGTTTGACAGCCTTATGTCAAAGGAAGTCGGCGACATAGAATACGACGGCGAAGAAAGGCTCACACCGGGTGCACAGTATCCCGACTCACCATATCCGCAGACAGAGCTTCATTTAATAGAAACAGATGATGAAACAGACGCCTGCACAAAAGAGGCTTTGTATATAGTAGATCTGATTATGAAAATGAAAAAAGAGCCTTGCATAACAGAAAACGGAGTCCTTAGAAATGCCGAAAACGGTGACTTTGCAATACTGCTTCGAAACACAAAAAAATACGCTCATATTTACGTTGATATACTAAAGCAAAACGGAATTTTTGCGTATTCTGAAATTACAGAACGCTTCCTCGATATGCCCGAAATTTCGGTTATTTTAAACTTCCTTAAAATAATCGACAACCCTGCACAGGATATTCCGCTTTTGTCAGTTATGATGAGTCCGATTTACGGCTTTACGGCAGACGATATGGCAAAAATCAGAACCAAAAGCAGACACACAAATCTGTACTCAGCTGTATCAGCTTACGCAGAAAAGGGCGATGAAAAATGCACAGATTTTATAAAAACGCTCAGAGAGCTTCGCACCTTTTCCATCACACTAAGCGTAGACGCTCTGATAAACAAAATTTTTGAAATGACAGGCTACGTTTCTGTCTCATCAGCAGTTGCACCTTACTCAAATGCAGTAAATAATCTGAGGTTATTACAGGAGTACGCTCGAGAATTTGAAAAAAACGGCTACAGGGGACTTTCGTCATTTGTTGCGTATATTGACACGCTAAAACAACAGGACGAAAATCTAAAGGCGGCCGCCGACGACAACGGCTTACAGTTTTTAGGCGTAAGAGTTATGAGTATTCACAAGAGCAAGGGACTGCAATTTCCTGTCTGCATTATTGCAAATACATCAAGACTTTTTGTATCGGATAAATCAGAGGAAATCCAGCTCCACAGCAAAATGGGCTTTGCCTCAAAGCGTGTTGATAAAGAAAGAATGTGCAGGTACACAACAATGCCTCGTGAAGCTCTGTGCATAGAAAATATGCGAAGCGAAAAGTCAGAGGAACTGCGTATTCTGTACGTAGCTATGACAAGAGCTAAGGAAAGGCTCATTATGCTCTCTACTTCAAAGAACATAAAGAAATACGTAACCTCAATTTCCTCACAGCTTACAGACAACGACAAAATTTCGCCATACATAGTACGCAGTGCAAAAAAGCTATCCGACTGGATAGTTATGTGCGCACTTATCCACCCGAGTGGAAATGACCTGCGCAGTCTTGCAGGCAGAGATGTATTAAGCTTCAAAAAAACAGATACATCATCGTGGAATATCGTAATCAACACATCAGATGAATTTACTGAAGAAACCGACTTTTCACAAGAAAGCTCACAGAATGAAGCTGAAACAGAACATACATATAATGTTTCAAAAGAAAAATCAGATTTTATTAAAGCTGTATTAAGCCGCATTACCTTTGAGTATAAAAACGCTCCCTTAAAAGCTCTGCCTGTAAAAATAGCAGCGTCTGAGCTAGCACATAAGGACAACAAGCTGTTTGATAAAATACTCACACGTCCCGCTTTTGCAACAGAGCAAGCCTTAACAGCCGCACAAAAGGGTACGGCACTGCACAAATATATGCAGTTCTGTGATTTTGCAAAAGCAAGAGAAAATCCCAAAGGCGAGCTTGTACGTTTGTATGAAAATGGACGTTTAACGCAGGCTGAAAGAAACAGCATAGACCTTCGAAAGGTTGAGGCTTTTGTGAATAGCGACATTATCACAGCCGCAATAAGCTCCTCTACAGTTTATAAGGAGTTCCGCTTTACCGTTAAAATTGATGCAGAACTTCTTGATAACACGCTAAAACCGCCCTTTGACAAAGAGAAAATTCTGCTTCAGGGTGCAGTTGACTTAGCCTATGAAAAAGACGGCAAGCTTGTTCTTGTTGACTACAAAACAGACAGAGTACCCGATATGCAAAAGCTCAAGGAAATGTATAAAAACCAGCTTTTAATCTATAAGGACGCTATGGAACAATGCACTGATTACAGTGTTTCAGACTGCTATATTTATTCGCTTTACAACAGTGACTGCATTAAGGTTTAGTTTTAAGTGATAATAAAAACGACTGTCCCGATTTTTTGTCAGGACAGTCGAGTTTTATTTAGATAATATTTTCTCTGCACATTTAATTCCATCAACGGCTGCCGAGATTATTCCTCCTGCATAGCCTGCACCCTCACCGCAGGGGTACAGTCCCGAAATCGTCACACATTCCATTGTATCAGGATTTCTGACAATGCGAATAGGGGAGGAGCTTCTGCTTTCAACACCTGTTAAAAGTGCGTCACCGTCAGAAAAGCCATTAAGCCTTTTATTCATCAGAACAATACCCTCACGCATTGAGTCCGTAACGTATTGTGGCAGGCAATCATCAAGCAAGGCAAACGAGCAATTCGGCATATAGCTCGGCTTTACCTCACCCAAAGCTACAGTTTTTCTGCGGTTTAAAAAATCGTCAACTCGCTGAAGCGGTGCGCTGTAATTTCCGCCGCCTGCAACAAAGGCTTTTCTTTCAAGCTCTCTTTGAAAATACATTCCTGCAAGCGGATGGTCGCTGTTAAAGTCAGACGGTGTAACACCTACAAGAAGTGCGGCGTTAGAGTTTATAGAGTCTCTTGCAAATTCGCTCATTCCGTTTGTAACAACTGTATTTTCTTCGCTTGCCGCCGCAACAACAGTACCGCCGGGGCACATACAAAATGTGTAAACACCTCTGCCGTTGTTCAGGTGAACGTTCATTTTGTACGAGGACGAGCCAAGACACTTATTGCCTGCAAAGCTGCCGTATTGAGCCTGGTCGATTTTTTCTCTTAAATGCTCAATTCTTGCACCGACAGAAAAAGCCTTCGGAATAATCGTAACACCCATATCATAAAGCATCTCAAACGTATCTCTTGCACTGTGACCTATGGCTAAAACCACGTTGTCAGTTTCAATCTGTATTTCGCTTTCTGTTGTCTTAGCCTTGACAGCGGTTATTCTGTTATCCTTTATTAACAGTGATGTAAGCTGTGTTCCAAAATGCACCTCACCGCCCAAGCGGATTATTTCTTCTCTGATGCTCTTTACTGTGCCTTTTAGCTTGTCCGTTCCTATATGAGGTTTTGCATTGTATAGAATTTCTTTATCTGCACCGTGTTTTGCAAACTCCTCTAAAACTTTTCTTGATCGTGTATCCTTTGTTCCTGTGTTGAGCTTTCCGTCAGAAAATGTGCCTGCACCGCCCTCGCCGAACTGAACGTTTGATTGAGTGTTAAGTACAGAGCTTTTCCAGAATTTTTCAACGTCTGATGTTCGTGTATCTACATCAAAGCCACGCTCTATAACCATCGGTTTTGCACCGCTTTGAGCAAGTATAAGAGCGGCAAACATTCCGGCAGGGCCAAAGCCAACTACAACAGGACGGTTGTTAAGGTGAGTACCGTCAGTCATTTTGTATTCATACGGCTTTGCAATATCAGCCTTCTGACTTCTGCTTTTTCTTATCACCTTGTTTTCGTCAATGCTTAATGTCACATCAACTGCTGCGATAAAATGCACGTTGTCCTTTTTTCTTGCGTCAACTGAACGGCGATAGAGTGACAGCTTTTCTATTGCGTTTTTGTCAATGCCAAGCTCCTTGCAGACAATCCTTTTTATTGTGCTGTCGCTGTAGTCAAGCGGCAGCTTTATGTCGTGTATTCTTATCATATGTTATCCCCCACAGCCAAAGCACAAGCGAACGCAAATTGCAGATTATAGCCGCCGCAGTCGCCGTAAATATCAATAACCTCACCGCAGAAATATAGGTTTTTCACAAGCCTGCTTTCAAGCGTATTGCAGTCTATCTCACTGCCCGAAATTCCGCCCGAGGTCACCTGTGCGTTGTCAAAGCTGTCTGACGGTAAAGCGGTGAATTTCCATACCTTTATATTTTCACACAGCCTGTCAATCTCATCAACAGTCAGCGTACTGCATTTGTCTGAAAGTGTCTTTATACCTGACTGCTTTAGCAGTGCAAGTCCGATTCTTTTGTGAAAAAGTCCGACAAATAAATTTTCAATAACATCATTATTATAAAGGCTTATGCGGTTTATCAAAAGATTTTTAACATCAGTAAAGCTGAAATCGGGCAGCAAATCAATCGCAATTTCATATTTATTATTCTTATTACCGCTGTTTATAAAGCCTGACAGATTAAATACACAAATGCCCGACAGCGCATTTTCAGTAAACTGAATTTCACCGCTTTCTTTTTTAACAGCCTTGCCGTTGCACAAAAGTGTAACATCACCGTCACAGCGTACACCCTTGAGCGATTTTATCACATCACTTTTAACAGGAACAGCGCACAGAGCAGGCGATAGAGCTTTACAGGTGTGACCGAGCTTTTTCAGAGCGTTATAAATCTTAACATCACTGCCAAGCTTAGGAGATGCCTTTCCGCCTGTTGCGATAACTACAGACTTAGCTCCAAAAGTGCCGTTTGATGTGATTATCTGAAACAAACCCTTGCTTTTCCTTATGTCTATAACGTCGGTATCGCACACAAGCTCTACGCCGTTTCGCTCATTTTCAAATCTTAACACATCAAGCACCGAGCTTGCTTGTTTGCAAAGAGGATACACTCTGCCGTTTGAGTCCTCGGTGCAAAGCAGTCCGATTTTTTTAAAGTACTCAACAACATAAGACGGCGAGTACCTTTCAAAAAGATTATCAACATACCTTGCAAAGCTGCCGTGATAATTCTCGGAATTTGCATAGACGTTAGTCAGATTGCATTTGCCGTTGCCTGTTGACAGTATTTTTCTGCCTACTCTTTGCTGTTTTTCAAAAATTGTGACAGTAATTTTTTTATTCTCTTTTAAATACCTTCTTGATATTGCACAGCCGCACAAAAGACCCGACGCACCGCCGCCGATTATCGCAATATCGGTAAACATATTTTTCATAATAAATCACCGTAAAATATATAATAAGAAAGAGGCAATTCAAAAGAACCGCCTCATATAAAACTTCTCATCAACCCCAGATTGCAGGTATTATTACATATGGGAACAAGTAGAAAATAATAGAAATAATTGTAGCTGCACAAAGAACACCGGGGATAATGCTCTTCATAGCGTCTGAAAACTTAAAGTGGAAAAGCGACGCTACCAAAGCACCTGTCCAGGCGCCCGTACCGGGAAGCGGAATACCTACAAATAAGAATAAGCCAAATGTTTTGTGCTTAAAGATTTTCTGAGCATTTTTCTCTGCCTTTTCCTCAAGTTTGTTGATAAGCTTTACAAACCTTGTGTTTTTCATCCAGTCGAATATTTTTTCAATAAATAAAAGTATAAAGGGAATAGGCAGCATATTGCCGATTATAGAAATCACAAGAGCAGTAAAGAAGTCAACGCCCATAAAGCTTGCGGCAATCAGACCGCCTCGACATTCAAGAAACGGACACAGAGAAACAATAAAAACAATAAGCTCCTTAGGAATACCCTGCATACCGTTTACCATAGCTTCAATAATACTTTCCATTACGCAAACCCTTTCTATGTAAGATATAGATTTATTAGAAATTGGTGCTATAATTCTGTTATGTAATTATATTACGAGTATCAAAAAAATAACATTGACATTATACTGTATTTTAATTATTTTTACAAGATAAAAAATTGACAATTTATAATTTTTTATGTATTATATATATAATGAAATTTTTGCGGCGTATTTGCCGCCCTTTGCTTGGGTGATTAAATGGCTTTTGTTGCAAAACGTAAAATAACAGGTATTGTAATGCTTGCTGTTACCGCCGTTTTTATGTTGTTTATTTTTTCTCAGTCCTTAATGAATTCCACAGCCTCTGACAGCGAGAGTATGGGACTGACGGCAGTAGTCAACAGCTTTATTTCCTCCCTTGGTATAAATATAGTGCTTGAAAACGGCTTTATGCGCAAGATGGCTCATTTTGCAGAGTATTTTGTGCTCGGCGTTTTAACGGTTGTAACATCACGCTGTTACACTAAAACTCCCACAAAATATCTTTTTGTGCAGATGTTTTCAACACTTGCAACTGCGGTGACTGACGAGTATATACAGCTTTACTCCTTCGGCCGCTCAGCACAGGTCACAGACGTAGCGCTTGATTTTGCAGGCTCGTTTTGCGGCATACTTATTACTACGTTTATTTACTTTGTTTTTAGAAAAATCAAAGGTAAATAATATAAAATTATACTATAAAATTTTTTAAGAAAGACAGGTTGAGTGAGTATGTTTAAAATTCTCGAAAAGAAAAAGCTTAATCCGTCAATGACAAAAATGGTAATCGACGCTCCGTTCGTTGCCAAAAAGGCGATGCCCGGTCAGTTTATCATTTTAAGAGTTGACGAGTACGGTGAGCGTATCCCTCTTACTATCGCTGATTACGACAGGGAAAAGGGTACGGTTACAATCATCTTCCAGGTAGTCGGCAAGACTACAATGCTTCTTGATACATACGAAGCAGGCGACAGTATTGTTGACTTTGTAGGACCATTAGGCAGAGAGTCAGAGCTTGATGGCTACAAAAAAGTTGCTGTTATCGGCGGCGGCGCAGGCTGTGCTATTGCATATCCTCAGTCAAAGTACCTCCACAGCCACGGTGTGCCTGTAGATATGATCGCAGGATTTAGAAGCACAGACCTCATTATCCTTGAGGACGAGATGAGAGAGGCAAGCGACAACCTCATCGTTATGACAGATGACGGCTCAAATGGCAACAAGGGCTTTGTTACAAACGCTCTTGAACAGAATATCAAAAACGGCGCAGGCTATGACCTCGTTATTGCTATAGGTCCTATCCCAATGATGAGAGCTGTAAGCAATCTGACAAAGGAATACGGTATCAAAACTATCGTTAGTATGAACCCGATTATGATTGACGGTACAGGAATGTGCGGCGGCTGCCGACTGACTGTAGGCGGCGAAACAAAGTTTGCCTGTGTTGACGGCCCTGACTTTGACGGCCACGAGGTTGACTTTGATGAAGCTATGAAGCGTCTTTCTACATACAAAAAACTTGAAAGAGAATCAGCAGAAAAGCATGACTGCAGATTGTTAAGAGGTGCCGAAAATGCCTAATATGGAAATGAAAAAAACAGCAATGCCCGAGCAGGACCCTAACGTAAGAAATAAAAACTTCAAAGAGGTATCACTCGGCTATACAGAAGAAATGGCTATCTTTGAGGCACAGCGTTGCCTTAATTGTAAAACAAAACCCTGCGTAAACGGTTGTCCGGTAAACGTTCCGATTCCTGACTTTATTTCACACGTTGCAAAGGGCGAATTTGAAGCAGCTTATCAGGTGCTTACAACTGCAAACGCTCTGCCGGCTGTATGCGGTCGTGTATGTCCTCAGGAAACACAGTGTGAGAGCAAATGTGTAAGAGGTATCAAGGGCGAGAGTGTTGGTATCGGCAGACTTGAAAGATTTGTAGCAGACTACCATATGAACAACGTTAAGGCTGTTGCAAATAAGCCTGAGTCTAACGGTCACAAGGTAGCAGTAGTGGGTGCCGGCCCTTCAGGCTTAACATGTGCAGGCGACCTTGCAAAGAAAGGCTACGAGGTTACAATTTACGAAGCATTCCACACAGCCGGCGGTGTTCTGATGTACGGTATCCCTGAGTTCCGTCTGCCAAAGGCAATAGTTCAGAAGGAAATCGAGGGACTTAAGGCTCTTGGAGTTGACATCCAGACAAATATGGTAATCGGTAAGGTTCTGTCTATTGACGAGCTTTTTGAAATGGGTTACGAGGCTGTATTTGTAGGCACAGGTGCAGGTCTTCCTAACTTTATGGGACTTGAGGGCGAGGGCCTTGTCGGCGTTTACTCAGCTAACGAGTTTTTAACAAGAATTAACCTCTTAAAGGCTTATCTTGACGAGTACGATACCTGCATTGTTAAGCCAAAGAACGTAGCTGTTATCGGTGGCGGTAACGTAGCTATGGACGCTGCAAGAAGTGCTAAGCGTTTAGGCGCAGAGAACGTTTATATCATCTACAGACGTTCAGAGGAAGAAATGCCTGCAAGAAAAGAAGAAATCCACCACGCTAAGGAAGAGGGCATAGACTTCAGACTTCTTAACAACCCTGTCAAGATTATCGGCGATGACGAGGGCAAGGTTTCAAAGATTGAATGCGTAGAGATGGAGCTTGGCGAACCTGACGCATCAGGCAGACGCAGACCTATTACTAAGGAAGGCTCTAACTTCACACTCGACGTTGACTGCGTAATCATCGCTATCGGTAACTCACCGAACCCGCTTATCAGAACAACTACACCGGGTATTGAAGCTAACAAGAAGGGTTGCCTTGTTGTAGACGAATCAACAATGCAGACAACACGTGAGGGTGTTTATGCTGGCGGTGACGCAGTTACAGGTGCCGCTACCGTAATTCTTGCAATGGGTGCAGGCAGACAGGCTTCTAAATCTATTGACGAATTTATTCAGAGCAAGTAAAATATAAAGGCTAAGTGCCTTCTTTATGGGCGGACTTGTTCCGCCCATATTTTTGCTGACTAAAAGATATGTAAGGAAAGGGGAAAATGTTTTGAGTAATGCAATAACGGAAAATAAAATGGGTTACGCTCCCATGCTTAAGCTGATAATATCAATGTCACTGCCGTCGATGTTTTCTATGATTATTCAAGCTCTATATAACGTTGTTGACAGTATCTTTGTCGCACAGTTTGACCAAAGAGCATTGACAGCCGTTTCAATAGCATTACCGCTGCAGATGCTTTTAATTGCGGTTGCTGTCGGTTCAAGCATAGGAATGAACTCGCTGATGTCAAGAAAATTAGGCGAGGGTAAAACTGGTGAGGCAAGCTGTGCCGCCGTTCACGGCATTTTGCTGTCAATACTAAGCTCACTTGTGTTTTTACTTGTCGGAATATTTGCAGCAAGACCGTTTATCTGCGCTTACACAAGCGACCCTGTTATTATCGAATACGGAGTGCAGTATATAAGCATCTGTCTTATCTTTTGCTTTGGTGCTTTTGTGGAAATCACTATTGAAAAGGCGCTTCAGGCTACAGGCGATATGATTTTCCCGATGCTTATACAGCTGTCGGGAGCTGTTGTAAATATAATTTTCGATCCGCTTCTCATTTTCGGTATAGGGCCTTTTCCGCAGATGGGAGCAGCCGGTGCTGCTATTGCAACAGTTTCGGGTCAGATTGTCGCTATGCTCTTTGCAGTTACAGTACTTGTTGTCAGAAAGAATAAAATCAAGGTTACATTTAAGGGCTTTAAACCGAGCCTTAGTATGATAAAAAGCATTTACGCAGTAGGCTTTCCGTCAATAATAATGCAGTCGATTTCGTCTGTTCTGATTGTTGCTTTAAACTCAATTCTTATCGGCTTTTCAAGTGCGGCTGTCAATGTTTTCGGAATTTACTTTAAGCTGCAAAGCTTTATCTTTATGCCTGTTTTCGGCTTAACTCACGGTGTAATGCCTATTATGGGCTTTAACTACGGAGCAAGAAACAAGTCAAGGCTTCTGTCTGCTCTTAAATACGGTATTATGATAGCCGCAATTATTATGGCTTTAGGCACACTTTTATTCTGGCTTTGTCCGCAGTGGCTGCTGCTTATGTTCAACGCAACACAGGATATGCTCGACATAGGCGTAACTGCACTTCGAATAATCAGCCTTCACTTCGTTTTTGCGGCGGCAGGAATAATGCTTTCAACGTTCTTTCAGGCACTCGGCAAGGGAGTAAAAAGCCTTATTATGTCTGTTATGCGACAGATTGTTGTAATTTTGCCTGTAGCGTACGCTATGTCGTTTGTCGGTCTTGATTATATATGGTATTCCTTTTTAATCGCAGAGCTTGTTTCGCTTTCACTCGGAATATTCTTTTTTATCAGAATGTATAAAAAGGAGCTTAAAGCTCTTTAAAATAACGCCTTACAGGTTGTCAACTTTTGCTCATACGCTTCATATATATTTCTGAGGTGAAACGTATGAACGAAAAAGAAGTTCGATTTGATAAAATAGAATATGATGAAAACTGGCAGACAGTAAGCAGTCAGACGTATGCACAGCCGTATTGCGAAGAATTAGAAGAGGAGCAATTTCAAAATGACGAAATAACACAAGGCGATATAACAGTAAAGAAAGAAAAATCCCCAAAACAGCTTGTAATTATTTTACAGCTTATTCTTTGTATTTTGATTTTTTCTGCTTTTTATATTCTAAAGCAGACAGGCAGTGATTTTTATAATAGCCTTTCAAGATGGTACAGCGAAAATCTAAACAACTCGCTTATATCAACAAGCACTTTTTCTGATTTTGATATAAATAATATCGGCGCAATTTTTGCAACAGACGATGAAAATTAAGCTGTTTAATACAACGCTTTCTTTTTCCTACGCAGTAATTGCTGTTATGGCTGCGGTTTTGCTCTTTGACAAAAACGGCGGAATAATCCTCTGCTTTTTGTCATCACTTATTCACGAAGCAGGACACATAGCCGCTATGCTTATGCTGAAATCACCGCCCCAAAAAATCAAGCTTTGTATGTTCGGTATAGAAATCTGCGACTGCAAAAGGTCAATGAGAAATAAAAAACACGATTTAATAATCACTATTGCAGGCGTTACCGTAAATTTTCTTGTCTGCATACTTGTCTTTTTGATAAATATATCTGTAGGGTCAAAAACGCTCTTTGATTTTTTTGCAATAAATCTGACAATAGGCTTTTTTAACCTGATGCCCGTGGCGACGCTTGACGGTGGTCAGGCTCTGTTTATAATTCTTACAAATAAAATAAAAGCCGATAAAGCGTCACATATTATAGATGTATTAACTTTTATACTGATTTTCCCGACAGCCGTTTTAGGCTTTATCGTATTATTGAGGTCAAAATACAATTTTTCACTGCTTTTGATAAGTATTTATCTTATATTTGCACTTGTTTTTAAAAAGAGTAAATTTTTATAAATTTCGGAGGAAGTATGGTTACTAAGGAAGTAGAAAAGCTGTTGCTTAAGGTTCAGAAGCCCGGCAGATACACTGGCGGCGAGCTGAATCAGGTGGTAAAGGATAAAGAAAAGGTAGATGTACGCTTCGCCTTTTGTTTTCCCGATACCTACGAGGTGGGTATGTCGCACTTAGGTATGAAAATACTTTACAGTCAGTTCAACAGCGTTGAGCATATCTGGTGCGAGCGTGTGTTCGCCCCGTGGCTTGATATGGAGGAGCTGATGATTAAAAACAACATTCCTCTTTACGCCCTTGAAAGCGGAGATCCGATCTCTGATTTTGATTTCATCGGCTTTACTCTGCAATATGAGCTTAGCTTTACAAATGTGCTTAATATGCTAAAGCTCGGCAATATCCCGATATACTCAAAGGACAGAAAAGAGCTAAAGCAAATAGTAGTTGCAGGAGGACCGTGCGCCTGCAACGGCGAGCCTATCGCCGATTTTATAGACCTTTTCTTCATAGGCGAGGGCGAGGAGGTTGACCTTGAGGTAATAGAGCTGTTTCGAAAATGCCGCAGTGAAAACAAATCAAAGCAGGAATTTTTACAGCTTGCCGCACAGATAAAGGGTGTGTATGTGCCGAGCCTTTATGATGTTGAGTACAACGGGGACGGCACAATAAAAGCCATTACACCGAAAAACGGCGCTCCGTCAAAAATCGAAAAGCGACTTATTATGGATATGGATAACGTGTATTATCCCGATAATTTTGTCGTTCCTATGGTAGAAATCGTCCACGACAGAGCAGTTCAGGAGATTTTCAGAGGCTGTATAAGAGGCTGTCGCTTTTGTCAGGCAGGCTTTATCTACCGCCCTGTTCGTGAAAAATCTATTGATACTATCAACAGCCAGTGCAGAGCTTTGTGTGAAAACACAGGCTATGACGAGGTTTCTTTGTCGTCACTCAGCTCAAGCGACTACTCAAAGGCAGTAGAGCTTCTCTCAAGGCTAAACGAGTGGTCAAACGATGAAAAGGTGAGTATTTCCCTGCCGTCCTTGCGAGTTGACGGCTTTACAGACGATATTATGTCAAAAATAAAAACAGTAAGAAAAAGCGGACTTACCTTTGCACCCGAAGCCGGCAGCCAGCGACTGCGTGATGTTATAAACAAAAACGTAAAAGAGGACGAGCTTTTAAACACCTGTCACGTTGCATTTAACGGCGGCTGGAATAAGGTAAAGCTGTACTTTATGATAGGGCTGCCGACAGAAACTATCGAGGACGTAACAGCTATACCAAAGCTCGGAATGTCAGTTGTCGGCGAATACCACAAATGCGAAAACCGCCCCAAAAACAAGGGCGTGACAGTAACCGTTTCAACATCGTCATTTGTGCCAAAGCCGTTCACACCGTTTCAGTGGGAACCGCAGGACACAAAAGCACAGCTTATTGAAAAGCAGAACAAAATCAAAGAAACTATCAATACTAGAAAAATCACTTACAATTATCACGATGCCGACACAAGCTTTCTTGAAGCGGTATTTGCCAGAGGTGACAGAAAACTGTGCAAGGCTATGGCTTTAGCCTGTGAAAGAGGCTTTCACTTTGACGGCTGGAGCGATTGCTTCAGCTTAGAAAAATGGATGGATATTTTCAAGGAATGTGGCATAGATCCTGCATTTTATGCAAACCGCCGCAGAGAGTTTGACGAAATTCTGCCGTGGGATCATATCGACTACGGTGTTTCCAAGGAGTTTTTGATAAAGGAATGTAAAAAGGCATACGCAAACGCAACTACAGAGCATTGTCGCTTAAAATGCAATAACTGCGGTGCTGCAAAATACAAGGGAGGTGTCTGCTTTGAAAAACGTCAGAGTATGGTTTAAAAAGGATTTTGAGTGCAGATATATTTCTCACCTTGATTTAAACAGATGTATGCTAAGAGCCGTTCACAAAAGCAAAATCCCCGTATGGCACACAGAGGGCTTTAATCCGCACCCGTTCATAACCTTTGCACTTCCGCTTTCCTTAGGCTTTCGTGGGGAAAGAGAAACAATGGATATGCGCCTGACAGAGGATTTTGATTTTTCAGAAATTGCCGAAAGGCTCAACAGCTGTCTGCCAAAGGGAATAAGAGTATTTGATGTAACAGAGCCTGTATCAAAACCAAACAAAATCGCCTTTGCACTGTTTGATATAAAGCTCACAGCCGACAGCGTATCACCAAAACAGCTTTGCTCCGAGCTAAACAATCTTTTTTCTAAAGAAGAAATACTCATAGACAAAAAGACAAAGTCAGGTGTCAAAGAAGTAAACATCAAGTCTTATCTTTCCGATTATGCTTTATCAAGTAATGACGAATACGTGCATCTGTCAATAAAGCTCCCGGCCGGCAGTAAAGAAAACGTAAATCCTACGCTTATAATAAATGCATCAGAAAAGTATTTAGGTAAGGAAATTTATTCAGATATAACACGTCTTGATGTGCTGACAGAGGAAGAAGTTCCTTTTGAATAACAAAAACAACTTGTTTCCGATATGGCTTTTTTGCTGTATCGGATTTTTTCTATCACATTTATTGATATTATCCTCGTAAAGTGGTACAATATTCTTGTTTAATAAAAAATGAGGTGTTAATATGATTTTGTTTGTAAATTATCCGAAATGCACTACCTGCGTAAAGGCTAAAAAATGGCTTGATGAAAATAATGTGGAATACACAAGCCGAGATATAAAAGAGGATAACCCCTCCTATGACGAGCTGAAGCTGTGGTTTGAGAAAAGCGGTCTGCCGCTTAAAAAATTCTTCAACACCTGCGGCCTTTTGTATAAGTCTATGAATTTAAAAGAAAAGCTCCCGACAATGAGCGAGGACGAAATGCTAAGACTCCTCTCAACTGACGGTATGCTTGTAAAAAGACCGATCATTGTTACAGACGACACAGTGCTTGTAGGCTTTAAGGCAGAAAACTGGCAGATACTTCTCAATAAATAATCTCGGAGGTGTTTATATGAAAAGCTATAAGGATAAATTCTTTAGCTTTATTAAGGGAAAAAAGGTAGCGTTCTGCGGTATCGGCACAAGCAATCTGCCTTTAATAGAGCAGTTTATAAAAAAGGGCGCAAGGGTTACAGCCTGTGACAGAAGAACCTTTGAACAGCTCGGTGAAAACGCAGTGCTTGCGCAAAATGCAGGCGCAGAGCTTAGTCTTGGAGAGGGCTATCTTGACAGCTTAGACGCAGACATAGTTTTCCGTACTCCGGGTATGAAGTATTATATGGATGAGCTTGTAAAAATGCGTGAAAACGGCATAGCCGTAACATCGGAAATGGAGGTTTTCTTTGACCTTTGCCCCTGTAAGATTATCGCCGTTACAGGCTCTGACGGCAAAACAACAACAACTACTATTATTTCAGAATTGTTAAAGTCACAGGGCAAGACTGTTCATCTGGGCGGTAATATTGGCACTCCGCTTTTACCTTTAATAGAGGATATAAAGGAGGACGACGTAGCCGTAGTTGAGCTTTCAAGCTTTCAGCTTATTTCAATGAGAAAAAGTCCCGACATCGCAGTAGTTACAAATTTAGCACCGAATCATCTTGACATACATAAGGATATGCAGGAGTATATTGACGCTAAAAAGAATATCATTCTTCACCAGAACGCTTTTTCAAAGGCTGTGCTTAATCTTGACAACGACATTTCAAACAGCTTTTCAGAGCTTGTAAGAGGAAAATGCACAAAGTTCAGCAGACAGACAAGCGTATCAAACGGCGCATATCTTAAAGGCTCTGTAATTGTTTATAACGATTACGGCAAGGAAACAGAAATAATGGATATCAAGGACATCAAAATCCCCGGTATGCACAATATAGAAAACTACCTTGCAGCAATCTGCGCAGTGTGGGGAATGGTTGATGCAGAAAATATAGTTAAGGTTGCAAAGGAATTCGGCGGTGTTGAGCATAGAGCAGAATTTGTAAGAGAGCTTAACGGTGTAAAGTATTACAACGATTCAATCGCTTCAAGTCCTACAAGAACTGCCTGCGGAACGCTGTCGCTTTATGATGAAAAAATCATCCTGATCGCCGGCGGTTACGATAAAAAAATCCCCTACGACAGCTTAGGACCTGTTATCTGCGACAAGGTAAAAACGCTTATCCTGATGGGCGCAACAGCCGACAAGATTGAAGCGGCTGTGAAAAACAGCAGTAATTATAGTGAAAATAATCCTAAAATCATCAGAGCAGAAAATATGCAGCAGGCAGTTCTTTTTGCAAAAGAAAACGCAGTGAGCGGAGATATAGTTTCAATGTCGCCTGCAAGCGCCAGCTTTGATTTATACAAAAACTTTGACGAAAGAGGCAAGCACTTCAAAAAGCTTGTCAATGACCTTTAATCGGTGATTTTTATGAAAAATATGCTATTTGAGCTTTGCAGTGCAAACGCTGTAATCGGCAGTAACGAAAATATATTTAACGTAGTTTCAAAATATCTGTCAGATATTGCACAGCTTTCAACCGACAGCAACGGCAATATCTACGCAGAGCTTGGCAATAAAAACGGCTCTAAAACAATTCTGCTTGACGCTCATATTGACCAAATAGGTATGATTGTAACAGCAGTTGAAGAAAACGGCTTTTTGCGTGTAGCAAAATGCGGCGGTATTGATACAAGGGTACTGCCCGGCAGTCCTGTTACAGTTCACGGAAAAAAAGATATTACAGGAATAGTATGCTGTATGCCGCCACATCTGTCAGACGGCAAAGAGGATACGGCAATACCTATCGACAGTATTTTTATCGACACAGGACATACCACAGAAAAAGCGTGTGAGCTTATTTCCTTAGGTGACGTGATAACTTGTCACGCTGACCCAAAGGAGCTTTTAAACAACAATGTATCTGCATTATCGCTTGATAACAGAGCAGGTGTCGCCTCACTTATCCGCACAGCACAGCTTATAAGCGGAAAGGCTACAGATTATCGTGTTGTAATAATGCTCAGCTCTCAAGAAGAAACCTACGGCACTGGTGCCAAAACAGGCTCATATAAAATTGACGCTGACGAAAGCATTGTTGTGGATGTCAGCTTTGCCACACAGCCTGATGTGAGTAATTACCCGACAGCAGGAGCTTTAGGCAAGGGTACAATGATTTGTATTTCTCCGATTTTAAACAGAGAAATGACGGACAGGCTGTTTTCTCTTGCAAAAATATCTCGCATAATGTATCAGACAGAGGTATGCTCGGGCAGAACAGGCACAAATGCCGACCACATATCAATTTCAAAAAACGGCGTAAAAACTGCACTTTTATCTGTTCCTCAAAGATATATGCACACACAGGCAGAGGTCGTAAGCCTTGACGATATAGAATGTACCGCAAGACTTATTGCAGAGTACATTTTGCAGGGAGGGACAGGTAATGAATAATCCTGAGCTTTTAAAAAGACTATGCACAGCAAGCGGTATTTCCGGTGATGAAAGCGTTGTCAGAGAAATAATTTTATCAGAAATAACAGACTGCTGTGATGATATAAAAATTGACAACTTGGGCAATATAATTGCATTTAAAAAGGGCGCACAAAAGCCTCTAAAAAAGCTGATGATATCAGCTCATATGGACGAGGTCGGCTTTATCGTAACAAGCATTACAAATGACGGACTTATTAAATTTGAACCGGTCGGCGGTATCGACAGACGTGTTATTCAGGGCAAGTCTGTTAAAATCGGCAAAAACCTCATTAACGGTGT
>JBJEQF010000028.1:0-98255 GCA_051881615.1 Acutalibacteraceae bacterium | reverse complement strand
GGGCTAATTCGTGCGGTCGAGAAGTTTGATCCTTCTCTTGGCTACCGCTTTTCTACTTATGCAACATGGTGGATTAAATTCGGAATCAGAAAAGCTCTGTCCGATCAGGGCAAGATGATTCGCATTCCCACCTACATCGTTTCTAATGTCACCTCACTCAACCGTGTAAGAAATAAATTCTATCAGGAACACGGCAGAGAAGCTACCGCAAAGGAACTTTCTAAAATTACCGGTATCTCTCTTGTGAAGGTAAAAGAAATGCTAACTCTAATACAAGAGCCTCTATCCTTGGAAATGACTATTGACAACGATAGAGAAACGCGCCTACTTGATTTTATATCTGATGATACAGAGGACACAGATCCAAGCAGGGCCATCCAACTTAAGGAGTTTCGTTATCACTTCGATAAAATGATGAGCGTTCTTGGCGAACGTGAACGCAAGATCATAAATATGCGATATGGGTTCGGCGGTGAGAAGAAACATACCTTCGCGGAAATCGGTCGTGAGCTTGGTGTAACCCGAGAACGTGTCCGTCAACTCGAAGCTAAGGCAATATTAAAATTGCGAAAAACAGAACACTTTAAAGAAGTCCAAAGTTTCTTTGAAATATAATCACAGCCAGAGGTGAGTGCCGCACTCGCCTCTTTTTATGTACTCCCGGGATAACCGGGAGTTAAGCGTTATTCAGAGGATGCGTTATTGAACCAGTGATCAAAAGACACTTTATCGATGCGATAATTATTCCCCAGTCTCATTACCTTAAACGGTTGTCCAGCAGCATAAACCTGAGCCAAAAAAGAATAAGTTTTACTTCTACTAAATTGCAAAATTTTTTGGATATCAGAAGGCCTATACACCGAACAACTGCCTGGATTTGCAAGCATGCGATCCATCTCACAGCCACCGGTTCCCTCATTGCATACATTGTGTAATTTCGCATAGGTATTCCATTCATCAAATTGGGTAGCATTAACGCGATATTGAACACCAACTTTGACAACAGAAAACAAATTATGTCTTGATGCTTCATCCAAAAAATCACGGGCCACATTTGTAGAAATATCAAGGATTTTCGCAATATCACCGGCACTGTAAATCCTCATCTCGTTGATATCCTGCATAATCTCATACTCCTTTCTCAAATACTACACTCTAATTGCTGATTTCAAAGTGCAAAGGGAATATAGGAAGGAGTGAACCTCTTGGCAAGTAAATCGTATACTAGAAATATGTTGCGTAAAAACAAAGCCATCGGACCGACCGATGGCTTATAAACTACAAGATATAATTTATGCATACACACAACTGTAGAAATAGCCTCCATCATGACGAATCAGGCCACTCCTGCCACTTGTCTTTTATGTCCAAAGAACTAAAAATCGTACTAAATTGTCCTAAAAACAGTGTTTTTTCTGGACAAAACAGCGCCATTAGAACACTTTTCTACACGGCTTCATCATAGGAAACAAAATATTCAACCGCATTTTCGGGGAAAAACTCCTTAAACTCCGAGCATAGCTGTGCAGCGAGTGTTTTGTTGTGTGCAAGGACGAGTGCAGGGCGGTTGAGCCTTTCAATTACATTTGCCATTGTAAAGGTTTTGCCCGAGCCTGTAACGCCCAAGAGCGTTTGCTCCTTGTTGCCGTCTTGTATGCTTTTTACTATTTTATCTATCGCCTGCGGCTGGTCGCCTGTCGGCTTGTATTTTGAACAAAGCTTGAAGTCCATATAAAGCAAACTCCCTAAAATAATCCAATATCATACTTGCTGTCGGCAAGTGAAACGTAGTCGTCATCGGCAAAAATAATGTGGTCAATAAGGCTGATTCCGACAAGCTTTAATGCGTCATAGAGCTTTGATGTGCTCATAATATCCTCCCTTGACGGAACTGCTACTCCGCTTGGGTGATTGTGCGCAATTACGGCAACCTTTGCATTATAGCGAAGTGCGTAGTCAACAACCTTGCGGATAGGCACGTCTGTTGAATTAAGCGAGCCCTTTGAAATTACGCCGCAGTAAAGCTCTTTGCCCTTTGAGTCAATGAGGAGCAATACCAAAACCTCGGTTGTTCTGCCGATGAACTTGCTTTTCAGCTTTTCGCCCAGATTATCAAAATCTATCACCTTACTGCCGTTATTATATTTATCGTCCTGATAAAGCCTTGAAAGCTCCGGTATCATCTTTAAAAGCACTGCCGAGTTTTCTGATATGCCGAATTTGGTTAGTGCGTCTATCGGTGCGTCTAAAACGGCAGACAAAGAGCCGAAATGGTCAAGCAGTCTGTGTGCAAGCGGATTTGTATCACAGCGGGGTACTGTATAAAACAGCAAAAGCTCCAATGCCTCGTGGGGTTCAAAGCCGTCCAAGCCGTTTTCGATAAATCGCCTGCGTACACGCTGTCTGTGTCCCTTATGTTCATTTCCGACAGACATAGGAATCTCCCTCATTTTTAAAATTAGTAATTATTTTACGCCGTACTGCTCGTAATAAGCGTCAATAGCTGATTTTAATTTATCGTCAATTATTACCCTGCCGTTTATCTCTCTGTTATAAAGATGCTCAACAACCTCTGCCATTGTAACGATTGCAGTTGTTTCAAGACCGTATTTTTCGTGAATTTCCGTTAATGCGCTCTTTGTGCCCTGTCCTCTTTCCATACGGTCGACAGATACTACAAGACCTATCGGGTTTACATCTCCCTGAGCCTTGATAATAGGCAGAGTTTCTTCGATAGATGTGCCTGCTGTTGTAACGTCCTCAATGATAACAACACGGTCGCCGTCTGACATAGGACTGCCGAGCAGAATACCCTTGTCGCCGTGATCCTTGACTTCTTTTCTGTTTGAGCAGTAGCGGATATCCTTGTTGTACTTTTCACTGATTGCTATTGTTGCGGCAACAGAAAGAGGTATGCCCTTGTAGGCAGGTCCGAAAAGAACGTCGAAATCAAGTCCGAACTTGCTCTCTATTGCTTCGGCGTAGTACTGACCTAATTTTCTAAGCTGTGCGCCTGTTCTGTAAAATCCTGTGTTTACGAAAAAGGGAGTTTTTCTGCCGCTTTTTGTTACGAAATCACCGAACCTAAGCACCTGACATTCTACCATAAATTCAATAAATTCCTGCTTGTAAGCTTCCATATTATAAGACCTCCTGTAAAAAATATCATAATTAAGCTACTTTACTATACCACAATATATTGTGACGGTCAATGCCGGTTACACTAATGTAACTGTTAGAAAAATAAAACCTCCTGCGTTTTTGTAAAACGTAAGAGGTTTAATTCCTATAGAAAAATATACTGAACGTCAAATTTTACATCAGAGCAGACAGAAAGTAAATATTCATCAATTATTTTTTCATAAAAGAAATATTTGCTTTCTTCAATTTCACAGCTTTCACCCTTAAAAACGGTGGAAAAATCCGATAAAGTCGTGGTTATTCCTGCACCTGTTAATTTTAGATAGCTTTCCTTTCTTGTCCAAATACGGCAAAAAGCCTCTGCCTTGTTTTCTGATTTATCAAGATACTCCTGTTCATTTTTATGAAAAAATCGCTGTGCAACGCTCAGATGCTCAGCTGTGATTTTTTCTATATCACAGCCAACCTGTGAAGCTGACGTACAGCACACTGCAAATTTGCCCGAGTGAGAAATGTTGAAATTAACAGCCTCTTTATCAGGCGGCAGTATCGGCTTGCCATGCTCTGAAAATATAATATCGTCAACACTGAAATTGTATCTTTTTGAGATGAGATTTAGCATCAGTCCCGACGCAAGACAGAGCTTTCTGTCATCTGCCTTTTTGTATTTTAAACATTTTTCTTTTCTGTAATTCGGTAAATCAGACAGAGCTTTTTCGCAGAATTTCGGGTCGGGTAAATTATCGGTATTCATTATATAGGCTGTTATTTTCATTTATAGTCCTCGGTGCATAGTATTTTGTTTGCTCTTTCAAGCTGTTCCTGTGTAGGCGGATTTATGCCCTTGAGCTGATAATCAAGCCCTGCCTGTTCCCACTTATATACGCCGAGTGTGTGGTAAGGCAGAACCTCGAAACGCTTGACGTTTTTCAGCTTTTTGACAAACGAGGAAAGCTTTGTCAAATATTCCTCGCTGTCATTCACCGTAGGCACAAGCACATATCGAAGCCATACCGGTTTGCCGATTTCTGACAGATACAAGGCTAAGTCAAGAATGTTGCTGTTTGTTTTTCCCGTAAGCTCAATGTGCGCCTTTTTGTCAATATGCTTTATATCGAGCAGAAACAAATCTGTATATTTTAAAAGCTCGGTAAATTTTGAAAAAAAAGGCTCTGAAAAATCAAACGGCTGTCCTGCTGTGTCAATGGCTGTGTGAATATTCTGCTCCTTTGCTTTTCTGAAAAGCTCAGTTACAAAGTCAATCTGCAAAAGCGGTTCGCCGCCGCTTACTGTAATTCCTCCGTTTTTCCCCCAGTAGCTTTTGTAGCGCAACACTTTATTTAACAGCTCATCGGCTGTCATCTCTGTATAGCTTTTGCTGTGCCACGTGTCGGGATTATGACAATATTTGCAGCGCATAGCACAGCCGTGCATAAAAATAACAAAGCGAACACCGGGACCGTCAACAGAACCAAAGCTTTCTGTTGAATGGATTTTTCCGATTATTTTATTTTCCGATATGCTCATATTATCATTCCTTAATCTGCCGGTTGTCTGTATAAAGAAGATTTTTTCATAAGTCAGGGTTATGCGCAAGTTCTCTGTGCTTATAGAGCCGCTTGAAAAGCTGAAAATTATTCATTTTTCATTCTTCATCATTCATTATTCATTTTTGACAAAGAAAGCACCCTTTACTGCAAGAGTGCTTTCTATTTTTATTACATTACCTTGTGGCAGGTACGTGAAATTACGTCAAGCTGCTGTTCCCTTGTCAGGTCGATAAACTTAACTGCATAGCCTGAAACTCTGATAGTAAAGTTTGCGTACTCTTCCTTTTCGGGATGCTCCATAGCGTCTATGAGCTTTTCTGTGCCGAATACATTGACGTTGAGGTGATGTGCGCCCTTGTCAAAGTAACCGTCCATAATCTGAACAAGATTGTCGATACGCTCATTTTCGCTGTGACCGAGTGCGTCGGGGCTTATAGTCTGTGTATTTGAAATGCCGTCGAGCGCGTACTCATAAGGGAGCTTTGCGACAGAGTTAAGAGAAGCTAAAAGTCCGTTATTCTCTGCGCCGTAGCTTGGGTTTGCACCTGGAGCGAGCGGTTCGCCCTGTTTTCTGCCGTCAGGCAGTGAGCCTGTTGCCTTGCCGTAAACTACGTTTGAGGTGATTGTAAGAATTGATGTTGTCGGCTCTGAATGACGGTATGTGTGGTGCTTTTTGATTTTTGTCAAGAATTCCTTTAACAGCCATACTGCAATCTCGTCTGCTCTGTCATCATCATTGCCGTAACGTGGGAAATCGCCTGTTGTTTCGTAGTCAACTACGATGCCGTTTTCGTCACGTATTGCCTTAACCTTTGCGTATTTGATAGCGCAAAGCGAGTCGACAACGTGAGAGAAGCCTGCAATACCTGTTGCAAAGGTACGGCGCACATCAGTATCAATAAGCGCCATTTCTGCCGCCTCGTAGTAGTACTTGTCGTGCATATACTGAATGAGGTTAAGAGTGTTTACGTAAATGTCTGCAAGCCACTCCATCATATCGTTAAATCTTTTCATAACCTCATCATAATCAAGGTATTCGGAGGTTATCGGTCTGTACTCGGGGCCTACCTGAACCTTTGTTTTCTCATCAACGCCGCCGTTGATAGCATAAAGCAGACATTTTGCAAGGTTTGCTCTTGCGCCGAAGAACTGCATCTCCTTACCTGTCTGTGTTGCAGAAACACAGCAGCAGATTGAATAATCGTCACCCCATACAGGACGCATAACGTCATCGTTTTCGTACTGAACAGAGCTTGTGCGGATTGAAATATCAGCCGCATATTTTTTGAACGCCTTGGGAAGTCTTGAGGAATATAAAACTGTGAGGTTCGGCTCGGGTGACGGTCCCATATTTTCAAGAGTGTGAAGGAAACGGAAGTCTGATTTTGTTACCATTGAACGTCCGTCAATGCCAAGACCTGCTACTTCAAGCGTTGCCCATACAGGGTCGCCCGAGAAAAGCTCGTTGTATGACGGAATTCTTGCAAATTTCACCATTCTGAATTTCATCACAAGATGGTCGATAAGCTCCTGCGCCTCTTTTTCTGTAATGATACCCTCGTCTAAATCTCTTTGAATATAAATGTCGAGGAAGGTTGAAATTCTGCCAACGCTCATTGCCGCGCCGTTCTGAGTTTTGATAGCCGCTAAGTAACCGAAGTAGAGCCACTGAACAGCCTCTTTTGCGTTTTGGGCAGGCTTTGAAATATCGAAGCCGTAAATTGCTGCCATTTTTTTCATACCCTCTAACGCTTTACACTGGTCGGCAAGCTCTTCTCTTAGCCTGATAATATCCTCTGACATTGAGCCTGAACCGCAGACGTCAAAGTCGATTCTCTTTTTTTCAAGCAGGTAGTCAATGCCGTATAATGCAACCCTGCGGTAGTCGCCGACAATTCTGCCTCTGCCGTATGTATCGGGCAGACCTGTTATAATCTTGTTGTGGCGAGCCTTTTTCATCTCGGGAGTATATACGTCAAAAACGCCCTGATTATGCGTTTTGTGATATTTTGTGAAAATTTTGTGCAGTCTTTCGCTCGGAGTATATCCGTAGGTTTTGCAGGCGTCCTCTGCCATTTTGATACCGCCGAACGGCATAAATGCACGTTTTAGCGGCTTGTCCGTCTGTAAGCCGACAACCTGCTCAAGATTTTTTAATTTGTAATCAATATATCCGGGGCCGTGTGAGGTGAGTGTAGAAACAACGTCGGTATCCATATCAAGGACGCCGCCCTTTGCTCGCTCCTCCTTCTGAAGCTCTGAAAGTCTGCCCCAAAGCTTTTCTGTTGCCTCGGTAGGTGCTTCGAGAAAGCTCTCGTCACCGTCATAGGCAGTATAATTATTCTGAATAAAATCTCTTACGTTTATCTCATTTTGCCAAAGCTCGCCCTTAAAGCCGTGCCATTGTTCAAAATTCGTCATATTATACCTCCGCGTAAGAATGAATTATCTGAAAATTCAGACTGCTTACGTTACACTAAGTTTAACATTTTACGACTTATTTTACAAGACGTATAATCAACTAAAATTTTGGTAAATCAGAAGAATTTTAATATACATAATTCATATATGACACATATATAAAATTTATATAACCTTTAGATCTGTGAATTTTGCATTTGCCGATTTGACATTCACGTTTTATGTGATAAAATAAATCTGACTTTTTATTACAACATTTTTAGATCAGAGGGTATATTATGATAAACTTCACCATAAAGCACAGCGACTTTTTAAATAAGTTTTTTGACAGCTTAAAGAAAAATATAAGAAAGAGCTACGAATTTACAACAAAATTTATTATAAATCCGCAGCTCAACAATTATAATGACGGAGAATTACTGTCTTTGGTTGTTCTTAACAAATCAATTTTTCAGAATTTTACGGCATTTTGCAGTTTGGTTGAATGTAAAATGTTTTTTTCATCGCTTAGCTGTCTTGAAAATGCAGTTAACAACGTAAGGCTCTTTAAGGTGCTTGTATCAGACAGACAGAATTTGCACGATTATATTCAAAATGATGATTTTGACCTTGATAAACACGAAAAGGCTATGCTTTTGACAGCTATAAACGAGAAAAAAGCAAGCGAATTTTCTGCTAAGGATTTTCAGACGGAGCTTTCAAAATGGAATAAGTTTTACAATATGAATGCAACTGTTCCGACGCAGATTATCGACTCGAACATTTACCTTGGTATGAGCTGCGGTGAGGATTTAAGCGAATCAATGCAGGACGCTCTCAGGATTTTTATTGTCGGATGCTATCAGTCGTTGCTTTATCACAAGTCAATGTTCTTTAACGGCGGACTTGACGAGGAGCTTGAAAAGCAGGACGATGAAATATTCAAACTGTTTATGGAGTATATCGGATATTTCGGATAATGCTTTATACTGTTCGATAAGATAACAACAGTAAAAATATTCAAAAATAAAAGGCTCGAAATTCGGTCTTAGGTCAGACCGGATTTCGAGTTTTTCTGTAACATAAAACTACCCTGTAAAGTCATTCTTTACAGGGCAGTCAATATAAGCCTTAAATCAATAATAACGGTCGTAGGTGTAATAGCTTTTTGAAAATCCGCCGCGTTTCGGTGAACAGCCTACCTTTACAAAACCGAGAACATGAGATTTTGCGATTTTTATATTTCGGATTGTACGCTGAATACTGCCGTGCGTTGTCACTCTCTCACGAACTACAATAACGTATCCTGCAACGTAATCCTTTAACAGCATAGCGTCAGCAACAATTCCGATAGGCGGTGTGTCAAAAATAATGTAGTCATACTCATCCTGCCATTCCTTGACAAGGTCATTCATAATGGTCGAGCATAAAAGCTCTGACGGGTTCGGCGGAATTGAGCCTGAGGTTATAACGTCAAGACAGGGCAGTACATCACGGTGAACAGCCTCTTTAAAAGACGCCATTCTTGACAAAATCTGAGAAAAGCCTACCTCGTTGCTCACCTTTAACAGGTTGTGCAGGTTGGGACGTCTGAGATCGCAGTCGATAAGCAGAACCTTTTTCTCTGCCTTTGCAAAGGAGATTGCAAGGTTAGACGTTACGGTGCTTTTGCCCACGCCCTTTTCCCATGAAGTAACGGCTACAAATTTGTTGTTCTTTGCCGCAAGTGAAAACATCAGGTTTGTTCTTGCTATTTTATATCCTTCAATAATTGCAAATTTGCCGTTATCGGACGCAGCAACTACATTTTGTGAAAAAGAAACATTATCATTTGTCTTTTGGGCATTATCGTTGTTATGCATAATCATCTGCCTCCTCTGCCGCTTTTACCTTTTTTTGTTACTGTGTCAAAATCAAGTATTTCAGCCAAAACATTGACCTTATATCTTTCGTAAAGATCGTCGTCGGGCTTAATTGTTGAGTCCATAAACTCACGTATAACGGCAATTACAGCACCTATTACAAGTCCGATTAAAAGACCGATAAAGGTAGTTTTTACAACAGCGTTCTTGTTTGTCGCAACAGCCGCCGAAGCCGAGGATTTGATGTCGGCTCTGCCGGCACCGTTAAAGGTAGTTTTAAAGATTTCAGAGGATTTCATAAGAACATCGTTAGTCAGTGCCTGAAGCGTTTCTTTGTCGCTTGAAACAACAGATACTCTTAAAAACTGAGATTCGTTTACCTGCTCAATACCAAGCGACGCACCCTTAAGAATTTCCTGCATTCCCGTATCAATGCTGAAAAGCAGTACGCAGTTTTTGGCAAGATCGGCAGAAGCCTGAATGTCAGATACATAAATCTTTCTGTCGCCCTCTTTGGCAGTGTTTGCTGATGAAATATAGTTGTCAGTGTTCTGGATCTGGATTATTCCTGATGAAACATAAGTCGGAACTACAAAAAAGTAAGCATAAGAAAAGAATATTGCAGCAGAAACAATCGTTGTAAGGATAATAAGCTTTATATGACGCAAAATCATCTTAAGGATTTCGCCGAGATTCAGTGTATCCTGTTCCATTTCTACCTCTCCTTTATAATTATTAAACAGAACCGTAAAATCCTTAACATTATATACGTTTCACAGGCAATTATAATTGCAAAACAGAAATATAACGATAAAATACTGAATTTGTCAAAAAAACGGCTTGACTGCGTTTTATACACAATCAAGCCGAATACTGCATAATGTTGTTTTATCAGCGTAAGATGCTCAGAAGTACGCCTGCGGCTACTGCCGAGCCGATAACGCCGGCAACGTTTGGTCCCATAGCGTGCATCAAGAGGAAGTTGCTCGGATTTTCCTGCTGACCTACCTTTTGTGCTACACGGGCAGCCATCGGAACAGCTGAAACGCCTGCCGAGCCGATAAGCGGGTTAACCTTACCGCCTGTGAACTTGCACATAATCTTGCCGAACAGTATGCCAAAGGCTGTACCGAGGCAGAATGCGGCAAGACCGAGAGCGATAATTCCGAGAGTTTTTGTTGTAAGGAACACCTTACCTGTTGCAGTCGCACCAACCGTAACGCCTAAGAATATTGTGATGATATTCATAAGCTCGTTCTGTGCCGCCTTGCTGATTCTGTCAACAACACCGCTTTCCTTAAAGATGTTGCCGAGCATAAGCATACCTACAAGCGGAGCAGCATCAGGCAGAAGCAGTGCTACTACGATGATAACAACGATCGGGAACATAATTTTTTCAAGCTTTGAAACAGGACGAAGCTGTTCCATTTTGATTGAACGTTCCTTTTTGGTTGTAAGGAGCTTCATAATCGGAGGCTGAATAATAGGAACGAGAGCCATATAGGAGTAAGCCGCAACAGCGATTGGTCCTAACAGGTGCGGAGCAAGCTTTGACGTTACGAAAATAGCCGTAGGGCCGTCAGCTCCGCCGATGATGCCGATAGCGCCTGCCTCCTGCTGTGTAAAGCCGAGTAAAATTGCGCCGATAAATGTAACAAAGATACCGATTTGTGCGGCAGCGCCGAGGATAAAGCTCTTTGGATTTGCGATAAGAGGACCGAAGTCTGTCATAGCGCCGATACCAAGGAAGATAAGCGGCGGATAGATACCGAGCTTTACGCCCTGATACAGGTAAAAGAGCAAGCCGCCGTTTGTCGGCTGGTTAACATAGGCAATATCGTTCTGAATTGTAATAGGATAGTTTATAGCTGTTTTAATCTGCTCCATAGCACTCTCGGGGTTTGCCTGATACATATTAAGCAAATCCGCCAGCTCGTGATCACGCAGATAATCTGTAAGCGGTATCATCTCTGTTGACGGCACAGCCATAATGCCGGGGAACAGGTTTACAAGCAGCATACCGAATGCAATCGGTAAAAGCAAAAGCGGTTCGTACTGCTTTGCAATAGCAAGATAAATCAGAACTATTGCAATAGCCATCATTACGTAGTTTTCCCACGATAATACAACAAGGCTTGAGGACATATATATTCCGACAATGGAATTCCAAAGTCCGTTTAAAATTTCCATAAATTTTAATTCCTTTCCGAAAAAATTGAATTCAACAGCTTAAAACGGACGTGTGTTGTCCATTCTGCCTGCCATACCCCAGCCTGAGCGAGGGCTTTGAGCGTCGCTTCTTTTAATGCTTTTAATTGTTGTCTTTATACCGCTGCCGCTGTAAATTGAATCAACAGCCGCTGCGATAACTGCGATAATTTCTTCGGAAACAGCTCCCTGTGCAGATACTGCCGCCGCACCTGAGGCTGTGGGAATAACCGTACTTTTCTGCACACTGCTCTTAGATGGCTTTGGTGCTTGCGAGTCTTTTTTCTCTTTTGCTTTATTCTGCGCATTATAAACAATAGTTCCGTAAATCTTAACTACTGCAATAAGCAGCAAAAGCACTGCAAAAACAACTATAAAGCCTGTGAGCAATACGGTAATCGCTGTAGTGAAATTGTCCATAAAACTAACCTCCGTCAAAATTTATTATATACGCAAATATGCTATTTAATTATAAATGAAACAGCCGTTTATTTCAATAAATTTTTCGGAGTTTTTTTAATTTGTGATCAATTTGTGAAATGTGACAATTTCAGCAATTATATATTATGAAATTTATACAAAATAAAAAATCAGAGTATTATGCAGATAAGTCCGTTGCAGCCGTCGTTTATTATTTTTTCTATCGTTTCCCCTACCTTGCTCCTTGCGTCCTGCGGCATACGGTAGAGCTTGTTGTGAAGTCCCTCGTTTACAAGCTCGTGAACAGATTTGCCGAATATGTTTGACTCCCAGATTTTTGACGGATCTTCCTCAAATTCCTTGAGCAGATACGTCACAAGCTCCTGCGACTGCTGTTCAGAGCCGACAATCGGCGTTACCTCTGTGTTTGTGTTGATTTTCATCATATGAATTGACGGTGCGCTTGCTTTAAGCCGTATGCCGTATTTGCCGCTTTGCTTTATAATCTGCGGTTCTTCAAGCGTTAATTCCTCCATTGTCGGCATAACTATGCCGTAGCCTGTTTCAAGCACCTGCTCGTATGCCTGTGCGATTTTGTCAAACTCCTTTTGCTTTTGTGACAGCGTTGAAATGCAGTCAAGCAGTGCGCCCTCGTCCTTGATTTCGATGTTTGTTTTTTCCGACAACACCTTGTAGAACAGTCCGTTTTTGACGGAAATTGAAATAACTGCCCTGCCCTTGCCTAAGTCGAGGTTTAAAATCTGTGACGAGGATATGTACTCACACTGCGAAAGCTCGTTTATAAGCTGCTGTACCTCTCTGATTTTTTCTGTTTTTTCTGCCGAATGTCTTATACTGGTGAATACCTCTGATTTGAGCCAGTGCGATTTTTCAAGACCTACCACCCATTTCGGGATATTTATCTTGACCTCGTTTATCGGGAACTCAAACAGGATTTGCGCTAAAATACGCTTTATCTCCAATTCGTCAAGCTCCATACAGCTTACGGGGATTACAGGCACCTCGTAGCTTTGGCTTAGCTTTGAGGCAAGCTGCTGAACCGCTTGTGACTGCGGCTGCGTTGAATTTAAAAGCACCACAAACGGCTTGTTAATCTGCTTTAGCTCATTTATCACACGCTGCTCACTCTGCTCGTATTCCTCTCTGGGAATGTCGCTTATTGAGCCGTCTGTCGTTATGACAAGTCCTATTGTGCTGTGGTCGGTGATAACCTTTTTTGTGCCGATTTCCGCCGCCTGCTCAAACGGAATTTCAGTATCATACCACGGAGTTTTCACCATTCTCGGCGACTCCTCTTCAATATAGCCCAAGGCGCTCGGCACTACGTAGCCTACGCAGTCAATCATTCTTACCCTTAGATTTGCGTTGTTTTCAAGCGAGATTTCAACTGCGTCCTCGGGGATAAATTTAGGCTCTGTTGTCATTATTGTTCTGCCGCCCGACGACTGCGGAAGCTCGTCATTTGCCCTTGTTCTCAGGTGAGCGTCTTTTATATTCGGCAAAACGATTGAATCCATAAATCTTTTTATAAAGGTAGATTTGCCTGTACGCACAGGACCTACCACGCCTATATAGACGTCGCCCTTTGTACGCTGTGAAATATCGCTGTATATACTTGCATTTGCCATTTTGATTTCCTCCAAATACGTCATTTATTTGTATATAGATATGAAAGTATTGTTTTCTTTATGACAAAAGAAATTGTATTTCGGAACACAATTATAAATCCGGCTGAAAATAATTTTTTAAAAAATTCAAAATTACCTATTGACAAACCGTTTTAACACGTGTATAATGTGGAGCAAATAAAAACAAAGCAAACCATTGATTAAGAGTAGTAGGCTTACGAAATCTATCCTCAGAGAGCTGCGGTTGGTGTAATGCAGTGTTAGAGCGTAATCTGAATGGACTTATGAGGGCAATCCGAAATGCTTTTTACGGCTTAGTAGGTGCGACGGACTTTCCCACCGTTAAAAGGGAGCGTGTATGTCAGTACACGTACAAAGTGCATTTCATCACAGGTGAAATGAATTTGGGTGGTACCGCAGGAATATTCTCCTGTCCCATATTTTGGGGCAGGAGTTTTTTTATTTTATTTTTTATTTAAAAGGAGAAATCAGCTATGAAAAAATTTGCAAAATTACTAAGCGTTTTACTCGTTGTCACACTTGCAGTTCTTTGCTTTGCAGGCTGCGGTGAAACAGGTGAAGTATCAGACAATCCGTCAGCAAATAAAGACTCTTACAAAATCGGCGTTATTCAGTACATCAGCCATCCGTCGCTTGACAACTGCTACAACGGTATTGCAAAAGCCTTTGAGGGTAAGAGCAACATCACTATTGACCGTCAGATAGGCTCTGACGCTTCTGCCGACGCTGACTGCGCAACTTATGCAAAAAAGATGGTTGCAGACAAATGCGATATGATTTTTGCTATTGCAACACCGGCTGCTGCTTCTGCATTTGCGGCTGTTGAGGGTACAGACATTCCTGTTGTATTCTGCGCTGTAAGCGACCCTGTTGCCGCTGAGCTTGTTCAGAGTATGGACGCTCCGGGCTACAACTGCACAGGTACTTCAGATGTACTCGACTTAAACGCACAGCTTGACCTTATTCAGTCAATGCAGCCTGACGTTAAGAGCATCGGTATTCTTTACACAACAAGCGAGGCAAACTCAATCAGCAACCTCAACACCTTCAAGGAGCTTGCAGGCAAGAGAAATCTGACTGTTGAGGCTTCGGGCGTTCAGAATGCTTCTGATATTCCTGCCGCCGCTACTGCTCTTGCCGGCAAGGTTGACTGCATCAATAACTTTACTGACAACAACGTTGTAAACAACCTCACAGTTGTTCTTGACGCTGCAAAAACAGCAGGTATTCCTGTTTACGGCTCAGAGGTTGAGCAGGTTAAAAACGGCTGTCTTGCTTCTGTTTCTATTGACTATGTAGCACTTGGCAAAACAACAGGCGATATGGGACTTGACATATTATTAAACGGTGCTAAGGCTTCGGAAATGGCAGTAAAGACTATCACAGACGCAACTCCTGTTATCAACACAGACGTGCTTGCTTCTCTGAATATGACAACACCTGCTAAATACAAGGACGCTGAAACAGTTAAAACAAACGCTTAACACCTGTTAAAGTACAAATAACAAACAAATCGGGCGGCAGACAAAGCCGCCCGAAAGCTGTGTTTTTCTTTAAATACATAATCAGATTTTATCCGAAAGGAATTTTTTTATGCTCAGTTTTTTAAGCTCCTGCGAGGTATTTCTTGAGGACGGCTTTATGTACTCTCTGCTTGCTATGGGGTACTATATTTCTTACTCAATTCTTGACTTCCCCGATTTATCGGTTGAGGGTACTGTTCTTACGGGCGGCGTTGTTTTTGCCTTGCTTGCAAGAGCAGGCGTAAACCCTTGGCTTGCAATTTTAATCGCCTTTGTTGCCGGCGCACTGCTCGGCTGTGTGACGGGTATTCTGCACGTAAAGCTCAAAATCCGTCCTTTGCTCTGCGGTATTCTTGTTTCTACATTTTTAATCTCTGTAAACCTTGTTCTGTCGGTACTTGGTATGGGCGGTAATCTGTCGGGCGAGGGCGCTCTGACTACTATTCCGATAGGCCCTAATGTGAACACGATTTTAAGAAGCTTTCCCGCAAATCTTATTCCTGCAAACATCGGCGGAATTAACGTAAGAAAGCTTGTAGTTTTCTTTGCCGTTGCAGTTATTTTCAAGATTATTTTAGATTTATACTTAAAGACAAAAAACGGTCTTATCCTAAGAGCAACAGGCAACAATGAAAAGTACGTTTCTATGCTTGCGCAAAACCCCGGCCGTTACAAAATAATCGGACTTGCTATAGGCAACGCCTTTGCCGCTGTGTCCGGCGCTTTAATCGTTCAGAGCAGAGGCAACGTAAATCAAGGCATGGGCATAGGTATGATAGTAATCGGACTTGCGTCTTTAATTATCGGAACGTCAATTTTCAAGAACGTGAAGTTTATGAAGGCGACAACTATGGTAATTATCGGCTCGGTTATTTATCAGGCTTGCCTTGCGCTTGCAACAATGCTCGGTATTCCTACGGCTTACAACAAAATGCTTATGACCGTGCTGTTCACGCTTGCGCTTGTATTCAGCTCAAAAAGTAAAACCAAGGGGGGCATTAAAAATGTTAGAGCTTAAAAACATTGTCACAACCTTTAACAAGGGTACTGTTGACGAAACAACTCTTTTTAATGACTTTAACTTTACGGTTAATAAGGGCGAATTTATCTCTGTAATCGGCTCTAACGGCTCGGGCAAAACTACAATGCTCAACCTAATCTGCGGAAGTCTTACACCTAATTCAGGCTCAATCTGCTTTGAGGGCAAGGATATTACAAAAATGAGCGAGTTTAAAAGGGCAAAAAGAATAGGCAGAGTTTTTCAGGACCCTAAGATGGGCACCTGCTCTAATCTGACAATTCTTGAAAATCTTGCGCTTGCCGACAACAAAAACAAGCTGTATTCGCTTACAAATGCGATAAACAAAAAGAGAATTGACTACTACAAAACTCTGCTTGAGGAGTGCAACATGGGACTTGAAAACCGTATGGGCGTTCAGGTGGGCAACCTAAGCGGCGGTCAGCGACAGGCACTGGCTCTTGTTATTGCGAATATGTCTGACATTTCTCTGCTTATTCTTGACGAGCATACAGCGGCGCTTGACCCGAAATCGTCAGAAACGATTATGCAGCTTACCGACAAATTTGTTAAAACGAAGAACATCACAACGCTTATGGTAACGCACAATCTGCGTTTTGCGGTTGAGTACGGCAACAGGCTTGTTATGATGCATATGGGCAACTGCATTATGGATTTAGACGAGGAAAAGAAAAAGACGGTGGCTATTGACGATATTCTGAATAAGTTTAATGAGATAAGCATAGAGCTGGGGAACTAACCTTTCCTTGCAGGCAAAAAATTATTCATCATTCATTATTCATCATTCATTATTCATTAAAATCATATATTATGCAATATAAAGGCAGTACAGAGCATTTTCCGTACTGCCGATTTTATAAATATAAAAATTTTCAGAGAGTGTAAAAAAACGGAGTTTTAGGTTGTATATATAGTGGAAGGCTTAATTGCTTTTATCAATTTATATAAAAGGAGTTGTCAGCTATGAAAAAATCTACTGCAAAACTATTGCGCACTGCCGTTTACCTCATTATGGTAATCTCCTGCTTCACTGCAAGCTGTTTTCAGGTATCTGCTATGGAGCCGGCAGTGTACTATAAACCGTTTAATAATCAAGATGATATGCTTGCTTCGCTTAAAATTTATTGCGAGCAATTTCCTGATGTTGAGGACTATTCACCACACGGCTCTCTTTCTCAACCAAGAAATAGAGAACATTTAAAATACAGAAATGTGATTTTACCTGATATTCCGAATACGGACTACACGGTGACTCATTGCTATTACGGCGATTCAATAATTGGCACCGGCGTGAACTTAACAGGCTATCTATATCGCAGCAATTCAAGTGACGATATGATAAGAGTACTAATGTATTATCATTTTAGCAAGCTCCTTGCAAACAAACAGTTAACGGAATATGTGCCGGATTATGAATATACAGTCTATGACGGACAAACAGCCGACGGTACACCGTATTATGCTTATTCATATAAAGATGATAGCGGTAATGATTGCTGTAAATATAATATGATAATCGGTGACTGCTTTGTTTCTGTATATGACAGCAAGGGGTATAGTCCTGACAGAATAGATTTATTATCGCTTAAGCCGCAGGATATTCTGCTGCCTGTTTATGTAAAGGTAGAAAACGATGTAAACGCTGACAGCGAATTTAATATTAACGATGTGACGTACCTGCAAAAAGTTTTAGCCAAGCTGTGCAAGCTTCCTGAAAAATACAATGACATATATGTAGAAGATATTATTGATGCAAACGGTGACGGCAATATCAATATACAGGACGCTACGGCTATGCAGAAGCTTCTTGCTCAATACGGCTGATATAGCCGGAAAGTATTGTTTAACTCTCTATCAACAGTTGTGTGATTACGCAAAGCTTTCCTCTCAGCAAAAAATTATTCATCATTCATTTTTCATCATTCATTATTCATTAAAATCATATATTATACATTACAAAAGGCAGTACAGAGCATTTTCCGTACTGCCTTTTATATTTATATCATATCACACCGTCGGAATCAAAAGCATCATATTCCCCTCAAGCACCTCCCCTGCGTCGGGGTTTTCATCTTTCAGCATACTGTGCTTTGTGCTGTAGTACTTTGATATATTCCACAGCCTTTCGCCCTTTTTTCCGTAGTAAATCACGAGCGAGCAGTCGTCCTTTACTATTTTTTTGTCCTCCTCTCCCCTTATCTGCGTTACAAGACTGCACAGATTATTTACGCAGAGCCTTGCTGTGATTACAGTTTCTGCCTTGATTTCTACTGTGCTATCGTCTGCTATGCGAAAGCTGATGCTTTTTATTTTTGCTTTCGCTGAGCTTACGGCGGCTTCGTCTGTCAATGCGCATTTATGCTCAAAGTCGAGAGTTCTTTCAACGTATATCGGCATATTGTCGCCGTCAAGCGCAAAAATACAGATGTTGGCTTTGCCGCTCAGGGTTATTTCCTCCTGAGAAATTATAGGCGTTACTGTGCAGTACTCGTTGTAAATATCAATTATCCTTGTGATTTTGCTGTTCTCGATTTTAATTGATGATTTATTCATAACAGTTTCACAAAGCTGTGTAACGCTCTTTGCTATGCTTATCTGCTTTAAATCCGTCTGTGTTGCGATTTCTGTTGAGTATGCGTCTGCTATGATTTCTTCCTCTGTTTCCTTGTAGCCTGTTTCTGAAATTGCGATTTTTGCGTCTACTATAATTACCGGAGTTTCTGTTATGTGGTCGGGCTTTATCCGTACATCATACGAAAGCACCGAAATATCAAGGTTGTTTGTTATGTTTTCGTCTGCCCCCTCGCAGTCGATTATTCTGCTAAACGGCATCAGGTAGTCAATCTGCTGTGTTTCTCCTGTGTCAAGGCTTGACAGGTAGAGCATTTTTACGTTGACCTCGCCGTTTACCATCAGCTTGTTTGTTATCGCCTTGCACTCCGTTATGTTAGCCGTTACGCTGTCACGCAGTATGGCTTCTACCGGCGCTTGGTTTGAAAGCTCAGCTTCTTCGCTGAAGTTAAAAAGCTCCTGACAAAAGGCGCACAGCTGTGCGGTGCTTACCCTTTCTTTTTTCAACTCAAGGTTCATATCGTCGCTCGGTGTGCAGATAGCTACCGTTCCCTTTGAAATTACCCTTGCATACAGTGAAAATGCGCCGTGAATTACAAGGCGGCGGGGACTTAACGCACGACAGTTTATATACTCTGACTTTGCGTCAGTGAAAATTATGTACTGCTCGGGTGTGTTTTTAAGATTGAAGCTTGCAGAAAACGGAAGCGACTGCTCACTGCATCTTATATTTTTCTTTACGCTGTCGCAGTAGAGAACTCTGACGGTTGACGAACCCTCAACAATAAGCTGGCCGCCCGAAATATTCCTGTTGAATATTTTTATTACAAGACTGCATTTTAAGATTTTCTCTATATCGGGGCAGTAATCGGGCAGTGTGAAGTCGATGTCGACAGGCTGTTCCGCCACCGTATCAAGCAGAGTCTGCTGTGTCGGGATTTGCTTGCTCAAAAGATTATATTCCATACTTTTTCTCTCCTTAAAAACTTTTATGCTTATTTAATAATATTAGGGCGGGTGTATTTTTATACCTTTTTTCTTAAAATTTCCCGTTGACTTTTGCGAACAGTTGTTCTATAATATATACAAATGAGAACAAACATTCGGGGTGAGTATATGTCAGAGCGAGTTATTCTGCACAGCGACTGCAACGGCTTTTACGCAAGCGTTGAGTGCCTGCACAATCCAAAAATACGCAACAAGCCTGTGGCTGTCAGCGGTGACGCTGAAAACCGCCACGGCATTATCCTTGCCAAAAATGAGCTTGCTAAAAAGTATCACGTGAAAACAGGCGAGGCTATCTGGCAGGCAAAGCAGAAATGTCCGGAGCTTATAACTGTTCCTCCGCATTTTGACCTTTACAGGCGATTTTCAAGGCTTTGCAAGGAGATTTATTTTGATTATACAGACCGTGTGGAGTCCTTCGGTCTTGACGAGGCGTGGCTTGACGTTACCGGCAGCAGTATGCTTTTCGGCTCAGGCTATGAGATAGCGCAGAGGATTAGAAAAAGAATTAAATATGAGCTTGGCATAACGGTGAGCATCGGCGTGAGCTTTAACAAAATTTTTGCAAAGCTCGGCAGTGACTACAAAAAGCCTGACGCCGTCACCGTTATTTCAAGAGAAAATTTCAAAAATATTGTATGGGAGCTTGACTGCGGTGATTTGCTGTATGTCGGCTCTGCCACTAAAAAAAGACTGCACACAATGGGCATTTACACAATCGGCGATATTGCAAAATGTCCTATAGAGATACTCAGAAAGCATTTCGGCAAGCACGGCGATATGCTGTACGCCTTTGCAAACGGCTATGACGTTTCGCCTGTAGCTAAGCTTGATTTGCACGACCCGGTGAAGTCGATAGGCAACTCGACAACAACGCCACGTGACCTTGTTGATTTTCAGGACGTAAAGACCGTTATGTGCGTGTTGTGCGACAGCGTTTGCCGCCGTATGCGTGAGCAGGGGTTTATTGCAGGGACGGTTTCTATTAGTGTTCGTGACAACACGCTGCAATGCTTTTCACGTCAGAGAAAGCTTGAAAGTGCAACAAGCGTTACCGATGAAATTCTGAAAACTGCACTAAAGCTTTTTCGTGACAGCTACAGCTTTCAAAAGCCGTTAAGGAGCGTCGGCATAAGTGTTTGTGATCTGTTGCCGGAAAGCTCTCCCCGTCAGACAGACCTTTTCGGAAACGAAAAAATCCGCCAAAGGCAGGAGTCGCTTGACTCTGCCCTTGACAGACTTAAAAACAGATTCGGAAATTACTCGATTTTCCCGGCGCTTTTGCTGCAGGACAAGGGGTTGTCGCACTTTAACCCAAAGGACGAGCATACAATTCACCCTGTCAGCTTTTTCAGGTAATTTCGTTTGATAAAATTTTTAATTTGGTTGTGAGTTTATGAAGCAATATATTGGTGTTACGGCAAAATTTGACAGTGACGGCAATCTTCTGCCCTTGGCTGTTCACTGGCAGGACGGCAGAACATTTGAGATTGACAGAGTACTTGACGTGAGGTTTGCATCGTCGCTAAAGGCAGGCGGTGCGGGTCTTAGGTACAAATGCCGAATAAAAAACAAGGAGCGTTACATCTTTTTTGAAGAAAACAGGTGGTTTGTTGATACCAGAGATTAGTATATAAATTATTCATTATTCATCATTCATCATTCATTAAAACAATGCAACACTAAATAAATCTCACCTATCATAGCTTTTTAACAACCTTAGACTTAACAAACGAAACGACAGAAAACAGTAAAAACGCCGATAAATCCACAAGCACCACGCTTGCGCCTGTGGGAGTATCGAAGTTGTAGGAGATTACTATTCCTGCGAAAAAGCAGACTACAGACAGAATTGACGATGTGATGATAACTGCTCTGTAGTTTTTGCAAACCCTCATTGATGTGACGGCAGGGAAAATTATCAGCGCCGAAATAAGGAGCGTTCCCATTATTCTCATACCGATTACTATTGTAAGCGCTGTCAGCACTGCTATGATAAGATTATATGTGTTTGAATGTATGCCCGTTGCCTTTGAAAAGCCTTCGTCAAAGGTGACGGCAAAAATTTTGTTGTAAAAAATGATATATAAAACTATCACCGCTATTGACAGGCAAATACACATTACAGCGTCACTTTTTGAGGTAGTTAAGATACTGCCAAAAAGGTAGCTGTTGACATCTGTATTCATACCCGAAAGGCTGGCGGCTGTAACGCCGATTGCAAGCGCAGAGCTTGAAATAATAGCTATTGCGGAGTCGCCCTTAATTTTGCTGTTTTCGGAAAGGCGAAGCAGAAAAAAGGCGGCTATAACTACAACAGGCAACGCTACCTGAAGCGGGGCAAAATTGAGTGCGGCGGCTACAGCCAAGGCTCCGAAGCCGACGTGCGACAGACCGTCACCTATCATTGAATATCTTTTTAAAACAAGCGTAACGCCGAGCAGTGCGGCGCACAGAGAAACGAGTGAGCCGACAACAACGGCACGTTGCATAAAATCGTATGAAAACATTTCTGTAAGCATTTTAATTCCCTTTCAGAACAATAATTATAAGGCTGTATTATGACGGCACTGGTCGCACGGGCAACCCTTAATAAGAAACTTGCCGCCGAAATCGGAGTGCAGGTACTGGTGAGTTGTGCCGAAGAAATACGTATCCTTGCCAAGGTGAAGAATGTGCGAGCCGTGATTTACAGACGCTGTTATATCGTGAGAAACCATAACTACAGTTATTCCGTCCTTGTTAAGCCGAGAAACGAGCATATACATTTCGTTAGTTGCTATAGGGTCAAGTCCTGTTACAGGCTCGTCTAAAATAATGAGCTTCTGCGTTGCACACAAGGCACGTGCGAGCATTACTCTTTGCTGTTGACCGCCCGACAGCTCCTTGTAGCATTTTTTCTTAAGCTCTGTTATCCCTGTTTTTTCCATATTTTCTCTTGCTTTTTTCTTTTGCTCTTTGCTGTAAAACGGATTAAAACGACTGCTGTTGAGCGTTCCCGACAGAACTATCTCCAAAACGCTTGCAGGGAAATCTCTTTGTGCTGAGCTTTGCTGCGGCAGATAGCCTATTTGATTTTGCTTTAAGCCGTCGGCAAATGTAACACTACCAGACATTACAGGGTGAAGTCCCAGCAGCGCTTTCATAAGCGTTGTCTTGCCCGAGCCGTTTTCGCCGACTATGCACAGGTAGTCGCCTTGCTTTATGTTAATGTTGAGATTTTGCACAACAGGCTTGCCCTCGTAGCCTATTGTTATATTTTCGCATTTTATCAGTGACATCAGCTAAGCGCCTCCTTTAAATTTTCGGCATTTTTTGTCATAAGAGAAATATAGCTTTCTCCCCTATTGTACTCGTCCTTTGTAATATTCTGGCAGGAATGGAGCATCAGCGGTTTTGCCGTTGTGTCCTCGCAGAGTATATTTGCCGTTGCCCTTGACGACATTTCAAGGTAAAAAACAGCTGGGATTTTTTCACTGCGTACTGTATCTATGAGAGATGTAACTATTTTTACGCTCGGCTCTGTCTGACTGCTGCAGCCTGGGAAGGCACAGCTGTAGTCAAGACCGTACTCCTCTACAAAATATAGAAAGGGAAAGCGGTCGGCGACTACAATTTTGTTTCTTACTCCGTTTTCTACCGCCTGACGGAAGCTGTTATCAACAACGCTGAGCTTATTTTCGTATGCTTTGAGGTTGCTTCTGTAGGTATCTGCGTTTTTTTCGTCAATTTCGCAGAGCTTATCTGCTATCACTTTTGACAAGGTGACAGCGTTTTTCGGTGACGTCCATATATGCTCGTCATATTCCTCTTCTTTATTATGCTCGTGGTCGTGCTGTTCGTGGCTGTGGTCGTGTTCGGTAGGCTTGTCCTCTATCGCAAGCTCAATTTCGTCCTCGCCTAAAAGCGACACATAGTCAAACATTCTGAGAACATTTACCTTACCGTCAAGACTTGCAAGGATTTTTTCTACCCACTCGTCGCTCTCCCCTCCGTTATAGATAAAGAGGTCGCAGTTTTCTATGCTGATGATGTCAGAGGGTGACGGCTCATAATTATGAACCTCAGCTCCGGGGGAAATGAGCATTCTAATATTTGCCTTGTCGCCTGCTACATTTTTTGTAAAGTCAAAATAAGGAAAAATTGTAGCGACTATATTTAAAGAGGCGTTGTTATTCACCTGTACCTGTGTTTTTTCAATTTCACAGCAGGACAATGAAAGGATAATTACAGCTGAAATAATAACAGCTACAGCTTTTTTAAGCACGTTTTTCATCGTCTGCCCCCTTTTAATGTATTATGAATTACTATTGTAGCCTATTTTGCGAAAAAATGCAAATAGAAAATATAGACTTTATCAAGCTTGTTTGAAATTTTTTAGTTTTATATATTTTAAAGTTTTTATTTCCTTGGTGAGATTCATCTTTATCATACTATTTCCTTTTCTTTTTAAAAGAAAAGGAAGAAAAGAAAAATTTTATTTCATCTATTTTATAGTTTTTGCTTCCTTGATTTATTTCATCTTAATCACACTTTTATCAACTTTTCTTTTGTCTGAAAAGAAAAGTTGCAAAAGAAAGCAGATTTAAGGGGAACGGGGTTTCGATCCCCTTTCCCCTTAAATATCCCCTTTCCCTAAACGACCAAAGGGTCAGTGACCCTTTGGAATCCTTTAGCCGCCTCGCGTCGCTTTGGCTGGGGTGTGTAGGCTCCCCTTAGCAAAGGGAGGTTTTTAGAAAATTATTCATTATAAACTATTCACCATTCATTATTGATTAAAAATATTATGTTACGTATTTATCTGTTTTTTAACAATTCTGAATTTCAATCACCTATGCTTAAGTATATAATCAAAAGAAAATCGGCGGAATTTTATCCGCCGATTTATTAAAGAAATCTGATTTATTTTGCTGATTTTTCTTTTCTTTCCTTCCACATAACCCAAAGCGGTCCTGCGATGCAAAGTGATGAGTAGCAGCCTGAAATTACACCTGCCATCATCGGAAGTGCAAAGCTCTTTACAGTTTCGATGTTGAAGATTGTTGCAACTACATAAACTGTGCCGATAGCCGCAAGAGTTGTGATTGATGTAAAGATTGTTCTTTTCATAACTCTTGAAGCACTTACGTTGAACACGTGTGCAACAGAAGTTTTAGCTCCTAACTTTTTACGCTCTTCTCTTACACGGTCGTAAACTACGATTGTGTCGTTTAATGAGTAGCCTAAAATCATAAGAACTACGGCGATAAAGTTGCCGTCGATAGGCATTCTGAAGATTACGTACAGGAAGTAGATTATTGCTACATCGTGGAACAATGCAACAAGCGCAAACATACCTGCAGACAAACCGCCGATACGCTTAAATCTGATTGTTACATAAAGAACCATCAAAGCACTTGCGATAGCTACGGCTGTCAAGCACTTCATAAGGAACATAAAGCCCATCTGTGACTCAACAGAGCTTGACTCCATTACTGCAAATTCGTTGTCGGGGTACTTTTCTGTTACCTTTTCAAGAAGATTCTTCTGAAGCTCCTTGTCGATAGCGTCTGTACCTGAGAACTGAACAGACAGCGTGTAGGCGTTTTTGCCGTCCTTGCTGTTCATAATATCCTGTGAGCTTGAAAACGTTACTGTGTCTGCTGTTTCGCCCTGAATAAAGGACTTAAGCTCCTCAGTATTTACCTCGCCTGTGTAGCTGAATTTAATCATAGCGCCGCCGCTAAACTGTATGTCGAGCGTTGTGCCGAAAATAAAATTGCAGATAACACCAATTAAAATGATGCTAAGTGAAATTGCAAAAAAGATTTTTCTGACAGAGATAAAATCAATTACCTTTTTCATTTTTCAGCACCTCCGAATAACCATTTTTTGCGCAGGAACTTAAAGCCTGCTACGCTCTTGAGCATTATTCTTGACAGTGCAACACCCATAATGAAGTTAGAGATAACACCCATTAACAGTGTGTAACCGAAAGCATAGATTGTACCTGTTGTTGACGGTCCGAACATCCACGAAAGAATATTTGAAGGACCGAATACAAGCAAAAGAATAATTGAAACGATAACGATTGTCATATTACCGTCAATGATAGCCGACAAGCTGTTCTTTGTACCGTTGTTGATAGCAGCATCAAGCGTTTTGCCTGATTTAAGCTCCTCTTTGATACGCTCTGCAGTGATGATGTTAGCGTCAACACCCATACCGATTGAAAGTATGATACCTGCAATACCGGGCAGAGTCATTGTAAAGGAATTAAGTACAGGGAAGTACATAGATATTGCCGCAACTGACAGTCCCATCTGACCGATAAGCGCAATAACTGCGATAAAGCCGGGCAGTCTGAAGAACACTATCATAAATATTGCGATGATGATAAACGCAATTACAGCGGCATAAGCCATAGCTGTAAGTGAGTTTGCGCCGAGTGTCGGGCTGATGTTGTCGTAGGATACTGTTTCAAGCTCAAAGGGCAGTGCACCTGCATTGATTTGTGTAGCAAGCTTTGAAGCCTCTTCTGCTGTGAAGGTACCTGTAATCTGGCAGTCACCGCCTGAGATTACGGAATCAACCTTCGGAGATGAAAGCATAATGTCGTCCATCCAGATTGAAACAACCTCATTTAAGTACTCGGTTGTAATCTCTTCAAAGGTTTTTGCACCCTCGGGCTTCAATTTAAGAGATACGATATATTCGCCTGTTTCTGAGTTTACAAGTGCTTTTGCACTCTCTACCATTGAGCCGTCCATCAAAATTTCTTCTGTGTCGCCCGTTGGTGTTCTGTAAACCATATTTCCGTTAGCGTCGATATCTGTTTTTTCGTAGCTGTTTCCGGGACGGAAGGTAAGCTTAGCCGTTGCAGAGATTTCCTCAATAGCCTTGATTGGGTCGTACTCTGTTTCGTCAGACTTCCACGGAAAACGAACGATAATTTTGTCGGTATTCACATCGGTATAAAGCTCGTAGTCTGTAATACCGGAAGCTACCATACGTGTTTCGATAATTGATTTTGCCGATTCAAGCTCTTGCTCTGTTGCATCAACACCGCCTGCCGGTGTAAAGGTAGCACCTGCGCCGCCTCTGATGTCGATGCCCCATCTTATGTCGCTGATACCCTTGACGATTTTATGCTCAACGTCGCCGGTGTAGTACGATACGCCGAAAATTGCCGAAGCTGAGAATGCAAGGATAAGGAGGGCGACAATAAAGAAAGTTGGCTTTGGAATTCTTTTCATGCCTTGGAACCTCCAATAAAATTTTTATATCTGTGATACATATAGGTAATAAACGCACATAATCACAGACGATAACAGAATAATTATATTTATTTTTGGTACAAAAGTCAATGAAAAAAAGAATATTTCGTGCATTTGTTTACAAAAAAGTTTTAATTTGTCATTTTAGAAATATAAGATTATGAAAATACAGCTTATTTTTTTGTTTTGCTTATTTTTCTTGCATTTATGACGATTTTGTGGTACTCTTAATTGAATATGTTTATAGCTCAAGGAAGGTAATGGATATGTCTGAAAATCAAAAGGCTATCGGCGTTTTTGACTCGGGACTCGGCGGACTTACCGCCGTAAAACAGCTGATTGAAATACTTCCGAATGAAAATATTGTCTATTTCGGCGATACGGGCAGAGTTCCCTACGGCACAAGAAGCCGTGACACTATTATTAAATATTCTGCGCAGGACGCTGACTTTCTGCTTAGCCACAATGTAAAGATGATTATTGCCGCCTGCGGCACTGCAAGCTCTGTTGCAAAGGATTACCTTGAAAACAGCCTTGACGTGCTTTACACAGGCGTTGTTTCCCCCACCGCCTATGCAGCAGCTAAAATTACAAAAAACGGTAAAATCGGCGTTATCGGCACTACGGCTACTATAAACAGTCACAGCTATAAGAAATATCTTTCACATTTCAACAGCGAAATACAGGTTTTTGAGCAGGACTGCCCCTTATTTGTTCCGCTTGTCGAAAACGGCTTTATAAGTGCAGACGACCCTGTAGTTCAGCTTGTTGTAAAAAGGTATTTAGCACCGCTAAAGGAGCAGAACGTTGACACAGTTATAATGGGCTGTACCCACTACCCTATTTTAAGAGATGCTATTCAGAATGAAATGGGCAAAACAGTAACTCTTGTGGACAGCGGTAAGGAAACGGCGATATATGCTGCTAAGCTGTTAAAGGAAAACGGTCTGCTTTCTGACAGTAAAGAAACAGGCGGCTGTGAATTTTACGTCAGCGACACTCCTGTCGGCTTTTCTTCTGTTGCCGATTTATTCTTGGGCAAGGATATTGACAGCACCGTAACGCAGATAGACATTGAACAGTACTGATTTTTACAGGTGAAATCTAATGGATAACAACTACATAATTTCGATTATCGGTATTCAGGAGCTTGACGGTGACAAGGACTCTGTTGAGGTAATGACAACCGGCAGTTACATAATGAAAAACGGTAAGAGATATATCAATTATAAGGAATACGACAGCGACAATCCGAACAACTACTGCAACAACACAGTTAAGGTCGACGGCGATAAGGTAACGATTATGCGCTCAGGCGATGTATCGTCAAGGCTTATTCTGCAAAAGGGTGTCAGACATCAATGTCACTACGGCACACCTGTCGGAGATTTGATGATAGGCGTATTTGCAGATACTATAGACAATAATCTTAATGATGACGGCGGCGAGCTTTTTGTAAGCTACACGCTCGATTTTAACGCAGGCTTTGCAAGCAGAAATGAATTTAAAATTACAATTAAGCATAAAGGAGTAGAATGATATGTCAAAAACAGCAGCTATTGCAGTTAATCAATTAGAAAACGCAGTTACAGACGCTATAAAAAAGGCTATTGAAAACGGAGCTTTGCCACAGGCAGAGATTCCGCAGTTTATTATTGAAACACCTGCCGACAGAAAAAACGGCGACCTTGCCACAAATGCCGCTATGGTCGGCGCAAGAGCGTTTAAGATGCCGCCGTTTAAAATTGCCGGGGAAATAAAAAACAACCTTGTGCTTGACAACACATTTTTTACGAAATGCGAAATCGCAGGCCCCGGATTTATCAACTTTTTCTTTGCTCCGAGCTATTATGCAGCAGTTTTAAGAGATATTGAAAATGACGGCGACAGCTACGGCAGAAGCGACTTTGGCAAGGGCAAAAAGATTATGGTTGAGTTCGTATCGGCTAACCCGACAGGTCCTATGCATATGGGCAACGCAAGAGGCGGCGCTTTAGGCGACTGTCTGTCTGCTGTGCTTGATGCTGCGGGCTATGATGTATGGAGAGAATTCTACGTAAATGACGCAGGCAATCAGATTGAAAAGTTCGCTTGCTCGTTAGAGGCACGTTATTTGCAGATTTATAAGGGTGATGAAATCAAGTTCCCCGAGGACGGCTATCAGGGCGAGGACATAACAGACCTTGCAAAGCTTTACGCTGACGAAAACGGCGACAGCCTGCTGAATGTTGACAGTGAAACACGCAAAAAATCTCTTGTTGACTTTGCACTGCCTAAGAACATCAACAAAATGAAGTCGGATATGGCTAAGTACAGAATTAACTACGACAAGTGGTTTATGGAAAGCGAGCTGCACAATTCAGGTCAGGTTCAGGCTGTTGTTGATTTGTTAAAGGAAAAAGGTCTTACCTACGAAAAGGACGGCGCTTTGTGGTACAAAAATAAAGAGGTGCTGACAAACAAGCTCCTGTCAGAGGGCAAAAGTCAGAAGTACATTGACAACCTTGAGCTTAAGGACGATGTTCTGATAAGGCAAAACGGCAATCCCACCTACTTTACGGCTGATATTGCTTATCACAAGAATAAATTTGACAGAGGGTTTGAAACCCTGATTGACGTGTGGGGCGCTGACCACCACGGCCACGTTATGCGACTCAAGGGTGCTATGGACGCAATCGGCTATGACGGCGACAGTCTTGACGTTGTGCTTATGCAGCTTGTTAAGCTTATGAGAAACGGCGAGCTTGTACGAATGAGCAAGCGTACAGGCAAGGCAATTCAGCTTGGCGATCTGCTTGAGGAAGTGCCTGTTGACAGCGCAAGATTTTTATTCAACACAAGAGAGGCGAACACTCCCGTTGACTTTGACCTTGACCTTGCAGTGACGCAGGATAATCAGAACCCTGTTTATTACGTTCAGTATGCTCACGCAAGAATTTGCAGTATTATCAAGTCGCTTGAAAATGACGGAATAACAGCAAGAACCTGCACTGACGCAGAGCTTCAGATGCTAAGAGAAAGCGAAGAGCTGGAGCTTATCAACCACCTTGCAGCATATTCCGATGAGATTATAAGTGCCGCTAAGGATTACGACCCGACAAGAATTACACGCTATGTAACACAGCTTGCAACGCTTTTCCACAAGTTTTACAATGCCTGCCGTGTTAAGGGCGAAAACGAAGGACTTATGCAGGCAAGGCTTAATCTTTGCATTGCTGTTAAAACTGTAATCAAGAACGTTCTGACAATGTTTAACATTACTTGTCCGGATAAAATGTGATATTTTACTTTCTTAGGCTCCCTTTTTGGGGAGCCTTTTGCGAAAGCATAAGCTTAAAAATTATTCATCATTCATTTTTCATCATTCATTATTCATTAAATTTTATATCTTACAATACAAATCTTTATATTCTTATAGCTCCGTCACAATGCTTTATATTGTGCGGTGCTTTTTTATATGAAAGAAAAACCTATCTATTGCTTGTCTTAAAAATTTTCAAAAATATATTGACAAACCATTTTTCAGGATGTATTATGTCTATAGTAATTAGACATTTGTCTAATTATCTAACACTCTAATAAGGAGGGATTAAATGAGCGACGTATGGAGCGCACTGTCTGACAGCACAAGAAGGCAGATACTTTCTCTGCTTAAAAAGCAAAGTATGAACGCGGGCGATATTGCAAAGCACTTTAATATGACAAAGCCGTCAATAAGTCATCATCTTAATATTTTAAAACAGGCAGATTTAGTCAGCAGTGAAAAAATCGGTCAAAACGTAATTTACACAATTAATACTTCGGTTTTAGAGGATGTCCTTGCTATAATTGCAGGACTTACCGAAAAATGATTTTCAGGAGGAAAGCTTATGTTTAAGAAAATAATAATAGGTTTATCTTTTTTAAATGTTATTTCATCATTTATATTCACTTTCTTTTATCTGCCCGACGTCGTACCTACTCACTTTAACGCCGAGTTTATTGCTGACGATTACGGTTCAAAATGGGTGTTGTTTGCTATAACGTGCGTACCGGCTGTTCTGTCAGTTATTTTCACAATCTACAGGCTTTTAGCTCGAAATAGTGAAAAATTCAAGAAAAACGAAAAATATGTGGATATCATAATTCCGTCAATTATTCTTATGATGATCTGTCTTATGGACATTATTCTTATTGCAGTTGCTGTATATACTCTCACGGGGTTTATTACTCCCAAAGAAACTATGGGCGCAATATTCAGTAACAGCACTATAATCTGTGTTTCGGCCTTTCTGATAATTATAGGAAATCTGATGGGCAAGCTAAAGCGCAACAGCCTTATAGGTGTAAGGACTGCGTGGACGCTCAAAAACGATACGGTATGGCTGAAAACTCAGCGTTTTTCAGGGTATGCCTTTGTAGCAGTCGGCATTATTTCTATAATCTGTTCTGTAATTTCAATGATTATTGAATCGACTGTGTTAGGGCTGTTTGGATTTATTATTCTTATCGTAATTGCGGCTGTGATAATGTGCGTGTATTCGTATGTGACTTACAAAAAGCTGAAAATAAAATAAAAATCGGCAGGGTATGTGAGGTTTTCGTTGTTATGTTGACATAAAAAACAGCAAATGGTATAATGTCAGAAATTTGTTCGTAAAGAGGTGCAGTATGAATAATATCGAAAGACGAGATAAGGAAATGGCTTATATTTCTGACCACGAGGTTTTTGAGCAACAGAGAATAACAAGAAGGCTTGTTCATAAGCTCAATTCGGTTGATACATCAAACTTTGAAGCAATAGCTGAAATTGTTAAAGGTTTATTCGGCAAATCGGAAAACGCTTTTGTGAATCCTCCGTTTTATTGCGACTACGGCTTTAATATTGAGGTTGGCAAAAATTTCTTTGCAAATTATAATTGCTGTATTCTTGATGTTGCAAAGGTGAAAATCGGTGATAACTGTTTCTTTGCTCCTAATGTTGCAATTTATACAGCCGGTCACCCTATTCACCCTGATACAAGGAACTCCGGCTATGAATACGGTATCAGCGTTACAATAGGAGATAACGTGTGGATAGGCGGCAACACAGTGGTATGCCCCGGTGTGAACATCGGAAACAACGTAGTTATCGGTGCAGGCAGTGTTGTAACGAAGGATATTCCCGATATGACTGTAGCCGCAGGCAACCCCTGTAGGGTTATCAGAAAAATAACCGAAAATGACAGAAGGTATTTCTTTAAAGACCGCCTTATTGATGACGAAGCGTGGAATGACATACAAAACAGGCAATCTGATTAAATGCACTTAATTAAATAAAAACAGCAGGATAATTCCAAAAAACAGAATTATCCTGCTTATTTTTTAATTATTTCTCATCATAGCCGTTTGGGTGGGATTTGTGCCACTTCCACGCACTTGCTATAATTTCCTCAAGGCTGTTGTGAACGGGATTCCAGCCGAGTATTTTCTTTGCTTTTTCGCTTGATGCGACAAGTCTTGCAGGGTCGCCTGCACGTCTCTCTGTTTCAACAACTGCAATCGGATAATCAGTCACTGCCTTTGCCGTTTCGATTACCTCACGCACCGAGTAGCCTACTCCGTTGCCTAAGTTGAAAATATCGCTCTTGCCACCGTTTAACAGATATTTCACCGCAAGTATATGCGCCTGTGCAAGGTCCGTTACGTGGATATAGTCACGAATACACGTGCCGTCAGGCGTATCATAATCTGTGCCAAAAACAGAAATACTCTCTCTTATTCCGTTAGGAACCTGTAAAATAAGCGGAATAAGGTGGCTTTCGGGATTGTGCGCCTCTCCGATTGTACCGCTTTCGTCAGCTCCGCAGGCGTTAAAATATCTAAGTGATACATAGCTTAGATTATGCGCCAGTGCCGACCAGTGGAACATTCTCTCCATAGCTCTTTTTGTTTCGCCGTATGGGTTTGTCGGGAAGGTGTCGTCATCCTCAAGAATCGGAATACTCTTAGGCTCTCCGTAAACGGCGGCTGTTGACGAAAAGACAATTTTATTAACATTGTTCTTTATCATAGCCTGTAACAAAACCTTTGTGCCGTTTAAGTTGTTATCGTAATATTTAAGCGGATTTGTCACGCTCTCGCCTACAAGAGAAAATGCAGCAAAGTGAATTACAGCGTCAATTTTTTCCTTTGAAAAAAGATCGTCAAGAAAATCAAAGTCACGAATGTCGCCTAAGTAAAACCTTGCTTTTTCGGGTATTGCCGACTTGTAGCCTGTTACAAGGTTATCGGCAATTACTACGTCCTCGCCTGCACGTACAAGCTCAAGCGCTGTGTGTGAGCCGATGTAGCCGGCTCCGCCTAAAACTAAAATACTCATACCGTCACTCCTGTTGTTTTAATTATGACATTATTTTATCATATTTTTAATTGATATTCAAGCTGTTAAATCTGTATGTTTTTATTTGTCAAGCGTCTGTTTGTGTCCTCTTTTACAAGCTTAAAGACTACAGAAACCGTTGGTACGGCAAAGAATAGTCCGACTACACCAAACAATCCGCCGCCAACTAAAATTGCACTTAACACCCATAAGGGATCTAAGCCGATTGAAGCGCCTACTACTCTTGGGTAAATTAGGTTGCCCTCTATCTGCTGTAAGCACATATAGAAAATGAGGAAAACTATCGCCTGAATCGGGTTTACCATTAAAATCATAAACGTGCCGAGCGTAACGGCTATTGCTATACCAACAATCGGAATAAGCGCAAGAACGCTTATCATAGCGCCTATCATAGGTGCATACGGAAGCTGCAGAATCATCATACCGATAGTCATAAGTGAGCCGAGAATTAACGCTTCTGTGCATTGTCCGACAACATATTTTGCAAAGGTTGTTTTTGTGACATTTATAACGTGAACAGTGTAGTCGGCTGCTTTTTGGGGTAAATATGCGTGTATCAGCTTGTTTAATTGAGATTTGAGCTTTTCTTTAGATAGAACAACGTAAATAGCGATTATAAAAGAGATAAAGACATTTATTATACCGCCCACAAGCGTTACAATAAAGGAAACCGATACATTCAGAATATCCTGCGCCGCACCTGTTGCAAAGCCGAGTGCCTGCTTGCCGAGATCTGCCCAGTTGATATTAAGTGACGTTATATATTTTTTAATCTCATCATAGGGTATATCGTGTCCGTCAAACCACTTATACAGTGCGTTTAAAGCCTTTGGAACATAGTCAATCAAGACCGCCACAGCGTTTAAAAGCTCCGGTATAATCAATTCAATTATCAGCACTAAAACAGCTACTACAGACGCTATTGACAGAAAAAGACTTACAGGACGTTTTATAGCCTTTATGAACTTACCCTTTCCCCTACTAAACAGCTTTTCAAACTGTCGCATTGGCAGATTTATGATAAACGCTAAGAAAAAGCCTAAATATATAGGAAAGGTTACGGAAAACACAGTGCCTATACAATGCCAAACAAAGCCGAAATTGGTAATAACTGCATAGCAAAGTGCCGCAAATAAAATGATAAGGAAAACACTTCTAATTGTTTTTTTATTAAGCTGCATACAATCACCTATTGATTCTGAATGTAGTATATAAATATTTTACCACAAGCTAATATAAATTCAATATCAATATAGAATTTTATGTAAAAAAGCCTGAAATCCGAAAGGACTTCAGGCTTTGTGATTACACAGCTACACATAAGCAAGCTGTAAGTATTTAAAGAAAATTTGAAACTAAAATTATTTAATTTCAACCTCTGCGCCGGCAGCTGTGAGCTTCTCTTTGAGAGCTTCAGCGTCTTCCTTGCTAACTGCTTCCTTAAGAGTCTTAGGAGCGCCGTCAACAACTTCCTTAGCTTCCTTAAGGCCAAGACCTGTAGCCTCACGAACCGCCTTGATAACAGCGATCTTGTTAGCGCCGGCTGACTTAAGAATTACGTCAAACTCTGTCTTCTCTTCTGCAGCAGCCTCAGCAGCAACAGGACCTGCAACTGCAACAGCAGCAGCAGCTGATACACCAAACTCATCCTCAACAGCGTGAACAAGCTCAGAAAGCTCTAAAACTGTGAGAGTCTTTAATTCTTCAATAATAGCAGTAATCTTTTCAGATGCCATTTTAATTTACCTCCGATATTTTAATTAAGTTAAATTTTAATTTGTTTAGCCGAAAGCGGCATTTAATTGCTGAAATTATTCAGCAGCTTCTGCAGGTGCTTCCTCAGCAGGAGCATCAGCAGCACAAGCTTCTACGCCCCCCTTGTCAACGATAGCCTGTACGGCACGTGCAAAGCTTGCGATAGGAGCCTGGAATGCACCAAGAACGTTTGCAAGGAGAACCTCACGTGACGGTAACTTAGCAAGGCTGTTGATAGTGTTAATGTCAACAACTGCACCGTCAAGGAAACCGCTCTTTACCTCAAAGCCCTTGTTTTTGTCTGCGAAACCGCAAAGAATTCTTGCAGCAGCAGTGTAATCATCCTCGCTTGTAGCGAGAGCTGTTGTACCCTCAAGAACAGCGTTAAGGTCGGTAAGACCTACCTGCTCACAAGCTCTTGAAAGGAGTGTGTTTTTAACTACAGTGTACTTAACGCCTGCTTCACGAAGCTCTTTACGGAGCTTTGTGTCGTTTTCTACGTTGATACCCTTGTAATTTACAAGAACACCTGTGCAAGCACCCTGAAGTCTTTCGGTTAATTCAACAACAACAGCCTTTTTTGCCTCTAAAACCTTTTGACTTGGCAATTTGTTCACCTCCGTTATTAAATTATAACGCAGTTCATAAAAAAAGCAGCCTCTCCGTCCAAGGAGAGGCAGTAATATACATTAAAAATGTAATTGCTTCTTCCTCGGCTGGCGGTATAAACATACGTTTACCACTTATGCAGAATGCACCAGCTGTCTTTAGAACAGCGAATATATATCACACAAAGTGTGATTAACAAATTATCTGTAAGAATTAAGCACCAAACTTGTTAGTGTTAAGTCTTACGCTCGGGCCCATTGTAGAGGTTACAGCACAAGATTTGATGTACTGACCCTTAGCAGCAGCCGGCTTAGCCTTAACGATAGCACCCATAAGAGTTTCTAAGTTTTCAGCTAATTTCTCTGTGCCAAAGCTTACCTTACCGATTGGGCAGTGAATGATGTTTGTTTTGTCAAGACGGTACTCAATTTTACCTGCTTTTGCCTCTTTGATAGCCTTAGCAATATCAGGAGTAACTGTACCAGCCTTCGGGTTTGGCATTAAGCCGCGGGGACCGAGGATTTTACCAAGACGGCCAACAAGTCCCATACAGTCGGGAGTTGTGATTAAAACGTCAAAGTCCATCCAGCCTTCTGACTGAATCTTCTGAGTCATATCCTCAGCACCTACATAGTCAGCGCCTGCTTCCTGTGCAAGCTTTTCGTTTTCGCCCTTGCAGATAGCAAGAACTCTTACGTTTTTACCTGTACCGTTTGGAAGAACGATAGCACCTCTAACCTGCTGGTCAGCGTGACGGCTGTCTACACCTAACTTAACGTGAAGCTCAACAGTTTCGTCAAACTTAGCAGTTGCGGTCTTTACGCACAAATCGAGAGCTTCGTTTGTGTCATATAATTTTGTTCTGTCAACAAGCTTTGCGCTGTCAACATATTTCTTGCCGTGTTTCATAATATTTCCTCCATTATTAGGTGGTCAAGCGGAAAACTCCTCCCACCCGGATACTTATAATCAGTCTACTACTTCAATGCCCATACTTCTTGCTGTACCGGCGATCATACTCATAGCAGATTCAACAGAAGAAGCATTAAGGTCAGGCATTTTCTGCTCTGCAATTTTCTGAACCTGTTCTTTAGTAATCTTTGCAACCTTTGTCTTGTTAGGCACACCTGAACCGCTTTCGATGCCGCAAGCTTTTTTGATAAGAACTGCAGCCGGAGGTGTCTTTGTAACAAATGAGAATGAACGGTCGGCATATACTGTGATAACTACAGGAATGATAAGACCGATGTCATTCTTTGTGCGTTCGTTGAATTCCTTTGTAAATGCTACGATGTTTACACCGTGCTGACCAAGTGCAGGTCCAACAGGTGGTGCCGGAGTAGCCTTGCCGGCAGGTATCTGCAGCTTAATTAAGCCTGTTACCTTTTGAGCCATTGTAAATTCCTCCTATATTCGTGGTAAATGGCGGGAAGCGTTTTGCTCCCTCCCACAAAGGGACTTTTGTCCCGCTTTAAACGGCTTTCGCCGATTAACGACTTATTCTTCTACAAGTTCAGCTTGATAAAGCTCAAGCTCAACAGGTGTTTCACGTCCGAACATAGATACTGTAACACGGACGTAGTTTTTGTCAACGTTAAGCTCCTCTACGATGCCGACAAAATCCTCAAGAGGACCGTCAACAATTCGTACGGTGTCGCCGACCTTGTAAGAAACCTCAACAGATCTTACCTCAACGCCCATTCTGATAACCTCTTCGTCTGTAAGAGGAACAGGCTTAGATGACGGGCCGACAAAGCCTGTGCAACCTCTGATACTGCGTACAACGTACCATGTTTCATCGGTGCAAACCATCTTTACAAAAACGTAGCCGGGGTAGATTTTGCGTTCTACCTCTTTTGCCTTGTTGTCGGTGATTTCTGTTACGATTTCAGTGGGAACCTTTACTTCTTTTATCAAATCCTCTAGACCTCTGTTTTCAACAGTAGTCATGATATTTGACGCTACTTTGTTCTCGTATCCTGAATATGTGTGAACAACATACCATTTTGCTTCATCAGGCATAGTTTACTTTCATCCTTTCTAAAAGTATTAAGTACCCTGCCCGACTGTTAAGTGGCTGATGTCTGCATTACAAGATTTAACAAAGCATAAAGACCCTGATCAAGAGCGAAAATAAACAGACCTACGATTACGATTACAGCTAAAACAACGCCGAAATTCTTTGTTGTCTGCTTTGCTGTAGGCCACGAGATTTTCTTGATTTCGCCTTTGCACTCACGAAGGAACTTGATAGCTTTTTTGAAGAAGCCAAGCTTTTTAGTATCTTTCTTGGCAACCTTTTTGTCAGTTTGTTTTTCAACTGCTTTCTGTGCCATAGTTACCCTCCGTAATTATTTAGTTTCTTTGTGCAGAGTGTGTTTCTTGCAAAATCTGCAGTACTTGTTCATTTCCAATCTGTCAGGATTGTTTTTTTTGTTTTTCATTGTGTTGTAGTTGCGTTGTTTGCACTCTGTGCAGGCCATTGTAATTTTTACTCTCATTAACGGCACCTCCCGGTATTTTTCGGAATATTTTAGCCTCCCTCAAAAAGGCACAAAAAAATAAACCCCTTTTTCGAGGTAACTTGATTATATCATATCAAACTGCGTCAGTCAATACCTTTCGATAAAAAAATCAGCATATTTTGATATTTTTTTCTGATTAAATCACATTATATTGCGAAAACGCTTCAGGAGGAGATAAAATCCTCCTGAAGCCTTGTATTTTACTGTTGCTGAGTAAGTCTTTCGCCGATTGTCATTTTCTTCTGCTTTCTAACCTCGGGCTTTACCTTTTTGCCCTTGTATTTTTCAGCTGCCTCCCACGCTTTGATAAGATCCTTGCTCATCGAAGCCTTTAGCGCCTCCTTGTAAGCAGAATCTACAGAATTCAGAATAACTATTGTAATGATTGAGCGTGTGTCAACATCGCCGTTTGAGTACTGAGTGCTGAGCATCTGCGACAGCTTGTCGATTTCCTTTTGAGTTGCTCTTAAAAGGAACTGATTAAGGCGTGGAACTATGCTTGCTCTTGTAAAGGTAACTCCTCTGAACGGGTAGTAGCAGTCGTCCTCGTTTTTAATTTCTTCCTTTAGCTCAGGGAAAAACGCAACAAATCTTTTTGCAAGGAATATCGGGTCGGCGTTGCCCTGATCGTCAGACTTTTTCTTCTTAGTCTGACGCATTTTTTTGATGGCTGTCGGACTTGTAACGTTGTCAGCAAAGTCGTTGCCTATGCTTTCAGCCTCTTTTGTTGAGTCTGTCTGAGGATTATACATCCACGTTGCAACGGTTTTCCACTGATTGTCGGGTCCTTCGTCTGTCATTGTGCAGGTGCGCAGAACCATATATGATTTATCACTCATATAGCTTACAGAGTACGCTGTTGTTTCGCCTGTAAAAAGAGAAACAAGCTCCTTTGCTGTTGAATCTACCTTTTGCTTTGTAAAGCCCTGCGGTTCAAGCGCTTTCTCAAGCTTTGTGCAAATTATGTCAAATGCCTTTTCTATTGTAATATTCATATTGTTCTCTGCCAAAATAATCATTCCCTTCGATTGTTGACAATTCATTATACAATGTATTTATTTGTTTGTCAAAGGTTTTAATAAAAACGGCAATACCGAACCGCCTGTCCGGTATTGCCAAAAAATTTTATTATTCACTCAACATCTTTTCTGTTGCGGCAAGCTTTGCGCATACGCAGAAAACATCCATAGCAACCGACAGCTCGTCACAGGACGGGTAGGTCGGGGCAACACGAATGTTTGAATCCTTCGGGTCCTTGCCGTACGGGAAGGTTGCGCCTGCGCCTGTTAATACTACTCCCGCTTCTTTACAAAGCTCTACAACACGCTTTGCCGTACCCTCTAAAACGTCTACGCTGATAAAGTAGCCGCCGTTCGGCTTTTCCCACTGCGCTGTGCCTGTCGGCAAAAGCTGTTCTTCGAGCTTGTCAAGAACTAAATCAAATCTCGGCTTTAATACATCCTTATGCTTTTGCATATGTGCAAGCACACCGTCGTAATCCTTAAAGAACTTGATGTGACGAAGCATATTCATCTTGTCATAGCCAATGGTCTGGAATGAATATTTTTTCATAAACACCTTCATATTGCTCTGTGAGGCAGCCATTGCGGCAACGCCCGAGCCGGGGAAGGTGATTTTTGACGTTGAGCAGAAAACAAGCGGTAAATCCTCGTTGCCTGTCTTTTTGCACTCGTCAACTATATTTAAAAGTGTGTCGGGAGTATCTGTTACATCGTGAATACAGTAGGCATTATCCCACATAATTCTGAAATCCTTTGCCTTTGGCTTCAGGTTTGCAAAGCGTCTTACAGTTTCGTCAGAGTATGTGATGCCCTGTGGATTTGAATACTTAGGAACGCACCAGATACCCTTTATAGAGTCGTCCTCTGCTACAAGCCTTTCAATCATATCCATATCGGGACCTGTTTTTGTCATAGGAATGACAATCATCTCAAAGCCGAAATACTCGGTAATGCTGAAATGACGGTCATAGCCGGGGGCAGGACATAAGAATTTTCTGTTTTTAACCTCAAACCACGGCTTACAGCCCTCTGCAATCGGTGCTGTCATCATACAGTCAATTGCGTCAAACATCATATTAAGGCTTGAGTTGCCGCCCACCATAACCATATCGGGAGAAACCTGCATCATTTTTGCAAAAATATCCTTACATTCAGGGATACCGTCAAGAAGTCCGTAATTTCTGCAGTCTAGACCTGTGCTTGCCTTGCAGGAGGACGAGCTGTTGATTACATCAAGCATTCCCAATGATAAGTCAAGCTGTTGTGTGCCCGGCTTTCCTCTTGACATATCGAGAGCAAGATTTTTTTCTTTAATCTCATTATACTGTTCAAGAAGCGACTGTTTTTCAGCTGAAAGCTGCTGCTTATTCATTTCAAAGTAATTCATTATGCTTACTCCTTTTTGGATAACTGCAAAATTTTAATCATTTACTATAGTATTCTATACTATCCCCGAAAAAATTGCAAGTGTTTTTATAAAATCTTGCAAAATTTACATTTTATACTAAAATCTAATCAAAGCCTAAATTTCTTTTTGGCAGATTTTCAGCAAAAATATCTGCTTTATAAACAGAGAGTATCATAAAATAATTTTTACATTAAGATTTTCTGTCTTAAAAATACTAAAAGCACCCGAAAAAGGAGATTCAAATCCTTTTTCGGGTGCAGTTTAATTATCTGTTTGCTTTGAGATAATCAGCAAATCAGCTCTCGGGTGTGTAATCCCTGTAGCTTGATCTGCCGCCGTCACGCAGATAAATTGAATTTGTTTTACCGTCATATGGCTTTGGATGCCACTGATTTAAAACATTTTCGATGTCAAGCTCAGCAACATCAAATCTTGTACGGTAAATTGAGATATTTTTCCATGTTTCAGGAAGCTCTGTTACACTGTATTTTGAGCTGTCATCTAAAGGTGACTGCTTTTCTGTTTCAATAGCTTCCTTTGTGTCGTTGTTGTAAATCCAGATTTTTGCGCCGTCCTTGAAAACGTAGCCTGCACCTGCAACTACATAGAAGGTTTTGCCCTTGACAACTATATCTGAGCCGTTTGTCGGCTGTCCGATTGCATACTCAGTTTCAATCTTTGCAAGATACTTCTGGATAAGTGTAGCGTCACCGATAGCGATTTTACCGTCGCCGTTAACGTCTGCTGCTTTTGTTGCTTCGGCATCAAGTGAAACTATAGATGCAAGACTTCTCTGGATTTGTGTTACGTCATTGATTTTGATGCTTCCGTCAAGGTTAGCGTCACCTAATATGATATTTGATTCAGTTGCGCCGTACTCTTTCCACTTTGAAGAAGAATAAATCATTGACTTATCTCTTATAGGCAAAGTTGCCTTTGCATTCTGAGCAGGAACCTGCTTGCCTTTATTATCGTTGAAAATTACATTTGCCTGAACATTTACAAGGTTTTCGGGTATTTCGTACTTGTAAAGACCTGTTTCTTCGTCAAGGGTCATTTCTTCGCCCGGCCAGCTTGCGTTTGTAACTGCGTCAGCGTCAGGATTTGTGTCCTCGTCATATACGTAGCAGTAAACGTTCTTATAGCCCATTCCTGTATTGTTGAAATAAACAAAAACTCCGCTGTTGCTTGCTTTTCTTTTTACATATGTATATGTATTAGATGTTGTCTTTGTGCCGTCTGAAGCTGATACAACAAGCTTGATTTCGCCGTCATATGCAGTGTTGGCACCAAGCTCAACCTCTGTGCTGCCTACAAATGAAACAGCCTCGCCGCCGTCGATCTGATATGTACCACTTGAAGCATTTACTGTGCCTACTGTAACCTTTAAGGTTTCGCCCTTGAATTCAGAGCTTTCAACAGAAACTGTTGTGTAAGGGGTTGTTGTTGTGTTGTAAACAACTGCAATGCCTGTTTCGCCGATTGAACCGCTGATCTTACCGCCTGCTACCGTAAATGCGTTGCCTGTGATTGCGTCTGTATATGTGCCGTCTGCCATTTGCTTAACAGGTACCGATACATCTGCAACGTTTCCGCCTACATTTACAAGTACAACGCCGTTTGTTCCTCTTTCAACATAAGCGATATCGCCGTCATAAGAAACAGACTCGCTCTGACCTACAAATGCGTTATGGAATTTGTTGATTTCAGAAACTGCTACGCTCTTCCAGCCTGTTGAGCCTATATCACCCATAAGTGCTTTACCCGGACGTGCAAAGTACAGAGCTGTAGCGTCAAGTCTTGAGCCTACGAGCGCCCATGTTTTTGCGATATTCTCATCGGATACAGAAGCCGAGGAACCGTCATCAGCCATATATGTGTCGTGAGATTCTGCCCAAAGAACATATTTGCTCGGCTCTGTGCCCTTGAAATATGTACTGCGTGCAGAGCTTTGTGCGTTTTTCTTGTTTACATATGAACGAATTGTATTACCTGTCATATTATCGGTAACGCTCATATATTTTGTGTAGGAATCAATACTTCTGCCTGAACCCGGTGAGTTTAAAACCTCGCCGTAGTAGTAAAGCTCCTGTCCTGTAGTAGTTTTTGCATACTCTGTTGCGGCGTTTAAAATTGTCGGCCAGTAATCTGACGCAAAGTCGCCGTCATCGGGAGTTTCGATATGCTTTGCCGCGTCAAAACGGAAGCCGTCAACACCGCAGTCAACACATTCTTTTAAGAGTGAAATTACTCTTTCCTGAATGTACTTATTGCCTGTGTTTAAGTCTGGAACACCGTCAAGGCTGCCCTGAACTGTTTTTTCAACAGAAGAGTCGTTTGTCATACTCTTGAGCTGATGGAAATACTCTGTTGTATTGTTATAAATTTCGCTTTCGTAATTTGCGATTCCCTCATAATATGTACCTGCTGTACCGTCATTATTGTTTGCCATATGGTTAGAAACGATGTCGCAGATAATCTTGATGCCGTACTTGTCTGCTTCCTCGCAGAGTGCTTTCAGCTCTTCCTTTGTGCCGAGCCAAGAGGTCTGAGCTATTGAAAAGCTAAGCGGCTGATACAGCTTCCACCACTGACCGCCAACGTCCCACCATGACAGCTGATGAATTTTCGGCTGCTGAACAGGCGATGTCTGCACTGTTGTGTAGCCTGACTGTGCGATTGTGTCGAGATTTTCTTTGATTGTGTTGTAGGACCAGTTCCACGCGTGAAGAATGACACCGTCCTGAACGTTATCGGCAAGGTTGTAATCTGTTGCCGAGGTGCGGCTTAATTCTTTGTCTGTTACAGCAGTACCGGGCAACACTGCCGCAGAAGCAACAAGCAAAGCAGACAGAAGTATGCCGATGATTTTTTTAACCGTTTTCATTTCTTTTTTCCTCCTTAAGTATTTTTATCAACTTGGTGAAATGATTTTAGGTTTCCTGTTTTATTGCTTCTTTTTGAAAGCTCTGCAAAAACGTCTTCAATCTCAATTCCCTGATTTACCATCATAACCATCAGATGATAAATAAGGTCAGAAATTTCAAGAACCGTTTCGCTGTTGTCGCCGTTTTTGGCAGCGATTATAGTTTCTGCACACTCCTCGCCGACTTTTTTCAAAATTTTGTCTATACCCTTATCAAGCAGATAGCAGGTGTACGAGCCCTCCTGCGGATTGTCACGTCTTTCAAGCACAGTCTGATACAAAGCCTGAAGCACCGAATCGTTCATTGTATTCACCTCATTACAATAATTTTTTGAAAAAGCAGGAATGATTTCCTGTGTGACAGGCAGCACCCGTCTGCTCAACAGTAATCAGAAGCGTGTCGTCATCACAGTCTGCATAAATCTCGCAAACCCTTTGCAGATGTCCCGACGTTGCACCCTTGTTCCAAAGCTCCTGACGGCTGCGGCTATAAAACCACGTGTAGCCTGTTTCAAAGGTTTTTTGCATTGACTCTTTGTTCATATAAGCAAGCATCAGCACTTCACCTGTTGATTTTTCTTTTATAACAGCCGGTATAAGCTCCGACTTTTTGAAATACTTATCAAAATCCATAAATCACCAAAATTAAACCTTACTGCAAATATCTATAGCTTGTTTTAAATCAAGCTCGCCTGTGTATATCGCCTTGCCGCTGATAACGCCGAATACGTTAAGCTCTGCAAGGTTAATAATATCCTTTAGGCTTGAAACACCACCGCTTGCAATAATATTGCAGGAAACTGCGTGGGAAAGCTCGTCAAGCTGATTAAGGTTAGGACCTGCCAATGTGCCGTCCCTGTCAATATCTGTAAATATAATGGTGGCAACTCCTATTTTCTCCATTTTCTTTGCAAGATCTATATATTCTATCTGCGATTTATCTGTCCAGCCCTCGGCGCAGACCATACCTTCCTTTGCGTCTATGCCTACAACTATTCTGTCGCCGTATTTTGAAACTGCTGTTTTGACAAATTCTCTGTCCTTAACAGCGGCTGAACCTAAAATAACTCTTTGAACACCGTTATCAAGGTAAAATTCGACTGCATTCATATCACGAATACCGCCGCCTACCTCAACAATCAAGCTCGTTTGTCTGACTATGGAAAGGATAACGTCGGAGTTTACTCTTTTGCCGTCCTTTGCGCCGTCAAGATCTACTATATGTAAATAAGTTGCCCCTGCAGCCTCAAACATCTTTGCCGCGTCAATAGGACTTTGCGCTACCTTATGTACGGTGCTGTAATCACCCTTGAAAAGGCGAACACACTCGCCGTCTTTTATATCAATAGCCGGAATAACAACCACTTATAAGACTCCTTTCGTGGAAAGCGGTTTGTTGCTGTCGTTTTCTTTAACAGCTAATCTCATACTGTGAGCGACAGCCTTGTAAACTGCCTCTGTCATATGGTGGGCATTGTCGCCGTACAGTACTCTTGTGTGAAGTGTAACGCCTGCGTTATATGCAAAGGCACGAAGAAATTCGCACGTCATACAGCAGTCATAGTCACCGCAACGCTCCTGCTTGAAATCCGCATCAAACACAAGATAAGGTCTTGCGCTTATGTCAACGCTTGCAAAAGCAAGTGCTTCGTCCATAGGAACGTAAAAGCTGCCGAAGCGCTCAATAGACGACTTGTCGCCTAAAGCCTTGTTAAAAGCCATACCAAGCACTATGCCTGTATCTTCTATTGTATGGTGGCAGTCAACGCTAAGATCGCCCTTTACCTTTACGGTAAGACCGAAGTTGCCGTGAGTTGCAAAGGAACTTAGCATATGGTCAAAAAAGCCGATGCCTGTATCTATCGAGATTTCTCCGCCGTCAAGGTTAAGAGAAAGCTCTATCTGCGTTTCTTTTGTTGCTCTGTTAATTTGCGCAGAACGCATTATATCACCTCTGTGAAAAATAATTGTCAAGTAATGAGATAACTGTTTTGTTCTCGTCAGCTGTACCGCTTGTAATTCGTAAATAACCGTTAAATTTTCTGATTACTACAGAATTATTTTTCAAATATTCAAAAATTTCTTTATACTGATTAGTTTTTACAAAGACAAAGTTTGCGCAGGTTTCAAAAACGTGAAAATCGTTGCTGCCGGCACTTATCCTTGTAAGCTCATTATAAAGCATTTTAGTATTATTTACAATAATTTTTTGCTGATTTTTCAAAAATTCTTTATTCCTGTAAATAACAGTTCCTATAGCCTGTGAAACGGAGTTTACATTATACGGGGACTTTACAGCCCTTAATGCGTTAGTGATTTTCTCGTTTGCTACTGCAAAGCCGAGTCGCAATGCGGCACAGCCTATTGCCTTTGAAGCTGTTCGCAGAATTATCAGGTTATTAAAATTTTGAACCTCGTTTATGAGCGTTTCATCGTAAAAATCCATATACGCTTCATCAAGCACAACAAGGCAGTCGGGAACGGAGGTTACAAGAAGTCTTGCTTCATTTGCCGTAATAGCCTGTCCTGTCGGGTTGCATGGGTTTGAAAAAATCAGCATATTTATGTTTTCACTGTTGATTTTTTGGATGAGTGCTTCTATGTCAAATTTTAAATCTGTCTGCTTCTGCGTTTTAAAGCACTCAACCTCACAGATTGAGCTGTAAAAGCCGTACATTGAAAAATCAGGCTCTAAAACAAGGAGCTTATCTCCCTTTTTGAGCAGTGACGATTCTATTATAGAAATAAGCTCGTCAGAGCCGTTACCCACAGTTACGTTTTTGCCGTCGATTTCGTAAAAATCTGCAAATGCTTTTGTAAGCTCTGTGCATAAAGGGTCGGGGTATCTGTTAAAAGAAACCAATGAAACGGCTGATTTTACCTGCTCTAAGATTTCGCCCTCAAGATTAAAGGGACTTTCGTTTGCATCAAGCCGTATATCGTATGTGCCGCAGATCGGGTCATACGGCACAAGATTTTTTACCTTATCATTTAATTCGTACATAACTTATTGCTCCGATATTTATTCAAAACGCACCTTTATGCTGTTTGCGTGTGCAGTCAGGCCTTCTGTTTCAGCGAATTTTTCGATAAGCTCTGCATCGTTTTTAAGTGCGTCCTCTGTATAATAAATAAAGCTCGATTTTTTAACAAAGCTGTCAACAGAAAGCGGAGAGAAAAATCTTGCAGTGCCGCTTGTGGGCAGTACATGGTTAGGACCTGCGAAGTAATCGCCTAAGGGTTCGGGACTGTAATTGCCGAGAAATACTGAGCCTGCGTTGTGTAATTTACCTATGTACTCCATCGGATTTTCACAGCAGACCTCGAGGTGCTCGGGTGCTAACTCGTTAGCAAAATCAACAGCCTGCTGCATATCTGAGCAGACGATTATTGCACCGAAGTTTTCAAGCGAATATTCAATTATTTCTTTTCTTGAAAGCAGCTCGCACTGACGGGCAAGCTCCTGTTCTGTTTCAAACGCTAACTCCTTGCTGTCGGTAAGCAGAATTGATGACGCAAGTCTGTCGTGCTCAGCCTGACTCATAAGGTCAGCCGCTAAGAATTTGGGATTTGCCGTTTTGTCTGCAATTACTAAAATTTCGCTCGGTCCTGCAATCATATCAATATCGACAACACCGTACAAAAGCTTTTTAGCTGTTGCTACAAAGATATTGCCGGGGCCTACGATTTTATCTACCTTTGGCACAGTTTCTGTACCGTAAGCGAGCGCCGCTACTGCCTGTGCGCCGCCCATAAGGAACACTCTGTCTACTCCTGCTGTTTTTGCAGCCGCCATAATATTCGGGTTAGGCTTGCCGTCCTTGCCAGGGGGAGTTACCATTATTACCTCTTTAACGCCGGCAAGCTTTGCAGGAATTGCGTTCATAAGAACAGAGGACGGGTAAGCTGCCGTACCACCCGGAACGTATATACCTACTCTGTGCAGACCACGCACACGTTGTCCCATAATAACGCCGTTTTCCTTAGTTGTCAGCCAGCTCTGAGTTACCTGTCTTTGGTGGAAGTCTTTGATATTATCAGCCGCTTTTGTAACAGCCTCTAAAAACTCTTTATCGCACTGTGAAATAAGGCTGTCGATTTCTTCTGCCGTTATTTCTGTATTCTGCGGTGCTTTGCCGTCAAATTTTTCTGTGTATTCCTTAACTGCTTTGTCGCCGTTTAAACGAACATTTTCTATAATCTCGGACACAACAGGTACTACGTTTTTGTCGGAGCTTTCTGCTCTTTTTTTGATTTGCTCGACAAATTCGTACTCCTGCTTGCCGTCAGCCATAACTTTAGTTATCATTTTTTAATTTCACCCTCCATTTTTTCAACAAGCTGTTCAATTTCGTTCTTTCTTAATTTAAGGCTTGCAATATTTGCGATAAGTCTTGCCGAAACAGGCGTTACGTCCTCGATTACCTCCAGACCGTTTTCCTTAAGTGTTGAGCCTGTTTCTACAATATCCACAATAGCGTCTGCAAGTCCTACAAGCGGAGCAAGCTCTACTGAGCCTTCAATTTTGATAACCCGTATATCCATTCCCTTGCCCTCAAAAAAGCTGCGGGTAACACTCGGGTATTTTGTAGCTATGGTTTTTGCTCTGTAGCCGCCCCAGAAATCTGTTCCCTTAGGTGCGGCAAGTGCAAAACGGCATCTGCCAAAACCTAAGTCCAAAAGCTCATAAAAGGACGAGCCGTTTTCAAGAATAGTGTCCTTGCCGACAACGCCTAAATCGCAAACACCGTTTTCAACGTAGGTGATAACGTCTGCCGCCTTTGCTAAAACTACCTCTATTTCTCCGTTGCCTATCTGCATAATAAGACGTCTGCCCTTGTTTATTACCTGTGAGCAGTCGTAGCCGAGCTTTTCAAAAAGCGCTACTGTATCCTTTTCAAGTCTGCCCTTTGTCAGAGCAATTCTAAGTGGTTTCATATATAAAATCCTTTCAAGGCATTATGACTGCCTGTCGATGTAAATTACTTCGTTTATACCTCTTAGTCCAGCGTATTCCTCTGCCTTTTCTCTGCTTTCAATTACGCAGAACTGTGCCTTTGTGCCGTTTGATGTAAGCTCTTTTGCTTTATTTATAGCTTTGATTTCACAGCCGTCTGCGCAACACACGAGAACTGACGGAGTGCTTACGCTGTAATTATTTTTTGTCAGTAAGAATTGTGCCAGAGCGTCGATATTTATAGCAAAACCGGCGGCACCCATCGGAGTTTTGAAGCTGTCAAGGAGCATATCGTATCTGCCGCCCGATACTACCGCATCACCTATACCCTGAACATAGCCTGAGAAAACTATTCCGCTGTAGTAGTCGTTGCGCTGAACAAGGCCTAAGTCTATTGTAATTTTGTCGCCCAAGTCAAGCTCTGACAGGCTGTGGTATAAATCCTGTAAATATGTAAGAGCTTCATAGGCTTCGTCACAGGTGCAAAGATTTTTCGCCTGCTCGAAAACCTCTTCCCCTCCGAATAATCTCGGCAGCTTTCTGACAGCTTCTACAGCAGGAGAAGGCGGCAGCTTATCGAGCATTGAATTAAGCCACGTGAAGTTTTTGCTTTCTATTGCTATTCTTATATCTTCCTTTTTTTCATCATCAACATCAAGCTGATTTGCAAGCGCTCTGAAAAAGCCTGCGTGACCTAATTCTATTCTGAAATTTTCGGCAGCAGCACTTAGGGAATCTATAGCTGTTGTAATAACCTCTAAATCGGCTCGCTTGCCCTTAATTCCTAAAAGCTCTATGCCAATCTGCAATATTTCATTTGCTCTGCCTGTTAAAGTCGGGTTATTTCTGTAAACTGCCTGACGATAGTACAGGCGGATTGGCGTAAGATGATTTTTAAGCCTTGTTGAAGCCATTCTTGCTATCGGCAGTGTTGAGTCGGGACGTACAACGAGAAGTCTGCCCTTGTTGTCTGTTGTTTTAAACATCGACTCCTGAGATATACCGCTTTTTTCCATTGAAAACAGGTCAAAAAATTCAAGAGCAGGAGTGATAGCCAATAAAAAGCCCTTATCCTCAAATACCTTTTGAATTTTTGAGCATACGTCCGTGTAGGCGGTACATTCCTCAAATATAAAATCCTTTGAGCCTTCGGGTGTAATTTTCAGATATTTATTCATAAAGTCTGCTTCAACCTTTCGCTTTTTGTAATTTTGCTTTACTATGTTACCACAGTAAAGCGTTTATGTCAACCATTTATTTCTTTACTTCTGCTTTTGACTTTTCAGAAGCGTCATTTTCGTCACTTTTTTCTGTAGCTATTTCATCATCTGATGTATTTTTAACCGAAGCCCTTAAGCGTTTATTCACACTGTCGCCGATTAAGGTGTAAATAACGGCAAACACCGGCACTCCTAAAACCATACCAGCAACGCCGAAAAGTCCTCCGCCGATAATAACGCTTGCCATAATCCAGAAGCCTGATACACCCACAGATTCGCCTAATACTCTCGGGCCTATTATATTGCCGTCAATCTGCTGTAAAACCAATATGAACAGAACAAACCAGAAGCACTGAACAGGGTCTACAAGAAGCAGAAGTATTGCGCTCGGGATTGCTCCGATGAACGGTCCGAAAAACGGAATAATGTTAGTAACTCCGACAATTACGCTGATAAGAAGCGCATAATCAAATCGGAAAATTGACATACAGATAAAGCAGAGTACGCCGATAATAGTTGAGTCAATGATTTTGCCGACAAGAAATCTTCCGCACATATCATTTGAAAGACGTGCTATATAGAAGGTTTTTTCAACGTGCTTTTTCGGGATGTAGGCTTTTGCAAGGCGGCTTACCTGTGAGCATAGCTTATCCTTGCTTGCAAGATAGTAAACAGAAACGATTATTGCAATAACCCAGTTGTAAATTTCTACCGTTGCAGTTTTTGTTGCGTTTATTACTACAGGGAAAGCGGAATTCATAAAGGACTGAAGCATCGATGCAAAATCGTTCTTCGTAATAAAATCCAGAATATGTAAAAGTAAAGTGTCAATAAGCGTTTCTGATTTCAGCTCAAAGCCAAAGGTAGAATTAAGCCACATTATCATATCGTTTTCTGCCTTTTGAAAGCTCTGTACGTAGCTGCTCATATTGTCGGTGATATTCTTTATACTGTCTATTATCTGAGGAATAAGAGAGCCTATGAGAAATGCCACTATGCCGAATGCTATCAGATATGTGCAGATAAGCGAAAGCGGCGTTTTAAGGCTTTTGAATATCCTGCGCTTTGTTCCCATCTTTGCAAAGACCTTAAGTCTAAAAAATTCATATAAGAATTTAAGTATATATGCAATAGCAAAGCCATAGACAAAGGGCATAATTATAGCAACAAAATTAGACAGTATGCCCCATACCGACGGGAAATTAAGCAGTATAAACAGCATTACAAGCGCATATGTAATGCAAAGCAAAATGCTTTTTATAGTTCTTTTTTCCATATACTTCACCTCGGATTTCGTTAGTTTTTTATACTAAAAATTGCAAATAAGTATTACATATCAAAAAGAGAAACCTGTGTTGTGTCGGGCAAAGAGTTTAATACTCCTGCGTTTTTGAGCGTTTCTATTACCGACTTTGACGCTTTTGTTTTAATCTGCATATCCTCAACGGACAGGTAGGTGTACGTTTTGCCTGCCTGCGCAAGGCTTTCGGCGGCACTTCCGCCGACTCCGGGCAGACAGCTGAAAGGCAGTCTAATTTTGCCGTTTTCAACAATAAATTTTGAGGCTTCTGATTTATATACGTCTATTGGCAGAACCTCAATTTTTCTTGCCATCATTTCGTTTATTATAAGAAGCGTTTGCAGCTCTGCGTTTTCCTTTGCAGACGCTTCGTGTCCCTTTTGCTTTATGCATTTCATTTTATTCTTAACGGCTTCGTGACCTTTCATAACGGTTTCACCGTCAAAATCATCGCTTCGCACCGTAAAGTAAGCCGCATAATACTCAACAGGCTTATGCACCTTGTACCAGCCTAATCTTAGAGCCGCTATCATATAAGCCGCTGCGTGTGCCTTCGGGAACATATACTTGATTTTCATACAGGAATCAATATACCACTGCGGAACGTTATGCTCCTTCATAGCGTTTATATGCTCCTCTGTGAGCAGCTTTGTAGCATTGCCCTTACGCACGATCTCCATTATTTTAAATGCCATACTCGGGTCAAGTCCCTTGTGCATAAGGTATGTCATAATAGAGTCACGTGTACCGATAACCTCTGAAATTGTGCATACTCCGTCGTGAATGAGGTCTGCGGCGTTTCCTATCCAAACATCTGTACCGTGAGAAAGTCCCGAAATCTGCAAAAGGTCGGTAAACGTCTTTGGCTTTGCTTCAACAAGCATCTGACGTACAAAGCTTGTTCCAAGCTCGGGAAGTGAAAGTGTACCTGTCTGAACGTCGATATCCTCGGGTGTAACTCCTAATGCTTCGGTTGAGGTAAACAGCGACATTACATCGGGGTCACTCATTGAAACCTTCATTACGGGTATTCCCGTAAACTCCTCAAGATAATGATAAATAGTCGGCACATCGTGACCGAGCTCGTCAAGCTTGCAGATAGTATCGTGGATTGAATGGAAGTCGAAATGCGTTGTAATGTTGTCTGAATTTACATCGTTTGCAGGGTGCTGAACGGGACAGAAGTCGTAAACCTCCATACCTCTGGGCACTACTACCATTCCGCCGGGGTGCTGACCTGTTGTACGCTTAACACCTGTGCAGCCGGAAGCTAAACGCAGCTCCTCGGATTTTCTTAGTGATACAGTATTTGTTTCTTCAAATTTCTTAACGTAGCCTATGGCTGTTTTGTCGGCAACCGTGGCTATAGTACCTGCCTTGAACACGTTATCCTTGCCGAACAGCTCTTCTGTATAACGGTGTGAGCTTGACTGATATTCGCCGCTGAAATTTAAATCTATATCAGGCACCTTGTCGCCCTTGAAGCCTAAGAACGTTTCAAAGGGGATTTCGTGACCGTCACGTGAAAGCTCTGTTCCGCATTTCGGACAGGTTTTCGGTGGCAGGTCAAAGCCTGAGCCATAGCTGCCGTCCTCGATAAATTCACTGTAACAGCAGTTATCGCAGACATAGTGAGGACACAGCGGATTAACCTCCGAAATACCCGACATTGTTGCAACGAAGGACGAGCCTACACTGCCTCGAGAGCCAACGAGATAGCCGTGAGCCTCGCTGTCGGCAACAAGCTTTTGTGCTGTCATATACAAAACAGAGAAGCCGTAGGTTGTGATTGAGTTAAGCTCCTTGTCAAGTCGTGCCTTAACTATATCCGGCAGGGGATCGCCGTACTTTTTCTTTGCTCTCTCCCACGTGATTGAAACGAGCTGTTCCTCTGCGCCCTCAATAAACGGCGGAAAGTTTCCGGGAGGAATTGGACGTACCTCTTCTATACTGTCGGCTATTTTATTCGTGTTTTCAACAACTACCTCGTAAGCCTTTTTCTCACCGAGGTATTCAAACTCTTTGAGCATTTCGGCAGTAGTTCTGTAGTAAAGCGGTGCCTGATTTGAGGCATCGCCGTAGCCCTGCGCCGCTTGCAGGATTTTTCTGTACTCTGCGTCCTTTGGGTCAAGGAAGTGAACGTCACAGGTTGCAACAACGGGAATATTAAGCTCCTCGCCGAGCTTTACGACAGTTCTGTTTATCTTTTCAAGGTCCTTAACAGACTGGTATGTGCCGTTATTGACCAAGAACATATTGTTGCCTGTCGGCTGAATTTCAAGGTAATCGTAAAAGGAGGCAATACTTTTAAGCTCGCCCCACTGCTTGCCTGCGATAATAGCACGTATGAGCTGTCCTGCTTCACAGGCTGAGCCGATTAACAGACCTTCACGGTACTTTTCAAGCTGAGAACGTGGGATTCTCGGCTTTTTATAAAAGTAATTCAGGTGGCTGTATGAGATTAAGCGGTAAAGATTTTTAAGTCCTGTTTTATTCTTTACAAGAATAATCTGATGATATGTAGGAAGCTTTTTAAAGTCACCGCCTGCTATCTGTGTGTTGATTTGGTCGGTTGACGTGATGCTGTATTCTTCTTTTAATCTGTGTGTAAGCTCTATAAATATTTTTGCAAGAATTGTGGCATCGTCTGTTGCTCTGTGGTGGTTAAAGTCGCCAAGACGCAGGTATTTTGCCACTGTGTCGAGCTTGCAGTTTTTAATATCGGGAAGTATTGCTCTGGAAATAGCAACTGTATCTATGCTTGTATAGTTATAGTCAATGTTAAGTCTTTTACAGGCTGCTTTGATAAAAGATGTATCAAACGGTGCGTTGTGAGCTACAAGCACACTGCCGCTGCAAAAGCGGAGAAAATCAGCAACAGCCTGCTCCTCGTCAGGTGCATCTTTTACCATACTGTCTGTAATTCCTGTCAGCTCTGTTATCTTTGCAGGGATAGGCATATGAGGATTTACAAAGGTAGAAAATGTGTCCTTGATTTCGCCGTTTACTACTCTTACTGCGCCGATTTCTGTAATTCTGTCACGCTCTGCCGACAGTCCTGTTGTTTCTATGTCAAAGCATATGAACTCGCCGTTTAAAGGCTCTGTTGAATCGCCCTCAACAGACGGTACAAGGTCGTCCATAAAGTACGCTTCTACACCGTAGATTACCTTCAGCTTATCGTTATCCTCACGGTTTTTATTGATTTTTTCAACTGTGTTCATCGCATCGGGGAATGCCTGAGCTACGCCGTGGTCTGTAATTGCTATTGCCTTGTGTCCCCATTCAGCGGCACGTGAAACAAGGGAAGCGGCTGACGATACACCGTCCATTGACGACATATTTGTATGAAGATGAAGCTCCACACGCTTTTTCTCTGCGTTATCGGCTACTTTAACCTTTTGAACCGTTCCGATAGACTTAGCACTCAGCACAAGGTCGTTTGCAAATTTATCGTACTCAACATCGCCGTACACCATTATTGTCATACCTTTTTTGAGCGTGTCAAGAACGGCGCAGTTTTGTATTCTGTCAAAAACCTTTACGGTGATTGAGTTTGAATAGTCGGTGATGTCGATATTGAAAATATTTTTGTCACCTGATTTTGTCACCTTTTTGTCAATAGAGAAAATATCTCCCCATACTGTAGCCTTGCCTGTGTCGTATTCTATGTTGTCGATAGGCTGCAGCTTGCCCTTTATAACATTACCGTAAAGAGGCTTAGCCGTACTTTTGATAATCGTCGGCAGCTTGTACTCGCCCTCTCTGATTTCAACCTCTTTTACCTCTTTGTTTTTTTCTTTTATCTCTTTTGTAGTTTCTTCTTCGTTTTCATAGAACTGCATAAACTGCTCTAATTTTTCACGTTTAATTCTTTCTACTGTATTCTGCTGGCTTTCTATGTACTGTTCGCTGTCAGAGGTTATTTCTGTTACACCGTCAAAAATGATGTTTGAAATATTTATTCCGAACCACTCGCTTATTATGCTTTTTACTACTCTGTCAAAGCTTTTTGCTTTAAGCAGTGATAAGCCGCCGTGAGCAAGCGTGATTTTTATTACATTGTCAGAAAGCTCTGCCTTGCTGTCCTTTAACGTGCCGTTTAAAGACGGAATTCTTCTTTTCGCTTCAACAACAATTTCGTCAAAATACGAAATATCAAACAGCTTGTGGGGAAAGCTCGGCGCAATATTAAACACAGTAAGTGCAAGCGGTGAATTTTTGATTTGTGCTTCAAATTCTATCAACGCTGCTACAGGTACAAGCTCGTCAAATTCTGCGTAAACAGTCATAGTGCGATTTTCTGTATTGGCAATTATATTCTTTACAACAGCAAAGCCCACCCTGCTGTCGAGGGTGGCGCTGTTTAAGTATTGTGAAAATATATCGTTGAGAGTTTTCATTGACAGTCCTTTCATATACCTATCTGCTTTAGCTGACACACATACTTATAACTTTTCTATTTCTTCTAAGAGGGCATCTATAAGCTTATCTTCAGGTACCTTATATAAGATTTCTCCCTTTTTGAAAACAAGTCCGTTGCCGTCGCCGCCCGCTATGCCGATGTCGGCTTCCTTTGCTTCTCCCGGGCCGTTTACAACACAGCCCATAATTGCTACCTTGATATTCTTTTTGCAATCTCTGAGTCGCTGTTCGGCTTCGTTTGCAAGAGAAATAAGGTCAATTTTTGTTCTGCCGCAGGTCGGACAGGAAACAAACTGTATTCCTCCCTTTTCAATATCGAGCGCCTTTAAAATATCTCTTGCGGCATAGACCTCTTTTACGGGGTCGGCAGTAAGAGAAACTCTGACGGTGTCACCTATTCCCTTTAAAAGTAAAGAGCCGATACCTGCCGAGGATTTTATAATGCCCATTCGCTCTGTTCCTGCTTCTGTTACTCCGAGATGAAGCGGATAATCACACTGCTGTGATGCAAGCTCGTAAGCCTGTACCATAGCAGAAACAGATGAGGATTTCATAGAAAGCACAATGTCTGAAAAGTCGAATTTTTCAAGCAGTGACGCGTGGTAAAGCGCGCTGTCGCAGAGTGCCTGCGGTGTAGGGTGACCGTACTTAGCTAAAATTTCCTTTTCAAGCGAGCCTGAGTTCACACCGATTCTTATAGGAATATTTTTCTGACTGCAAGCGTTTGCTACAGCCTTTACCCTATCCTCACCGCCGATGTTGCCGGGGTTTATGCGTATTTTGTCAACGCCTGCCGCAGCACATTCAAGGGCGAGCTTATAGTCAAAATGAATGTCGGCTACAATGGGGACTGATACGTTTTCTTTAAGTGCAGAGATAAGTTTTACCGCCTGCATATTCGGCACTGCCGCACGTATTATGTCACAGCCTGCATTCTCAAGTGTCTTTGCCTGTTTTATGCTGTTTTCTATATCGTCTGCCGGTGTATTGAGCATTGACTGAACGGTTATTTTTGCACCGCCGCCGATTTTTACACCGCCTGCTGTTACCTGTTTTTTGCTGCCCATAGTAACGCTCCTGATTATCAATTTATTGTGTTAGTCTTAGGTGAATAGCTGCCATACGTCCTTTATTGTTATCAGTATCATAAAGAGGAACAACAGCGCCATTCCTGCTGCGTTTACGTATGCCTCATACTTTCTCGGTACAGGCTTTTTGCGGATTGCTTCAATCAGTAAAAATACAAATCTGCCGCCGTCAAGTGCCGGGAAAGGAAGCATATTCACAATGCCTAAGTTTATTGAAATTACCATCATCATAAAGACGATGTTGTTAACTGCCGTTCCAAAGCTCTGCTCAAGTCCCTTTGACGCAACCTGAGTTATTGCTGATGTAGCACCGACAGGGCCTGATACATCGTTAAAGGTGAACTTGCCCTGAACTAAGCCTGCAAGCGTACTCCATACCGACCTTACAATAGAAATACTCTGTGAGAACGTTTCTGAAATTACTGTAAAGAAGGTTTTTTCAATAGGCTCTGTGTAGAAGTCGATAGAAACTGACGGATTGTCGCTGTCGGCTGTTTTGTAGGTGTAGAAGTCAACATCGGGAATTGTTACCGTCTGACCGTTTCTTATCACCTCAACATCTGCTCTGTAGCGCTGACGTGTTTCTTTGATTTCTATTTGAGGCTCTGTGTAGTCAGTTTTACCGACTGCTTCATAGAGCTTTTTTGAATAGTCTGAAAGATATTTTTCTGCTTCGTTTACTGTTTTTGATGAATTTATATGATTAACACCGTCTTGAATTATTTTGACAAGACTGTTTAGCTTTTCGTCGCTGTAATCCTCGGAATAAACCTCGGGATATATTCTGCAAAGAGCTATTGCAGCGTCCTGCTTATAGATGTTTACCTCTTTGCCATCAACCTCCTGTACCTGTGAGGTGGCTATTGCAAATGAAATATCCTTTGCATTAAGAATGTCATAGCCGTTTATTTTTTTAAAGGTGTCGCCTGTCTGCAAGCCGCAATTTGCCGAATATGACATTTCGGGGAAGGCTGAAATCGTTGTTGAGGAATAGACATCCTGCTGAACAACTATTACAAACATCAACGCAAAGCCTAAAAGAATGTTCATCACCGCACCGGCAATTACTACAATCATTCTTTTCCAGACCTTTGCATTGTTAAAGGCTCGAGGATTTTCGCTTTCTTCGTCCTCTCCCTCCATAGCGCAGAAACCGCCTATCGGGAAAAGCCTAAGTGAATATGTTGTTTCACCCTTAGTAAAGGAGAAAATTTTAGGTCCCATACCTAGAGCGAATTCGTTTACCTTAATTCCGCTTTTTTTGGCGGTGATAAAATGACCGCCCTCGTGCAGAAAGATAATAAGCTCAAACAATAATACTCCTATAATAATAAGTGCTGCTGTAGTGATAATACCATCTCCAAATTTTTTACCCAAAAGTAAGAATTAGTTGCCGATTTGATTTATTACAAATTCTCTTGACGCTTTATCGGCTGAAAGTACGTCGTAAAGGCTGTTAATTTCAGTCGGTTTTATGCTTTCTACCGCTTTGCTGACAAGCTCACCGATCTGAAGAAATGAGATTTTGCCGTTTCTGAACATTTCGTTTGCCTGCTCGTTTGCACCGTTTGCTATTGCAGGCGCAGTTTTGCCGATTTTCATCGCTTTTTTGCAGGTATCAAGACACAAAAACGTATCGTAATCAGGCTTTGCAAAAGTCATTGTGCCAACCTCTGACAAATCAAGCTCAGAAACAGGTGACGGTATATGGTGCGGATATGTTATCGCATACTGAATAGGAATACGCATATCAGGCAGTGCCATCTGTGCTATAACGGAATTGTCAGAATACATAATCATTGAATGAATAACGCTTTCACGGTGGACAACAACGTCAATTTTATCGACAGGCATATCAAAAAGCCACGAGGCTTCTATGATTTCAAGTCCCTTGTTCATCATTGTGGCGGAATCAACTGTTATTTTTGCACCCATACTCCAGTTAGGGTGATTGAGTGCCTGCTCTAATGTGACGTTTAAAAGCTCGTCTTTGGTTTTGCCGAAAAACGGACCTCCCGAAGCTGTGAGTATAAGCTTTTTAAGAGATTTACCGTCAGGCATACCCTGAAGGCACTGAAATATTGCGGAATGTTCGCTGTCAACGGGATAAAGCGAAACGCCGTTTTTACGCACAGCCTCCATAACAAGGCTTCCGCCTGCTACAAGCGTTTCTTTGTTCGCAAGAGCTATATTCTTTTTTGCATTTGCCGCCGCCAATGTCGGGCGAAGTCCCACCATACCGACAACCGAATTCAGCACCAAATCTGCGTTTTTATCTGTTGCTGCCTCTATTAAGCCGTCCATACCGCTTAGCACCTTAACGTCAGTATCCTTGACCGATACTGCAAACTGCTTTGCAAGCTCTTCGTCAAAAACAACCGCAAGCTTCGGTCTGTATTTGCGAACCTGCCGTTCAAGTGTTTCTATATTTTTATTAGCTGTCAGCGCTGTTACCCTGATACCCAGCTTTTCTGCAACATCAAGAGCCTGCGTACCGATTGAACCTGTTGAACCTAAAATTGAAATTGAATTTGTCATTTTACGCCTCTTACTGTAAAAATGCAAAATATTGTCCTGCTAAAAATATAATGGGTGCCGTGAAAACAACGCTGTCAAATCTGTCGAGCAAGCCGCCGTGTCCCGGAATAACAGAACCGAAGTCCTTGATGTGACAGCTTCGTTTTATCAAAGAAAAGCTGAGGTCGCCGATAATTGATAAAACAGAATTTATAATACCGACAACAGCAAGCAGGACAAAATTCACACTTACATTTCTGTAAATCAAATACTGATATACAACGCCGATAAGAACTGCGCCGATTATTCCTGCCGCAACTCCGCCGACAGCACCCTCAACTGTTTTTTTAGGGCTTATTTTCGGGCAAAGCTTGTGTCTGCCGAAAAATGTGCCTGTAAAATATGCGCCGCCGTCTGCAATCCACGGAATGGCAAGACACAGAACAACATAAAACGATGTGTAAAGTCCGTTATGAAAATCACAGGACAATACCATACAGGAAAAGCAGGCAACTACAAGCACAGATGTAGTTATCAGATATAAAATATCTTCAAGCTTTACCTTGTCATTAAACAAAATCAGAACTGTAAAAAGAGTCAGTGCAAATAAAAAGATAGGAATAAATTTGAAAGGTGTTGTAGAAAGCAAGGGGGTTAACAGTCCGAAAAGTAATGTCGGAACAGAGATTTTAAAATCCGACAGCAATCCCTTTGCATTTAAAAGCTCGCTTAACGTAATTGCTGAAACTATTGACAAAGCTGAATAGAGTACTATGGGGACAATCTCGCCTACTGCAAGCAAGCCCACAACTAACAGAATACCTATTACGGCTGAAATAATGCGTATCTTCATTTTGTATTTATTCCTATCTAAGTTTATTTATATTTATACTCCGCCGTAGCGGCGGTTGCGTTTTGCAAATTCAAGAATTGCGCTGTTTAAGTCATCTTTTGAAAAATCAGGCCACAGCTTATCCATAATGACAAATTCCGAATATGCGCATTGCCAGAGCAAAAAGTTTGAAATTCTGTATTCACCGCTGGGTCTTATGATTAAATCGGGATCAGGCTGACCCTTTGTGTATAAATTATCGGCAAACATCTGCTCTGTTATTTCATCGGGCGATATTTCTTTATCAAGTGCCTTCTGAGCAAGCGTTCTGGCTGCTCTTACGATTTCATCACGGCTGCCGTAATTCATAGCTATGTTCAGCACCATACCGTCACGGTGGGCGGAGCCTTCTTCAGTTCTTATCATCAGCTCCTGAAGCTCCTTGTTAAAACGGCTTTTGTCGCCGATAAATTTAACCACAATGCTGTCGTCCTGAAAATCGCTTAGGGCTTCCTCAAGATACGATTTGAACAGCTGCATCAAAGCAGATATTTCGTCCTGAGGGCGCTTCCAGTTTTCGGTTGAAAAGGCATATACTGTCAGGTGTTTAACACCGATATCACTGCAATAGCGTGTAATTGTGCGAAAGTTTTTACCGCCTGCTTTGTGACCTGCACTGCGCGGAAGTCCTCTTTTTTTTGCCCATCTGCCGTTGCCGTCCATTATAATGCCGATATGTGACGGTATGGTGACAGATGATATATCAAATTGAGAATCCTTGCTTTTGCCGAAGAAAGCCATATTATATCTCCATAATTTCTTTTTGCTTTTTATCAGATATTGCGTCAACCTCTTTGACAAATTTATCTGTTAAATCCTGCATTTTTTTCTCGCCCTGCTTTAGGTCGTCCTCTGTAAGCTCGCCCGATTTTTTCATTTCCTTGAGCTTATCAATGGCTTCGCGGCGAACATTTCTGATCTGAACCTTGCAGTCCTCGGCAAGCTTTGAAATATCCTTTACGATCTCTTTACGTCTGTCCTCTGTAAGCGGCGGGAATGTAATGCGGATAATTCTGCCGTCGTTCTGAGGATTGATGCCTAAGTCCGATGTCTGAATTGCCTTTTCAATCGGGCGAAGTACAGAAGCATCCCAAGGCTGAATTGTTAAAATTCTTGCTTCTGCAACAGAAACAGCTGCAAGCTGGTTGATTGGCGTTGCTGTGCCGTAGTAATCAACAAAAATCTTGTCAAGAACTGCAGGGTTTGCTCTGCCTGCACGAATTGCAGCGTACTCATCAGTAAGGTGGTCAATTCGTCTTTGCATACGCTGTGACGCTTTGGTTAATTGCTCTTTCATATTAAAATCCTCCTAAGGCTTTGATTATTTTACTACAAGTGTTCCGACCTCTTCGCCGCAGACAGCCGCAAAGATATTGTCAGGGTTTTCTACGCTGAATACTAAAATCGGGATATTATTGTCCTTGCAAAGAGATGCCGCAGTGCTGTCCATAACGGCTAAGTCCTTGCTTAAAATCTCTTCGTACTTAATTGTGTTGTACTTTACGGCATTCGGGTTTTTCTTAGGGTCGCTGTCGTATACGCCGTCAACCATAGTAGCCTTGAAAATGATTTCAGCGTCAATTTCAGCCGCACGAAGAGCCGCCGCTGTGTCTGTGCTGAAAAACGGGTTGCCTGTGCCGCAGCCAAAGATTACAACTCTGCCCTTTTCAAGATGTCTTATTGCACGACTGCGAATGTACGGCTCTGCAATCTGCTGCATAGAAATAGCAGTCTGAACTCTGACAGGAACTCCGAGCTGTTCGAGCGCGTCGGCTACGCCGAGGGCGTTAATGGTAGTTGCAAGCATACCCATATGGTCTGCTCTTGCTCTGTCCATATTTTCGCTGCTTCTTCCTCGCCAGAAGTTGCCGCCGCCTACAACGATGCCAACCTCAACGCCTGCTTCTACGCACTTTTTAATAGGCTCGCAAAAGGAACGGACAGTTTCGTCATTTATGCCCATTTTCTGATCGCCTGCAAGAGATTCACCGGAAAGCTTTAGTAAAATTCTTTTGTATTTTGTTTCCATTTGGAATACACCGCCTTAATTTATAGTCAAAATAATAATACACTATATCTTGTATTTTGTAAAGTGATAACAGCAAATATATGCAAAATAACAAAAATTTTTGGTAAAATATAAAAATCGGGCAGAATTTACACTCTGCCCGATAAATATTAGTTAATACAAATTATTTAACCATACTTGCAACTTCAGCTGCGAAATCGTCCTGACGCTTTTCAAGACCCTCGCCCTTCTCGTAGCGAATGAAGCCTGTAACCTTGATAGAACCGCCAAGGCTCTTTGCAGTAGCGTCTGTGTACTGCTGAATGTTCATCTTGTTGTCCTTAACGAACTCCTGATCTAACAAGCAGTTTTCTTTATAGTATTTGCCGATTTTACCCATAACGATTTTCTCGGCAATAGCGGCAGGCTTGCCCTCGTTCATAACAAGCTCTGTCATAATCTTCTTCTCGTGCTCTAAAACATCAGCAGGAACTGACTCCTTGTTGAGGTAAGGTGTGTTTAAAGCGGCGATCTGCATAGCTAAGTCTTTACCGTAAGCTACGAACTCAGCCTTGTCAGCAAGGTCGGTTTCAAATGTTACAAGAACGCCGATTTTGCCGCCTGCGTGTACGTAAGCTACGCAAGGTGAAGAAACCTTGTCAAAACGGCGGATTTTGATGTTTTCGCCGATTGTAAGAACCTTTTCCTGTAAAAGCTCTGCAACTGTCATCTCTGAACCCTCTGCCTTTAAAGCGAGAAGTGCGTCAACGTCAGCAGGATTCTGAGCCATTACTGTGTCTGCACAAGTCTTAACGAAAGCCTGGAAGCTGTCGTTCTTTGCTACGAAGTCTGTTTCTGCGTTTACCTCGATAACAACACCCTCTGTGTTTGTATCGTTAGTGCAAGCGTAAGCTACGCCCTCTGCTGCAATTCTGCTTGCCTTTTTAGCCTGCTTTGCAAGACCCTGCTCTCTTAAAAAGTCGATAGCAGCGTCCATATCACCGTTAGCTTCTGTTAAAGCCTTTTTGCAGTCCATCATACCGCAGCCTGTTTTTTCTCTTAATGTTTTTACGTCCTGTGCTGTAAATGCCATTTTATATCATCCTTTCCTAAAAATCGGGATTGTATTATAGATAAATTATTCTTCTACTGTATCTGCTTCGTCTTCTTCTACGATTTCAGCAGCGCCCATCTTGCCTTCTCTGCCCTCAATAATAGCTGAAGCCATAGCACCTGCGATAAGCTTAACTGCACGGATAGCGTCATCGTTGCCGGGGATTACATAATCAACATCGTCAGGATCGCAGTTTGTGTCAACGATAGCAACAACAGGAATACCTAATTTCTTTGCTTCAGATACTGCAATTCTTTCTTTTCTTGGGTCTACGATGAAAAGACAACCGGGGATCTGATCCATATCCTTGATACCGCCTAAGAACTTCTCAAGCTTTTCGATTTCAAGGTTTAATTTGATTACCTCTTTCTTTGGAAGGAGATCGAATGTGCCGTCACTTTCCATAGCACGGAGCTGCTTTAATCTGCCGATTCTTCTCTTTATTGTTGTGAAGTTTGTGAGCATACCGCCGAGCCATCTTGCGTTTACATAGTAAGCGCCTGCACGTAAAGCCTCTTCCTTAACTGACTCCTGAGCCTGCTTCTTTGTGCCTACGAAGAGAACGCTTTTGCCCTCTGCTGAAAGGTCACGAACAAAGTTGTAAGCCTCTTCAAGCTTTTTAACTGTCTTCTGAAGGTCGATGATGTAGATACCGTTACGCTCTGTGAAGATGTAACGAGCCATCTTAGGGTTCCATCTTCTTGTCTGGTGACCGAAGTGAACGCCTGCCTCTAAAAGTTGTTTCATTGATACTACTGCCATTTTTATTTCCTCCTTAGGTTAAAACCTCCGCTGTGCTTTTGATTTTATCAGTAATAACATATAAAATATGCACCTGTCTGATAAGCAACAACGTGCGTAATGCCTTAATATTATATCATAAAAAATACAAAAATCAAGTATTTTTATATCAAATACTTGATTTTTATTGAAATATTCTTAATTAAACTCTGTCAAAAAATCTTGTTGTGTTATATGTAACAACGTAATTCTGTGTTTCGTGCCATTCACTTGAGCAAAGTGATGTTTCGTAGAAGTACATCAGCTTGTGCTGAACAGCAGCTCCGCCCTGATCAAAAATGAACTCAACAGCTCTTTTAACATCGCTGTTCGGTGTACGGCTTAAGCTGCCGTAGTAGCCGTAGCCTGTGCGAACCTGCTCAACTGTCGGCACACCGTCTGCAATCATTGTGTCACGAATTGCCTGTGCAACGAGTGCGCATCCGATATAACCCTGATCGCCAGCCTCGCCCATTACAAGGCGTTCTAAGATATCTCTGTCCTCATCAGTTAAGCTGATGCTGTAGGACACGTAATCGTAGTCGGGATTTTCAATTCCGAGCAGATAGCCCTCATTCTGAACCTGCTCTCTTTCCTGCTGAGCCTGTGCTTTTCCTGCTTCTGCTTTTTCTCTTTCAGCTTTTTCAGCCGCAGCCTTTTCTGCTGCTGCCTTTTCTGCCGCCGCTTTTTCGGCTGCTGCTTTTTCGGCTGCTGCTTTTTCCTGTGCTTCTTTTTCTGCTTTTTCCTGAGCTTCCTTCTGAGCCTGTGCTTCAAGCTCTTTTATCTTTTTCTGTGTTTCTGCTTTAGCTTCGTCCATTGCCTTTGCACGTTCAATTGCAAGTGTTTGTCCGTTTTCTGCCTGAAGCTTATTAGCGGCTATCATCAAAGCCACCTTTTTGTCGTTGTGAGTTTCTGTAGCTGTTGTTCCTGATACTTCATCATTTTGTGCTGCAACAGCATGCGGCACAATAACTGCGGTTGGGATTACGATGACAGAAGCAATCAATACAGCCAATGCAAGCTTAAGCTTTGGAATAAATGTTTCTCTCATAATAATACTTCCTCCTTATTTTCACGTAAGCGTTTACTTACCTTGCAGCAGGACCTTTACTATGTGTTACACAATTTCGAGGGATATTAAAGCACACTTTTGCAAAAAATGCAAATTTATGTTCTATTTTTTCGATAAAATTTCATATCTTATTTCTTTATATGCATTATAATTGACGATTTTTTGTCACTATTCAACAAAATACACAGGTCGTTTCTGTCGTTTGTTACATACGGCTAAAAAATTGTTAAATTTATATTACTTTAAAAAAACGCAGTTTTTTGCTGTGTTTTCTGCTGTTTTCAAAGCTGCATTTTACAAGGATTGCGTCCTCTCCGATAAGCTCTATATTTTCCCACGGAATGACAAAATCATCGTGTCTGCCGAGCAGTCCAAAGCACTTCGGTCTGCCGTAGATTACAATAGAAACAACCTTTGCGTCCTTTGTATTTACCTCAACGTCATCAACTACGCCGATTTTACAGCCGTTGTGACAGTTGATAACCTCCTTGTGTCTTAGCTCTACTACACGGCAATTCATAAAAACACCCCGAAAATTGACAAGTGATTTACTATTTGCTATAATCATATGAAAGAAATGATCATTTTATGAATACGGAGGCTGCTATGAGCTACATACTTATGACTGATTCAAACTGCGACTTACCCGATTCTCTTGCAAAGGAATTAAACCTGACTGTAATTCCTATGGAATTTATTATGGAGGATAAGTGCTACAAGCATTATCTTGACGCTCGTGAGATGAGCCTTAACGATTTTTACTCAAAGCTAAAAAGCGGTGTAATGTCAAAAACGACACAAATAAATTATACCTCATATACAGAGTATTTTGAGGAATATTTAAAGCAAGGCAAGGATATTCTTTTTGTTTGCTTTACCTCAGGTATGAGTGGCTCTTACAACACATCACTGCTGGCTATTGAGGATTTAAAGAAAAAATATCCCGAAAGAAAAATTATTACCGTTGACTCAAGATGTGCTTCTGTCGGCTTGGGTTATCTTATGTATTATGTAGGCAAAAAGTACGTTGAGGGTATGGAGCTTGAAGAGCTTGCAGCATATGCAGAGGAGATGAAGCATAAAATCGGTCATTGGTTTGTAGTTGACGATTTAGAACAGCTAAAGCGTGGTGGCAGAATTTCTGCCGTTACGGCAACCTTTGGCAGGGCACTCCAAATCAAGCCTTTAATCAGCGTTGACGAGGAAGGCAAACTTGTTACTGTAGGTAAAATCAGAGGTGCAAGCAAGGTTTATGACGCACTTATCGCAAAAATGGAACGTGACGGTGAGGATTACAAAAATCAGACTGTATTTATCGGACACGCTGACGCTATTGACAAGGCGCAGGAGCTTCAGAAAAGAGTTGCGCCTATGGTTAAAGACACCGTAATCTGCGATATAGGTCCTGTTATCGGCACACACGTAGGCTCGGGCATGGTAGCGCTCCTTTTCATTGGCAAGCGTGATATTACAATGTAATTTTGTAATCCTGCTAAAGCATAATGTCGATTGAAAATTACATAGCATAAAAACAGGCACACAGAATTTTTCGTCTGTGTGCCATTTGTTTTATCTTTATATTATTGCTATGCTGTGTGCGACGCTCTTTGCTTTTCTATATTTTCCTTAAGCATCATATCCTTTACCTTCATAAGCCTTGTTTGTGTGCTTCGCTCGTTTTCGTCAAGCTTCATAGTAATATATTTGATTTGCTGTTGTGTCTGCGGTATCATCACGTGTTCAAGAGCGTTTACTCGTCTGCGTGTTTTTTCGATTTCTGATGCCATAAGCTGACAGGATTTTTCTACCTGTGAAAGCCTGAGCATATCGGGCATAATATCGGCAAGCGACTGCACAGCGTCGTCCAAATCGGATGAAGTAAACGCAAAGCCGTAGGAAAAAATATCGTTAGCGTCAGGCGTGCGTGTTTGCAGATTAAAAACGGGAATATCAACACTCATTACGTTTTCCTTTGAAACGTCAATGGTAATTTCTTGCTTTGGTGCTAAAAGTGCGGCGTTTAATACCTCGTCAGACATTGAGGCACGTGCAAGCACGAAGTTTTTGTTAGCAGAGCTTATTCCCTTTTCAACACGCTCTCGAAGCTCCTTATTTTCTCTGACTAAATCGAGAAATCTGCGCATAAGCTCGTCACGCTTATCCTTTAACAGCTTGTGTCCTCTTGTTGCGGTCACAAGCTTTTTCTTTAAGCGTGTAAGCTCCATACGTGTGGGATTTACTTGTTTGACAGCCATAAAAAATCACCTTACTTGCCGTAATACATATCAAGGTATTTATCGTCAATACGCTTTAGCTCGCTTCGGGGGAGAATTGACAGAAGCTTCCAGCCGATATTTAGCGTTTCTTCAATATCTCTGTTAGCGTCATAGCCCTGTGAAACGTACTCCTTTTCAAAGGCGTCTGCAAATTTAGCGTACAGCTTATCAATATCCGTCAGTGCCGCTTCACCGAGAATTACCATAAGCTCCTTTGCGTCCTTGCCACGTGCGTAGGCGGCAAAAAGCTGGTTCATTGTATTTGAATGATCCTCTCTTGTTTTGCCCTTGCCTATTCCTTTATCCTTAAGACGTGAAAGTGAAGGCAGAACGTCAATAGGCGGAATTACGTTTTTGCGGTAAAGCTCACGGCTTAAAATAATCTGACCCTCTGTGATGTAGCCTGTAAGGTCAGGAATCGGGTGAGTTTTATCGTCCTCAGGCATTGTCAGAATGGGAATCAGCGTAATTGAGCCGTCCTTGCCCTTTTGTCTGCCTGCTCTCTCGTAAAGAGTAGCAAGGTCAGTATACATATAGCCGGGGTAACCTCTTCTGCCGGGGACTTCTTTTCTTGCGGCTGAAACCTCTCTTAATGCATCTGCGTAGTTTGTAATATCTGTCATAATTACAAGCACGTGCATATTTTCTTCAAATGCAAGGTATTCTGCGGCAGTCAACGCCATACGAGGTGTTGAAATACGCTCAATGGCGGGGTCGTTTGCAAGGTTTATAAAAAGAACGGTTCTGTCGATTGCACCTGTTTCTTTAAAGCTTTCTATAAAGAAGTTTGACTCCTCAAAGGTAATACCCATTGCGGCAAAAACTACCGCAAAGGTTTCGTCGTTGCCTCTTACCTTTGCCTGACGTGCTATTTGCGCCGCCAGATTTGCGTGAGGTAAGCCTGAGGCTGAGAATATCGGCAGCTTCTGACCTCTTACAAGTGTGTTAAGTCCGTCAATGGCCGAAACACCTGTTTGTATAAACTCCTGCGGATAATTTCTTGCCGCCGGATTCATAGGCAAGCCGTTGATATCCATTCTCTTTTTAGGAAGAATTTCGGGGCCGCCGTCAATAGGTCTGCCCATACCGTCAAATACACGTGAGAGCATATCCTTTGAAACGCCAAGCTCCATACTCCTGCCCAAAAAGCGAACCTTTGAATTTGACAGGTTGATACCTGCTGATGAGTCAAAAAGCTGAACAAGCGCATCGCCGCCGTTTATTTCAAGAACCTTACAACGGCGAACCTCACCGCTTGCAAGCTCAATTTCTCCCAAGTCGTTATAATTAACATCGGTGACGTCCTTAACAAGCATCAAGGGGCCTGAAACCTCTTCTATAGTTCTGTATTCCTTTGGCATTAGTTTTCGCCTCCTTGTGAAACGAGTGTTTCTATATCAAGCTCAAGCTGATTTTTAACAGCATCATATTCCTTGCCGATATTTTCCTGCGGCACATACTTAAATCTGCCTATTCGCTCACGTACAGGCAAACCTATCAGCTTTTCAACGTCTGCGCCCTTTGACAGAGCGTCTGTTGCAAGGTCAAAGTACTCAAGTATAAGCTTTAGCATCATAAGCTGCTTTTCAAGCGTTGTGTACGTATCTGTTTCGTGGAATGCGTTCTGATGCAAGAAGTCCTCACGAACGGAACGAGCTGCCTCAAGTTTTATTCTATCGGGAGCTGACAAAGCGTCCATACCTACAAGCTTTACGATTTCTTCAAGCTCTGCTTCCTCCTGAAGAATGTGCATAATTCTTCCTCGGCAGTCCATCCAGCTTTCATCAACGTTTTCCTTGTACCAGTCTGCCATTGAGTCAACGTACAGCGAGTAGCTCGTCAGCCAGTTCACAGCCGGGAAATGTCGCTTGTATGCAAGTGAGGAATCAAGTCCCCAGAACACCTTTACAATACGGAGCGTAGCCTGAGAAACAGGCTCTGAAATATCGCCGCCCGGAGGTGAAACTGCGCCGATAACAGACAGTGCACCTTCTTTTTCTTCTGATGAATTTATAATTACTCTGCCGGCACGTTCATAGAACTGTGCAAGACGTGAGCCTAAATAAGCAGGATAACCCTCTTCACCGGGCATTTCTTCAAGTCTGCCCGACATTTCACGCAGCGCCTCTGCCCAACGTGACGTACTGTCTGCCATAAGTGCAACAGAGTAACCCATATCTCTGAAATACTCAGCTATTGTTATACCTGTGTAGATTGACGCTTCACGTGCAGCTACAGGCATATCGGAGGTATTTGCAATAAGCACAGTTCTTTCCATAAGAGAATGACCTGTTTTGGGGTCTATTAGCTCAGGGAATTCGTTTAAAACGTCGGTCATCTCGTTTCCACGCTCACCGCAGCCGATATAAACTACTATATCGGACTCTGCCCATTTTGCAAGCTGATGCTGAACTACCGTTTTACCGCTACCGAAAGGTCCCGGTACTGACGCTACACCGCCCTTTGCAATCGGGAAAAGCGTATCAATTACTCTCTGACCTGTGACAAGCGGCATATCGGGCGGCAGCTTTTTCTTGTATGGTCTGCCTACACGTACAGGCCATTTCTGCATAAGTGTAAGAGGCACGTCCTCGCCGTTATCCTTTGTTACAACTGCAACCGTTTCTTCTACGGTAAAGCTGCCCTTTGTTATTGATTTAATCTTACCACTTACGCCGTTTGGCACCATAATTTTGTGCAGGACTATTTCTGTTTCCTGCACTGTGCCTATTACATCGCCTGATACGACAGCATCGCCCACCTTCACAGTCGGCTCAAAATCCCATTTTATGTCACGCTTTAGTGACGGCACCTCTACACCTCTTTGCAGGTTCGCACCGCTTATTTTCATAATATCGTCAAGCGGTCTTTGAATACCGTCATAAATACTCTTTATAAGTCCGGGGCCTAACTCAACTGAAAGCGGTGAATTAGTTGACTCTACCGGCTCGCCGGGGCCGAGTCCCGAGGTTTCTTCATAAACCTGAATTGAAGCACGATCGCCGTGCATTTCGATTATTTCGCCGATAAGTCGATGCTTTGATACACGCACAACATCGAACATATTGGCATCACGCATACCCTCTGCAATAACAAGAGGGCCTGCAACCTTTTTAATAGTTCCCTTGCTCATTTTAATCATCCCTTCGTGGGTTTTAAATAGTAGTCAGGTATATCAATCAGAGTTTTTAATCATTAAAAATAATATCACTGCCGACAGCCTTTTCGACAGAAGCTTTAACAGCCTTGATACCGCAGCCTGTGTTGCCTGTTACACCGGGAATCGGTATAACGGCAGGTGTACGGCTGTCGCTTAGCTTTTCGATTTCTTCTGATAACTCCTCGGCTAAATATTCGGTTATAAAAATAATGGCATATTCGCCTGTCGAAAGCTTTTTGAAAATCGGCCTTGCATCCTCGCCGTGTTCTACGATATTCACATCAAGACCAAGGGCAGAAAAGCCGTATATACTATCTCTGTCGCCGATTACAGCTGCTCTATACATACATATCCCTCAGTCTTTCTTTAATTACTGCTTCGTCAAGTGAATTGAGCTTGCACGATAAAATCAATCGTACAGCCTTGATTTCGTTCTGACGAGCGATTATATAAGCTACAAGAGGACCTATTGAGAAAGGCTCTCTTTTCTGATCTTTCATTTTGTCGGTGAGTAAATCGTCACACCATTTTTCAAAGGCTGACGGTGATTTTTTAAGCGGCTCTAAAGCGCTTTTGTATGACGTTTTTAAAAGATAATCACAGACAGCGTCAAACCCCTTTGCACAGGCTGTGGCAAGTGTATTTACATTAAGCGTGTCACACTCTGCCATAGCTTTTTTTGCAAACTCTGCGCTTTTATTTGTCTTGCAGCAGCGAACGGCAATTTTAATGTCGGACGACGCTACAAATAATTCTCCGTAAAGCCTTATTATTTCGTTGTCGCTTTGCTGTGTAAGATAGTAAACATAGTCAAGAGATGCCTTGTCAATCATAATATCGCAAAGCTGACCGTCTGACGATTGCAAAAGTGTTGTAATTGACTGCTGTGCTATATCTCTTAAAAAGTCCGGTAGCTTGTTTTTATCTCTGTTTTCAACGGCAGACGCAATCACGCTTGGCTCTGTTGTGCCGTTTTGCATATACATTCCGTCTGTTTTTGCTCCTCTTGTAGCCGCCTTTACGGCAACCTTTAAGTTGTGAAAATCCTTTGATACCCTGAAAAAGTCAAAGGCTGATTCATCGGGTACAAGCTCCTTCATCAGCTGCCATAGCTTGTTTTCCTCCTGCTTTAAAAGCTCGTCGGAGGTTAATTTTTCGCTGTCGCTTCCCCAACCTTTATCCGACAGATATCGTATGCAGGAATCGTAATCGGGTTGGTTTATCAGCTCGTCAAGCTCCTTTTGCGAAAAAAGGCTAAGCTCCTTTGAGCGTATTCTGGCAACTGCGTATGTGTAGTCCTGTGGCATAAGCATTGCCTCCCCTTATGAAAACAAGACAGCTGCCGCTTCGTCTGTCAGCTGCTCGGACAAATCAGAAAAAATTGCGTCAAAGCTACAGTTTTCTTCTATCATTCCGTAAACAAGAATGAAGCCGCCGTCTATATCGGCAGGAACGTCTGACAGCGTAAGTGCTTTGTCAAGCTCTTTTAAGCTCTTTTTAAAATCAGCAGGCATACGGTCGAGGTCTTTTTTACTAAAACGGATTTCACAAGGCTTGCCGTTGTGATTTTTCTTTATCATTTTTGTGATAAGGTCAAAGTACTCTTTTTCAGGCAAAGATTTGATGCTTTGTATAGCATTTGAGATTGTTTTGCCTATTACCTCCTGCTTTGCAGAAAGCATTGCGTTGCTGATTTTAAGCTGTGATGACGATTTTGCTCTTTCTTCAATACCCTTGCACTCTGATTCTGATTTTGCAAGAATTAAAGCCGCCTGCTGTTTGCCGTCAGCTTCTGCCTGTGCAAGGATTTCCAGAACCTGTGCCTTGCACTCCTGCTTTAAAGCCAAGGCTTCTTTGTCACCGTCTGCTTTAATCTGTTCTAATATTTTATCAAGTCCGGTCATAGCCGTATCTCCCACAAATTATTTTATGTTCGGAATACCGAATACTGCAAGAATTGAAACAAGCAAAGCCAAAATTGCGTATGTTTCTACCATTGCAGGCAGAATGATTGCTTTACCCATCTGGTCAGGCTTTTTTGCAACAGTTCCGATACCTGCAACTGCGCAGTTACCCTGATGAATTGCAGAGAAAAGACCTGCGAAAGCGATTGGTAATGAAGCTGAGAAATAAAGAAGTCCCTGAAGCAGTGTTATGTCCTTAGGCTCGCCGATGATACCTGTACCTGTAAGGATTAGGAAAGCTACCAAAAGTCCGTAGATGCCCTGTGTAGCCGGAAGAAGCTGGAAGATAAGAACCTTACCGAATAGTGACGGCTCTTCAGCTAAAACTCCCGATGCTGCAACGCCTGCCTTACCAACACCGATTGCAGAACCGATACCTGCAAAAAATGTTGCGAATGCTGCACCTAAAAGTGCGAAAAACAAACCTGAATTCTGTAATAAATCTGCCATAATTAAAGTTCCTCCTTGATGTTATAATGCTTTGTATTTATTTTAAAGGGTTTAAACTCTCTGCCTCCACCCTCATAAAACTTACCGAAAAATTCAACGAACTGTAATCTGTTTGTATGAACGTAAGCACCCAGTGCATTGATGCCTATATTGATAGCATGACCGACTATAAATATTATTGAGAACAGTATAAGTCCCAAAACACTGCCGCCGAACATACTGCCTATCTGATTAAAAACCTGTGCGATTACGCCTGTGGCAAGTCCGAGTGCCAAAAGACGGCTGTAGGATAAAATATCGCTTAAATAGCCTGTCGCTCCGTAAAGTCCGTATGCGCCTTTTAGCAGTCGCTTTACGGGATTTTTGCTTTCTCTTCCGGAGAAAAGCAGAATTATGACTGCTCCGACTAAAGCCATAATACCGCCGATTGTTAAGAACTGCGGCGGAAGTATAAAGCCTGCAATATCCTTCATCATATCAAGCGACAGTAAGGCTAAGATACCGCCCAATACGAGCAGATACCAGCTTAGCACATCATATATAAAGTATTTGAAGTGACCGTTTCTTATGTGCATATAGCCCTGCAAGCCTAAGCCGAAGAACAGGTGGATTATGCCGAATAAAAACGCAATCATCAACATTCTCATCGGATCTGTTACCGGGTTAAACCACATCGGCGTTGTGATACCGGGGATAATCGGAACCTGCTGTGGCGACATTCCTAAAAATGTCTGACATATAACGCTTACTGCATCACCGAAAAAGCTACCGAACATAAGTCCCCAGAACACTGTAGAAATACCACAGTAAAAGAACATCTTGACTGCTTTTCTAAGCGACTGCTCCATATTTTTGAACTTTTTAAGCACGATACCGCAGGCAAGGCTCATTACAAGTCCGTAGCCGGCATCAGAAAACATAAGTCCGAAGAAAACGTAATAGAAAACAGCCATAATTGATGTCGGGTCAATTTCGCTTCTTTTAGGCAGGCTGTACGTTTTAAGAACGCTTTCTACAGGCTCTGAGAATGCGTTATTTTTTAATGCTACGGGAGTATCCTTGTCCTCGCTGTCAGAAAGCTCAACGTGTGCGTCAAACCTTTCGACAAGCAAGTCAAGAAGCCTTTGTGCGTTGTCCTTAACGATATAGCCTGTCAGAACAAAAACGTGCTTTGTGTTTGAGAGCTTTTCTATAATCTCGTACTTTTCAGCTCGCATTGTGTAGTAGTCCTGCATAAATTTTAGCAGATTCTTTTTGTCTGCGTACGATTTTATCTGATTTTCCGATTCTTCTATTTCTTTTGACAGATTTTCTATCTTTTTTTGAAGTATTTCCGTCTGCTCCCTCGGCGGGTGCTTTGAATCAACCGTCGGCTTTGCAAAGCCTATTTGCCTGAGTGCCGCTTCTGCTTTTTGTCTGTACCTAAGCGGTGTTACGATAAACACACAGGTAAAATCATTGTTTGCCGATGCAATCTCTGCCTCATAAGGGATTTCTTCATCTGATTGCTTGCTAAGCTCTGTGAGGATTTTTGTTTCGTCCCACAGCTCGGGCAAAGTTCCTATAAAGGCGGCTGTTGATTTTGTTCCCTTGAATCTCATTGAAACGTCAAGAGAAAGCCACGGCTTTAGCGACTCTATCCTTTGCGAGTAGCTTATAACAGACGCTTTCGCCTGTGCGATGCTTTTGCTGAGGTTAATAATGCTGTAGGCGTCCTTCATAATTTCTGTCGCCCTTGCAACATTTTCGTAGTACTCGTCCTTAGAAATGATTTTTCTGCCCTCAAAGGAAGAAAGTATTGATTTTTTTGACGGAACATATTGCTCTGTTATTTCAAGCGCCTGTTGTGCTGCCGTTGAATTCTTTCTGAAGCCCGCCTGTGAAACAGCGGTATTATCCTTTGAAAAAACACTGTCGGAAAGCGGCATATCAGAGATTTCTACTACTCCTTTTCTTTGCAGCGTTTCAAGGATTGCTTTTCTGTCACGGCGCAGAGCAAATACGGAAATTTTTTGCATACGGAGTATTGCCATATTAACGCCCCATTTATACTAATTTTTCCAATAACAGCTTCGTTATTTTATCCTGATTTTTTTCTGAACTATGAATCAGCTCATCAGACTGCTTTTTTGCTTGTTGCACAGCATTATCAAGCAGCAGCTGTGCTTTTTTTAAAGCCTCGTCCTTTTTGCTTTGTGCTTGCTGTAAGGCTGTCTGTCTGTGCTTTTCTATAATCTTATTTGCCTGCTCTTTTGCGCTGTTTATTTCATTTGCGCACTCTTCCTTTGCAAGCTGTTCACACTGCATGGCAGAGATTTCTGCACTGCGGATTTTTTCTATAGTTGCATTTGCCAAAACTATCACCGCCGATTTTTATTTATAATTATAGTTTTACAACAATATCGACTAAAAGTCAATGTATAACATTCAAGATTTGTAAAATTTACATTCAAAATTTGTAAAATTTATTAAATTTATAGTTTTTATTATACAGAACATAAAATATTGTGCAAAATTGCATTTGCCTGAGTTTTGAAAAATCCGCACGTTTTTATCGACAAAAACAGTACTGTTATTTGACTATATTGTGACAATTATTATTTTGTGATTATGCAATAATAATATCACACACAAGGGGTGATAGCTTGCAGAAAATTTATATTGATGTGCTTATCTTTTTGAATGTATTTATTACATATTTTCTTTTGCTTGGTGTTCAAAGGCTTTTACATCTTAAAACGAGTACAAAAAGACTGATTTTAGCAAGCCTTGCAGGAGGTATATTCAGTCTGCTTGCGCTGCTGCCGGAGCTTTCTATTATGTTGTCCTTACTGTGCAGGTTATTCTGTGCCGTTGTGATTGTGCCTATTGCATTTGAAAAATGTCGTTTGAAGGAATTTGCTAAAAGAACATTTGCATTTTTTGCTGTCAGCTTTTTATTCTGCGGAATTATGATTATGCTTTACAGCTTACTGAAACCGAAAAATCTTGTAATATTAAACGACGTTGTTTATTTTCATATCTCTCCCCTGTTTTTGCTTTCTTCTACCGTAATTTGTTATCTGATTTTGCGGATATATCAGCATATCACAAAGCGCAGAAGCGCGCCGCACCATATTTACAGGGTGACTGTTTATTTAAAAAACAAAAGCGTTGCCTTTGACGGCAGAATTGATACAGGCTGCAGTCTGACAGAGCCTTTTTCGGGAGCAGAAGTGATAATAGCAGAAAAATCTGTTCTGAGAAATCTTTTTTATGATGAAAGCAATATGAGGGTTATCCCCTTTTCAAGTCTTGGCGGCAGCGGAATAATAAAAGGGTTCAGAGCTGATGATGTATATATTAACAGCAAAAGGATTGAAAAAGAAATTTACATCGGAGTTTGCGAAAATATTATTGTCGGCGAAATAAAAGCAATTATTAACAGCAACATTATAGAATCGGAGGAAAATTTATGCGCAGGCTTAAAGACAGGATATTAAAGGCGGTGCTGCGTCTTTTCACGAAAATCAGCACAAACGACGAGGTATATTACATAAACGGACCTCAAACTCTGCCGCCGCCCTTATCTGCAAAGGAAGAAGCGAAAATTATGGAAAAAATATCTGAGGGGGACGACACCGCACGTGAGCCGCTTATTGTTCATAATTTACGGCTTGTTGTCTATATAGCAAAAAAGTTTGAAAGCTCCGGCTGTAATGTGGAGGACTTGATTTCAATAGGCACTATCGGACTTATTAAGGCTGTAAACACCTTTTCGCCCGACAGAAATATAAAGCTTGCAACATACGCTTCAAGATGTATTGAAAATGAAATACTGATGTTTTTAAGAAAGACTAGTCAGCTTAAAAACGAGGTTTCTATAGAAGAGCCGCTCAACACCGATTGGGACGGAAACGAGCTTTTGCTGTGCGACGTGCTCGGCTCTGACAGTGACGCTGTAAACAAAAACATTGAGCAGGAGGTTGAATGCTCTTTACTGCTTGAAGCAGTATCACGGCTTAGCTCACGTGAGGCTATGATAATGGAGCTCAGGTTTGGCTTAAACGGAAAAAAGGAGCATACACAAAAACAGGTTGCTGATATGATGGGGATTTCTCAGTCATATATCAGCAGACTTGAAAAGAAAATAATCGCAAAGCTTAAGAGGGAGCTTGAAAAGGTTGTATAGCATTGAATTGAATAATAACAGAAAAACAGCACTGCTTTTGTAATTTGCAGTGCTGTATGCTTTTATCTGTTGTTATCTGTTGCGGCGGCACTCGGTGAAGTTGTGTCGTAAATCTCAATGCTGAAATCATCGTTATCCTTTGGCTTTTCATTGCCGATGATTCCGTCTTTATCCTCCACCGTACCGTTGTTTGAGTTACCGCCTGTTGAGCCTTGTGTTGAATTGTTCCCTTCATTTTTGTTTTCGGAATTACTTTGTGTTGACGACGTACTTTGAGTTGATGAAGAGCTCTGTGTTGCATCGTTGTTATTATTCTTGTTCTGATTGTTACCGCCACAGCCTGCAAATGTGAGTGCAAGTACAAGTACAAAAAATAAAGTGCAGATAGTTTTTTTCATAAAATTTGTCACCTCATATAAAATGGTGCAACCGTAATATTGTTGCACCACTATTATTTGCAGTAATCTGCAAATTATTTATCATTGTTGACAGAATTATGAATAACAACCTGCTCAAACGGAATTGTGATGTTGTTTTTGTCAAACAGTAGTTTTACATTTTCCTGCATATAGTGATAAGCATCCCAGTAATCGTCCTTGTTTACCCAGACCTTGGCAATAATCTCTACACCGTTTGACAAATGCTCGCCGACGCAGACAAGCGGCTGAGGATCCTTTAAAATCAGCTCATAGTCTGCAATAAACGAGTACAGAAGCCCCTTTACCTTTGCAATATCATCCTCGTAGCTTATAGTGTATTTCAGATCCATACGTCTGTCTATAAGTCCGGTGCAGTTTACTACATTGTTTGATGTAAGACGTGAGTTCGGAATAACTACTGTTTTGTTGTCAAAAGTAGTAAGGTACGTATTGAAAAGCTCGATTTTTGTAACAGTACCTGTCAGATCTTCAAATTCAAGCAAATCGCCAGCCTTAAACGGCTTGTTGATTATGATAAGCACACCGCTTGCGATATTCGACATACTTGACTGAAGTGCTAAACCGACAGTAACAGCCGCCGCACCTAATGCCGTTACAATTGATGTAACGTCAACTCCCATTGTTGCAAACGCTGTTATTATAGCGATAAAATTGAGCGCCACCTTTACAAACGACATGATAAAGGTGACAACTGCGTGTTCAACCCTGCTTTTCTTTAATGCTCTGCCGATAAGCTTAGTCAGCACCTTTGCTAGCCAGTAAAGTATAAAAAAGATGATAAAACCTGCAACAATGTTAGGTATATATTCGTCAACAAGCTTATCAAAAAAATCATTCATCTATCTCACCGTTTTCCTCAGATTTATACAAAAGCTGAACTACTGTCCCGTCCTTCCACAGTGCAACAACGGGGTTTGAATTTTCATCAAACGTTACGCCTATACCGTCACGCTTGCCGTTTTTGTACTTTCCTACATACGTTATGTTCCCTTTGTCGTCAGCTCTGGCGGCAACTCCAACTGATTTGTCATCCTTCCATTTGCCGAGCTGAATTACTCCGTCACTGTCACGGCGGCAGACGCCCATACCGTTTTTCTTATTGTCAAGCCACTGACCTGCATAACAAAAGCCGCCGTTTTTGTAATAAAAACAGCCGAAGCCGTTTCGCATATCATTTTCATATTGTCCGTCATAAGCGGTAAGTCCGTTTTGCATAACGGTTCTGCCGTAGCCCTCTCTTTTGCCGTTTTCGTCAGTTTCACCGTAATAACGGTATGTGTCCTGCTGATTGGATATTACTGCGTCAGGCTCTTTGTCGTCAATAACAGGCGTTGTTTTTTCGTCATCAAAGTTCATAACAGCGTCTATTTGCTCAACAGCCTTAATAGCTAACGCTTCGGCTGTTTGCTCCTGCTCTTTGTCATCGGTTATCTCTTCGTTTTCTGCAAGAGAAGCTTCTGCTTTGATTTCGTCAGCAGAATTATCAAAAAACTCCGCCTGTTCAATTATTGACTGAATTTCAATTTCTTTTTCTGTGCTGTTATCCTCCAACGCAATATCATTATTTTCGGTATTCTCAGTTGGTTGCATCTGAGATATTTCTTCATCCTGATTTTTTTCATCTACAGAAAGGAAGTCAAGCGGAGTCTGCATTTGCGAGAAAGGTTCTGACTGTTCAATATGAAAAGTATCGTTCAGATTTTTAGAAAGGTTAAAATCCTCTTTTCTAAGAGTAATTCCGTCTTTTTTGTCCTGCTCTGTTATATATACCTTTGGTGCATTTTTTTGATTTATACTTTCTTTTACGCTGTTTAGCTTTGACAGGTACAGAAGCTTATTTTCTTCATTTGCAAAAAGTAAAACAGAGCTGTCGCTTAACACCTCAGCTTCAATCAGACAATCAGACTTATTTAAAAGCTCTGACTGCTCCTGTGTTTGCGGTGCTTCACACAAATACAGAACAACAGGCTTGTCAGCACCTGTGTTGTACCTTAAAATAACAGGCTGACCTGAAATCTCATAAGGCACAACAGAGCATAATACGCCCTCTTTGTCACCTGTGCTGTAGTAGGTAGTTTTAAGCCATATATGATTTTCATCAAAAAAATCGTGCTTTACAATTCTGCCGTAATCATCAAAGGTCTGTATATAATACTTATTTTCAGGCTGATTTACTACATTCTGGTAAACAGCCTTATTTTTATATGCTACCCATTTGATTGTGTTTTTTGACAAATGATAATTAAATTTATAAATTGCATTGTCAGTTTTTTTAGTGAAATTATTTTTTTGCTGTTTGCCTGTCTGAAAAAAAGCCCTGCGAACATTTGACAGTACGCTTGTGTGCACAGACTGTTTGTCAAATTCCTTTAAAGCTACTCCATAACAGCTTACAAAGCCGATTTCACTTATTGAATGCTTACCGTTCATTACCTTAACCCTTTATTTAAATAAAAGGCACAATAAAAATTGTGCCTTTCAGACTTTGTTTGATTTTCAGATAATATCAGATAGAAACGTCCATTGAAATTTTGTAAAGCTTTTCGTCAAATACACGCTTCATATTGAGAGCCTCTGTTATATCGTAGTCGAATACTCTGCCGTCCTTAATGCAGACAACTCTGTCGCCGATGCCGTCCTCAAGAAGCTCTACTGCTCTGTGACCTAACGAGGTAGCCATTACTCTGTCACGAAGTGTCGGTGAACCGCCACGCTGAACGTGACCTAAGATTGTTGCTCTCGACTCAATGCCAAGTCTTTGCTGAATATACTTTGCAATATCGTTTACACCGCCAACACCCTCGGCAACAATGATGATAAAGTGCTGTTTGCCTGTTTTGCGTGTTGACTGGATTTTTGCGATAACGTCATTTTCGATATTATAAGGCATTTCGGGAACAAGAATTGCTGTTGCTCCGCAGGCGATACCTGTCTGGAGTGCAATATCACCGCAGCGTCTGCCCATAACCTCTACTACCGAGCAGCGGTCGTGCGACTGGGCTGTATCACGGATTTTATCAATCATTTCCATAGCTGTGTTCATAGCTGTGTCAAAGCCGATTGTATATTCACTGCAGGCAATATCATTGTCGATAGTACCCGGAATACCTACACAGGGAATGCCTGCATTTGATAAATCTCTGGCACCTCTGAAGGAACCGTCGCCGCCGATTACAACAACGCCCGATACTCCTATCTGACGGCAATAGTCGGCAGCCTTCTGCACACCTGCAGGTGTGTTGTACTCTTCACTTCTTGCTGTGTATAGAGTAGTGCCGCCTCTGCCGATGATTTCTGAAACAGAACGCAGATTCATTTCTGCAATGTCACCGTTTAAAAGTCCGTTGTAGCCTCTGTAAACACCGATTACGTCCATACCCTTTACAATACCGGCACGAACAACTGCACGAACAGCGGCATTCATACCCGGAGCGTCACCGCCGCTTGTCAAAACTGCTATTTTCTTTTTAGCCATAGAAAATTCCTCCCAAGGAAATTATTATATTACTTTCATAATAAAGCTTAATCAATGTTATTATAATACATCTTTTTGACAATAACAAGTGTTTTGCAAACTTTTTGACGTTTTATTTTTAAAATCATTTCAATATTACGCTTTCTTTACCTAAAATACTACAAAGCTCACGCAAAAGAACGGGATTTGCATCAACGTACAAGCTTTGCGGAGCTTTTACCGCCTTGTTTTCATATGATAAAAACAGAACAACAGGTGTTGCGCCGTCAAATATTTCGAGAAGATTTTTTACCCTTTCAAACGTTTTACTCTTAATACTGTCGATTTTAAGGTAAAGTGTTTTTCTGTGATTTGAATTATTCTCAGCAGAATCCGCCTTTGCTTTGTTATCGAGTATATATTTTTCAAGCTTATCGGGGGTAGGCAGCGGCTTTATTTCGTTGCAGATTACCTTTGCCTCCTCTTCCTTAAAGCTCAGAGTGCCTATAACCTCGATAATACTGCCATCATACAAAAACCTGCCGCACTTTTCTAAAACATTAGGAAATACCAAAAGCTCTGTGCTGCCTGTTTTGTCCTCAACTGTTACAAACGCCATCATTTTGTTACTGCGTGTGAGTTGATTTTTAAGCTTTGTTACAATACAGACAAGCCTTACATTTGTGCCGTCCTTATATTTTGAGCTGTTGTCAGAGTCGATAAGTGATAAAATTCTGTCGGCTCTTATGGCTTTTTGATACCTTTCGTATTCGCTTAACGGGTGGCTTGACAGGTACATTCCTGCCGTTTCCTTTTCCATAAAAAGAAGCTCTGACAGCGGAAATTCCTTTAAATCGGGCAGAGCAGGTTCTGCTGATTTTGCCGTTTCCTCACTCATTTCAAAAAGCGACATCTGACCGCCCAAACTGTTGCGTTTTTCGTATTCTATATCGTTTAGAATTGACTTTGCAAGGCTGAGCATTTGTCTGCGGTTAGCATCAAGGTTATCGAGCGCACCGCATTTGATAAGGCTTTCAAGCGCACGACTGTTCATAGAAGCGCCGTACAAACGCTTGCAAAAATCGTAAAATGATGTGAAGGGAGATTTTTTTCTTTCCTCAATAATTGCATCAATAAATTTCGCTCCCAGGTTTTTGATAGCCATAAGACCGAAGCGGATATTTTCACCGACTACAGAAAAGCCGTGAGAGCTTTCGTTTACGTGTGGCGGCAAAACGCAGATGCCAAGTCGCTGACATTCGCAGATATAAACGGAGAGCTTGTTCTGATTATCGAGAACGCTTGTCATAAGGGACGCTAGATACTGCTTCGGATAGTGGCATTTAAGCCACGCTGTCTGATACGCAACAGTTGCATAGGCGGCGGCGTGTGATTTGTTAAAGGCATAGGAAGCAAAGCTTTCCATTTCTGAGAAAACCGACTCTGCGACTTCTCTGCTTACTCCTCGACGCTGACAGCCTTCAACCTCAATTTCTCCGTTTTCGTTTATGTATCCCTCAATAAATATTTTTCGCTCACGCTCCATTACATCGTGCTTTTTCTTGCTCATAGCTCTGCGCACAATGTCGGCTCTGCCGAGTGAATAGCCTGCAAGCGTTCTGAAAATCTGCATTACCTGCTCCTGATATACTATACAGCCGTATGTAACCTCAAGAATATCCTTTAAGAGCGGATGCTTATACCTGATTTTTGATGGATTGTGACGGTTTTCTATATAAGTCGGAATACTGTCCATAGGTCCGGGTCTGTAAAGGGAGATGACAGCGATTAAGTCCTCAACGGAATTTGGCTTTAATCTTTCAAGCACGTTTTTCATTCCTGTGCTTTCAAACTGGAACACACCGTCGGAATGACCCGAGGAAATCATCTCGAACACCTTTTGGTCGTTCTCGTCGATTTTGCTGATGTCAATAATATTTCCGCTTTCGTTTATCATATTGACTGCGTCATTTATTACGGTTAAATTTCTAAGACCTAAAAAGTCCATTTTGAGAAGTCCAAGCTCCTCAAGCGTTGTCATTGTGTACTGCGTGACGATTGCTTCATCATTTTTTGCAAGAGGTACGTAGTCACTGACAGGCTTTTCTGTAATAACTACGCCTGCGGCGTGTGTTGTTGCGTGGCGAGGCATACCCTCGATTTTTAAAGCGGTGTCAATAAGCGTGTGAATCTGCTCGTCTGTATCATAGCTCTTTTTAAGCTCGGGACTGATAGATAACGCTTTTTCAATTGTCATACCTATGTCTGACGGTACGAGCTTTGCTATTTTATCTACCGTTGAGTAAGGAATAGCCATCGCTCTGCCTACGTCACGTATAGCGCCCCTTGCCGCCATTGTGCCGAAGGCGATAATCTGCGCCACGTGATCCTCGCCGTATTTTCGCACCACGTAGTCGATAACCTCTGACCTTCTTTCCTTGCAGAAGTCAATATCAAAGTCGGGCATACTTACACGCTCGGGATTTAAAAAGCGTTCAAAAATCAGGTTGTATTTTATAGGATCAATACCTGTGATACCTATGCAATATGCACACAGCGAGCCTGCGCCCGAGCCTCTGCCCGGTCCTACGGGTATCCCCTGCGATTTTGCGTAATTTACAAAGTCGCTGACGATTAAAAAGTAATCGACAAACCCCATTTTTCTGATAATCGACAGCTCATATTCAAGACGGCTTACAAGACTGCTGTCGGGTGTTTTTCCGTAATGCTTATAAAGTCCGTTATAGCAAAGCTCCTTGAAATACTCAAAATGATCTCTGTTATCAGGCACATCAAAATGAGGCAGCTTTCTTACACCAAACTCAAACTCAACGTTGCATCTGTCGGCGATTTTTTGCGTGTTGTCAAAGGCGTTTTGCAAATCGGGAAAAAGCTCACGCATTTGCTGTTCTGACTTAAGATAAAACTCCTCTGTCTTAAACTCCATTTTATCCTCGTCATTTATTGTTTTGTTCGTCTGGATACACAGAAGTATATTGTGTGACGCACTGTCCTCCTTTGTTATATAGTGACAGTCGTTTGTAACAACAAGAGGTGCGTTTATTTCGTTTGCGATTTTTATAAGGAACGGATTGCTTTCCTCCTGTTCCTTTATTCCGTGGTTCTGAAGCTCTATAAAAAAATTATCTCTGCCGAAAAGCTGTTGATAAAAAAGTGCTTTTTGTCTTGCGCCCTCAAAGTCACGTCTTAGTATTTTTTTCGGAAGCTCGCCTGCAAGACAGGCAGAAAGGCAGATAAGTCCCTCGTGATATTTATAAAGCAGCTCATCGTCAATTCTCGGCTTGTTATAAAAGCCCTCGGAAAAGCCCTTTGACACTAATTTTGTAAGGTTCTGATACCCTGTGTTATTTTCACACAAAAGCACCATATGGTAATATTCACGGTCAAGCTCATACGTTTTGTCAAAGCGTGAGCGAGGTGCAACATAAACCTCACAGCCGATAATCGGCTTTATACCCTGCTTTTTACATTCTCTGTAGAAATCAATAACGCCGTACATTACACCGTGGTCGGTGATTGCAAGCGCAGTTTGCCCTAAGTTTTTTGCGTGACTTACAAGCCTGCCAATACGGCAGGCGCCGTCAAGCAGGCTGTATTCGGTATGAACATGTAAATGAGCAAATGACATATTTATACCATTCCTTTCGCAAAGGGCAAAGATTATTCGTTATTCGCAATATCTGTGACAGCTGCAGTTACACAGCCGTCCTTAAGGTGTACTGTGATGATATCGTTATTAGAAACATCGTTTACGGATCTTACTATTTTGTCAGATACGGTAGCCATTGAATAACCTCTTGACAAAACAGAAATCGGATTCAGCGCTTCGAGCTTTGATGACAGCGAGGTTATTTTTTCTGATTTTTCTCTTAGCTTATTCTGCATTAACGCATTTATTTTTGAAGAGGTTAAGTCAAGCTTATTTTCAAGGATATTAAGCTTATACAAGGGTGAAGCCGCATTTATGCGAGTGCTTAGTACTTTAAGCGTTTTGCTAAGCTGTGTCAGCCTTCTGTCTGTTAAGGAGTCGATATATTGCTTTTGAGCGTTTAAGTTCTGCAAAAGCTCTGCTCTGTCGGGTACTGCAAGCTCTGCCGCCGCCGAAGGGGTAGGCGCACGTAAATCGGATACAAAGTCACAGATTGTAAAGTCAGTTTCGTGTCCTACTGCTGAAATAACAGGAACAGTGCAGTCGTATATTGCGCAAGCCAGTTCTTCGCTGTTAAACGCCCACAAATCCTCTGCCGAGCCGCCGCCCCTGCCGATTATAATTACATCTGCCGCCTTGTAACGGCTGACAAGGTTCACCATTTCTGTAAGCTGTTTCGGCGCATTTTCGCCCTGAACGAGTACAGGGCAGACTATGACATCTATATTAGGATAACGGCGAAAAAGTATGTTTTTAATGTCGGCAATAGCCGCACCTGTCGGAGAAGTGATAACGGCAATTGATTTCGGGAATTTCGGAATCGGCTTTTTATGTGATGCATCGAAAAGTCCCTGTGACTGCAGCTTGTTTTTGAGCTGTTCAAAGGCTATTGCAAGCGAGCCTGCGCCGTCAGGCTGCATATCCTCAATATAAAGCTGATACTGTCCTGTAGCTTCGTAAAGCGTTACTCTGCCCCTTGCTATAATTTTCATTCCGTTTTCAGGCTTAAAGCGAAGCGTTCTTGCGTAGCCTGCAAACATAACGGCGCTGATTACCGACTTTTCGTCTTTGAGCGACATATAAATGTGACCACTGCTGTAGTGGTCCTTAAGGTTAGAGATTTCACCCGATATAAATACACTGCCTAAGTGCATATCATTATCAAGAAGTGATTTCACGTAAAAATTAAGTTGTGAAACAGATAAAATATTTTGCATTAGTATCAGCTGCCTATAGTATTTTTATGTTTTAAAAACGCAAGCACGGCTATACCCGCCGCGTTATCTGTGGAAAATTCGGGATGAGCAAACAAGCAATTAAACCTTTTTGTCATATTATTTCTGATAATTGAGTCAGACATTACACCGCCTGCAAAAACAAGCGGAATTTCTCCGTACTGCTCCTTTAGTCTGTAAGCCATCTGTGACAAAGCTTCATCAATATAAGATATACAAAAGGCTGCGATTTTTTCTTTGCTCTCACCGCTTGAAAGCATCTTTTGACATATGTTTTCAAGACCGCTTAAACAGCAGTCACAGCCTTTGAGTGTTGGCTTTACCTTGATTTTTTATTTATTTAAAAGTGCGAGCTTTTCAAGCTCTTTTCCGCAAGGGAATGAAAGATCAAGCATAAGTCCTGCTCTGTCTATAGCCTGTCCTGCGTTTAAGTCGAGCGTTTTTGCTACGGTTTCTATGCTAAGGGAATAATTGCTGTCACCCTTTACAAGTACCGCTTCGGTCGTACCGCCGCTTACGTGAAACGCAATAAATTTTTCTGTCAAAAGATAAAGACTGTCTGCGCTGAAAAGGGCTGCTGCAATATGTCCGTCCTGATGTGAAAATTTATAAATAGGAACAGACAAAGCACTGCTTAGTATTTCAGCCGTACCGCTGCCGACCGTAAAGCAAGGCATATACGAGCCGTCAACGCTTCTCGGACGTGTTGAAACACCTATGGCGGTTAAATCGCCGTTAATCTCACTCATAAGCGAAGAAAAGAGCTTTGGCAGCTGTTGTGTGTGGTGAAAAACAGCGTCACTCTGCCGAAGTCCCAATTCGCCCTTTTTAACAGGTAAAAGCTGTTTTCTTTGTATAACCTCGTTTTTCTCGCTGTCGTAAACTGCGACAGAGGTTGTGTAATTGCTTGTATCTATGCCAAGGTATAGAGCCATTTTACTGCTCCTTTTCGGGGAGCTGACGAGCAATAGCACCTAATACGCCGTTAATAAACGGAGCGTCGTCGGAATATTTCTTTGCAAGCTCTACAGCCTCGTTGATTGAAACGCTGACAGGTATTTTTTCTTCAAACAGCATTTCATATACGGCAAGGCGCATTACAGAGAGCGACACCCTTGAAAGTCTTGATATTTTCCAGCCTTTTTTAAGATTCTCCGATATATAACTGTCGATTTGCTCGCTGTTTTCGATTATCCTCTTAGCTGTTTCTATTGCTTTTTTGTCAAGCTGTAAATCTCTGCTGTCAATAGTATTTTCGATAATATCCTCAAAGCTGTCGTCGTTAAACAGCTTTTCAAAGCAGAGAAGAAAAATTTGTTCTCTTAGCTTATATCTTGACAGCTTTTTGCTTTCTGTATTATTTTCGGTACACATAGCGCTCATTCCTTTATGATTACATTATAATTTAGTATATCACATCATATGACAAATTGCAAACAAAAGAAATGACAGACCGAAAAGAAATACAGTCTGTCAATAAATATATGTATTAAATTGTAACTATTGAAATTTTGTCAAAGGTAAGTCCTGTCTGCGACGCTACAACGTCCTTGATTATTAAACTACTATCGTCCTTCATTTCGCTTTGCTTAACTATTACGGAACAGCCGTCATCGGAAATAAAGCACAAGCATTGCGAAAAGCCCTTTGCTATAAGTATGTTTTCAACATTTGACTGATGTGCAAAGTAGCCTGATATTTTTGCCGACTGCTGTACTGCGTTTTCCTTTGCCGACTCTGATGAATTTGAAAGCGTCAGCACCTCTTTTGCTATGTCAAGCACCTTATCCTGTGTTTCCTGTCTTTTTGACTTTGCCTGTGCAAAATATTCATCCTGCTTTGACTGCGTTTCTTTATCCGGCTCTTTTTCGTCTGAGGTTGATACATTTGCACTGCTGACGTAGGAAGCCTTGCCAAGCTCCTTTGCAACAGACAGATTATCAGGTGAAGAAGCATCTGAAAATTGCCAGTTAAGATACACAGCCGCACCGAGTGCCAGCACCAAGGACGCAAGCACTATATGCCTTCTTTCGATTTTCATAATATATTCCTCCGTTAAAATATTTTTTATTTATTCTGACAGCTTGCAAACGCATACCTTTGACGAGGATATGCCGAGTGCCTTTGTCACCGACTCTGTCACCTTATCGACTGTTACAGGGTTTGCTCCTCCGCTGCAGGCCACTACTGCTCCTCTGATTTTTGGTTCAATTTCTTTTGTTTTTGTATCGGTGCTGTTTTGCAGATAGACCTGCTCTGTTGAATTTTCCATAGTTACAAGCACCCTGACATTACCTACTCCCTCTATACAGCTAAGCATTTCGGCTATGCTTTGCTCAAGTGCGCCCCTGTACTGTTCAACTGAAAACATTTTACCATCATCCTCTTGTTTACTATTGTCAAAATCTGTAATTGAGCTTAAAAAAATTACAGCTATGGCGATTATTCCTATTATGATTATAATTTTAATCAGCTTTTCATTTTCAAAAAGGCTCGAAAGCTTTTTAACTTTTCCGTCCATAATCTACTCCGTAATTATCTTTGGCTTTATTTTTGTGTTATCGTATGTCAGCTTTATATATTTGTTTTTATTTACCTCGTCCTCTTTTTTAATGTATATGCAGATTTCATCTGCCTTTATACCATCATCAGATTCTTTTGTAACTGCTACTGTGATGTTTTTCGGTGTTAAGCCCTCCCCCTTATAAAGCTCGTTTAGTGCAAGCACCAAATTGTCGGCTGTTTGCTTTATGATGCTGTCTTTCAGCTTTTCATCAGCCGACTGCATTAAGGCTGAGTTTTTTGATGAGCTTTGGAGCAGATTGTTAAAATCCCTGACTGCGTTTTTTATCGGCAGAATAACACTGCAAATTAAAAACAACCCCAGCACAAGATTAAACACCTTTTTACCCTTACCGTCAGGTGTGAGCATACCGATTACAGAGCATAAAATACAGCCGGCACACAGTGATAAAGCTGAGCCTGTTATACCGTTCATGACGCACCGCCTGCCATAAGGATTACCGCCGTTGAGATGATAAACACCGACATAATACAGGTAATTACCGCAAACAGCGTTGATATAACGGATATTACATTACCGATAAGCGTACAGGGCAGTGTTAAATTAAGCACTTCGCCTACCGATTTGCTTATATTAAGAGAAATCATCCAGATAAGACACTGTGAGATAACAGGCAGAAATATAAACCCGACCGCTATTATTACAAGAACACCTATACCTGATTTGAGCATATTAACACTGCTTTGCACCGTCTTGTATGCCTCAGAAAGTGCTGAGCCGACTATGGGAATAAATGATGAAAGTGTAAATCTGACGGCTCTTACAGACACGTTGTCAACAGCTGTGGCTATAATTGACTTGAACGTGAGAAACGCTGAAAAAACCGTCATAATAAAAGCAAGCGACCATTTAATCAGCTTATTAAGAAGCTGTGTTACGCCTTTAAGATTTATGTTCGGCGTTACTGCGCTTGTGACGCTTATTCCTAAAAAGCCGTTTAAAACAGGCGTTATTACATTTGATGAGATCTGAACTACACCCTCGCCTGCTAAAATCATTGAAGCATAATATGACGAGCCTGCAAGCTGTCTGCCCGAGGCGATAAGCACCACCGCCATTATCGGTATGTAAGAAAGCATAAACGTTCCTGCGCTTTTTATTGCAGAGGTTGATGACGATATGACGGAGGTTACGGGAATTACTATTGCACAGGTTATGCAGAGCGTTACAACGGTGTCGAGTACCTGCTGTGTCGGGGATATTTTCAGCGAATCCTTGTAGCTGTCAAAAACTGCGTATAAGAGCATTATAGCAAGAACTGTGCCTATTGTTTTAAGCGGCGCTGTTGCCTGTCCTGCAAAAACAGCTAATATTTCCTTTATAAAATCAAAAAATGAAAGGTTCGAAAGCTTATATACATCGGCTGTATCTGCGCCTATGTTTTTAAGTGAGTCCTTTGAGCCTTGCGGGAGCTGTTCTATCAGACTTTCTGCGTTGCTTTGGTTTAAAAGCGACTCAAAGGTTTTGTTTTGTTCTAAAGCATTAGCTTGATTTGGCAGAAAAAATATAAAAAATAAAAGAAAAAGCAAAAAGGCAACTGTTTTTTTCATATTATCATTCCTATGCTACGGCTTTTGTAACGTCAATTATTGTGACTGCATTGTAATCAGCGATACAGCGGTATTTAAAATTTCTTTAAAAAGCGGCAGAGCAGTTACAAGCACTAAAAGTCTGCCTATTGCCGTGCAGTTGTTTGCAAGCGAGAGTTGACCTGCATCCTTACAGCAGTCACTTGAAAATTCTGTTATAAAGCAGATACCGAGCGCTTTTATCAGAACGGCTACGTACTCGCTGTTTATGTTTGCTGTTTTGATTATTGAGTTTATCTGCGAAAAAATATCTGTTGTATAGCTTATAACAGAAAGCAAAACAACAACACAGCCGGCTATTGCTATGATTATTGATATTTCGCCGTTATACCGCTTAATCGCAAGAGAGATAACAGCCGTTATTACGCAAACGGCACAAATTGCAAAAATACTCATCACAAGCCGAATACGGATTTAATTGTTGTAAACAGCGAGCTTATTTGGGTGATTATCATCATCAGCGCAACAATCAGTCCCGCAATAGTTGTCAGAAGCGCCTGCTCCTCTCTGCCGCTGCGTACTAAAAGCTGATTTAAAATTGCAACTATAATTCCTATTGCCGCAATTTTAAAAATCATATCAACATCCATTTTGTTATCCCTCTTACTTTCTAAATAACCATCAAAGCAAATGCAACGCCTGCGAAAAAGCCGAGTAGCTTGTATAGCTTTGATTTTGCGTTTAATTCCTGTTGTGCTTCGTCACACGCTTTTTGAAAAAGCGTTGTGTAAAGCTCTATGTGATTTATCTGCCCCTGTCCATCGGTTGTGCCGAGTGCTGCTCCGAATCCCTCTAAAAGAGCTTTGTCCTGTGCGGTTAGTCCTGTCTGTTTGTTTATATGCGACATCGAGGTAAGCCACAAATCGTTAAAGCTGCCCTTGTTATTTACTATATATTCCTTTATCGGCAAAAGTGAAGCTGACGTCATACTCATATTTATCAGCGTGAAGATATCGTCTGCGCTGTATCTTATATGAGTTTCAAAGGTTTTCAGAAATGCGATAAAATCCTTTAAAAAAAGCTGTCGCCTACTTAATTTGTACGAAAAATAAAAGCCTGCTAAGGTAAAACAGCAAAAAACGATAATCACCGATACTCCCTTAATCATTTAGCACCTCTGCACAGCCGAGGACTGCCTTTATAGCTCCTGCTCTTTCTCTTGAATGAAGAAAGGCGATTTTTTCAAATGCTCCTGTCTTTAAAAGTGCTTTGCCGTAATGCTTTTTAATAAGCTCCTGTGGCGATGAAGCGTGGACTGTCGCAATTATTCTGACTCCGCTGTTTACAGACTGCTCTATTGCTTTTACATCATCATCACTGCCGATTTCGTCGCAAATTATGTAGTCGGGCGAAAGTGAGCGTATTGCGTGTGTAATGCCCTTATCTCTGGGGTAACAGTCAAGAATATCGCACATACCTATGTCATTTTGAAAAACTGCGTTTGACGTACCTGCAATTTCTCCTCTGCTGTCAATTACGGCAACCTTGCTGTTGTTTTTTAGTGAAAGCACTCTTGCTATGTCACGCAAAACCGTTGTTTTACCGCTGCAGGGCGCACCGCAGATTAAAAGTCCGTTAAAATCAGTTTCCGTTTGCTGTAATAAAGGAGCGCAGCAGCCGATTATCTCTCGTGCAATTCTGATTGAAATTGTTGAAATATCACGTATGTTTATAATCTGACCGTCAGCTACTACGGCTGTACCGCATATTCCTGCACGATGACCGCCCTGTATCGTGATAAAGCCGTTGTTTATTTCGTTCTGACGTGAATAAACCGAATAATTGCACACCGTCTGAAATGTATCTTGTATATCGCTTTTGGTTGCTGTAAGAAGCGGCTGAGCGTTTTGTGAATTTGTAAAACAGCCGGTTTCTGTTATGTAATACGCTTTATCACTGCAATTTATTGTGACAGGACGGTTGAGCCTGAGACGAATTTCCTGAACGCTGTCGCTTATATTTTGCGGAAGCTTTAAAAGATAATTGCTGATACGTGGCGCTGTTGCAAGGCAGGCTGTTATGTATCTGCTCTGGTTTTTGTTTTCTTCCATTTTTGTCATCCCTTCAATTAGCTTGTACGCTTTATACTATGAAAGAAAGCAAAAAAATATGACCGATGAACAAAAATTCATCAGTCATATAAGACATATATTATTTTTCTATCATAGCAAGAAATTCCTGCTCTGTTATTATAGTTATGCCTAAGCTCTGCGCTTTGGTAAGCTTGCTTCCTGCATCTTCGCCTGCAAGGACAAAATCTGTTTTCTTTGAAACAGAGGAGCTTGTTTTGCCGCCGTTTGCTTCAATGAGCTCTGTCGCTTCACTGCGCTTGATCGTTGGCAGAGTGCCTGTAAGCACTATTGTCTTACCGACAAATACGCCCTGTTTTTCTGCTTTTTCAAGCGGCTTCATAGAAAATCCGAGTGCTTTAAGCTCTTCTATTAAGTGCTTTGACTGTTCAAGCGAAAAATAATCAACAACGCTTTGCGCCATTATTTTGCCGAAGCCCTCTATACAGCTTAAATCCTCAACAGAAGCCGTCATAATGTTTTCGATTGACAGCATATTCTCGCACAGAAGCTTTGCCGCCTTTTGTCCGATATGACGGATACCGAGCGCAAAAAGAAGCCTGTAGATTTCTTTTTCCTTTGATTTTTCTATTGAAGCTATGAGGTTAGCGGCTGATTTTTCGCCCATTCTTTCAAGCTCTGAAATATCCGAAGGATTAAGTCTGTATAAATCGGAAGGCGACTTAACAAGGCCTTCATTTACAAGCTGTTCAAGGACAGCCGGACCTAATCCCTCAATGTCCATAGCGTCACGGCTGACAAAATGGATAAGATGCCGCATTAGCTGTGCAGGGCAGTCTGTGTTTGTGCAGCGAACCGCCGCTTCGCCCTGTTCCTTTGTGACAACGCTTCCACAGGACGGACAAAGCGTGGGGAAAATAAAATCAACGGAATTTTCGTTGTGCTGTTTTACGGAAAGCACCTCGGGGATAATTTCTCCTGCTTTTCTTATAATTACGGTATCGCCGATTTTTATGCCCTTTTCTCTTATAAACTCCTCGTTGTGAAGCGTTGCTCTGCTCACAGTTGTTCCGGCAAGCGTGACAGGCTCAAAGATGCCGACAGGTGTCAAAGCGCCTGTTCTGCCCACGTTTATTTCAATTTCTTTCAGTACAGTTTCTTTTTCCTCGGGAGGGTATTTGTACGCTTCTGCCCATTTTGGGAATTTAGCCGTACTGCCCATTTCACTGCGGACAGAAAAATCATCGACCTTGACAACAGCACCGTCAACAGGAAAGCCTAACGTACCTCGGATATCGCCTATACGGCGGATTTCTGTTATTACATCCTCGATATTATCAAAGCGGTTGTAAAAGGGAGCTGTGGGAAAGCCTAATTGCGTCAGATAATCTATGCTTTGCTTGTGAGATGTAAGCGTTATTCCTTCTATCTGCTGAATGTTGAAAATGAAAATATCGAGGTTTCTCTGTGCTGTTATTTTGCTGTCCTTTTGTCTGAGCGACCCTGCCGCCGCATTTCGCGGATTTTTGAACGGCTTTTCTTCGTTTTCCTCCTGTATTTTTAAAAGTGAGAGGAAGTTTTCATCAGACATATATACCTCGCCCCTTACCTCTAAAAAGGGCGGTGCTTTTTTAATGCGGTGAGGTAACGATTTTACAGTCATCAGGTTTTCTGTTACGTCCTCGCCCACAGTGCCGTCGCCACGTGTTGAACCTCGCACAAATACTCCGTTTCTATATTCGCACGAAACCGACAAGCCGTCAAACTTAGGCTCGACTACATAGTGCGGTGTGTCTGTAAACTCCCTTACACGTCTGTCAAAGTCACGCAGCTCATCCTCTGAAAATGAATCGTGCAGACTTTCCATAGGGACTGTGTGAGTGACCTCAGAGAACTTTGCACCTGCACTGCCTCCTACCTTTTGTGTTGGTGAGTCAAAGGTTATAAGCTGTGGGTACTGCGCTTCTATATTTTCAAGCTCACGCAGGAGCATATCGTATTCATAGTCTGAAATTTCGGGACTGTCTAAGTTGTAGTATCTGTTATTGTGGTAATTAAGCTCTTTTCGCAAATATTCTGCACGTGTGCTTGCCTGCTTTAAATCCATTTTACTTACCTTCTTACGGCTGATGTGCCTTTTTCTCGCAGATATGTAGATTCAAGGTCAGACAGGTGGAGCTTAACAGCAAGCGGATACCTGTCGTATGCCTGACTCATAGCGTACCCTGAGCTGTCCTCAAAGCCTCCCATATGCCAGCGGATAGCCATAGCCTCGTCAATTTTCAGTCGCATAAAGCGTTCAATCAGAAAAACCGACTTTTCGCCGTGACCGTAGGGGAACATATCCTCTACTGCGTAAAAGGGCTGTTTTTCCCATTGTCCTGTTTCATCGTTTTTTACATTACGTGTAGAAACCTTGTAGAACTGCGCCTTGCATAAATCGTGCAAAAGAGCGCAGATAGCAAAGCTCTCTATATTATCTGTTTCCTCGTCAAAGTGCTTTTCAACCATTGTGTTGAAAACGCTTACCGAGTGCATTACAAGACCGCACTCGCAGGCACAGTGGAATTTTGTGCTTGCAGGAGCTGTGAAAAAGTCTGTTTTTAATAGCCAATCAAGTAATTCTTTACTGCCGTGGCGTGTGATATTTTCGTTATATATTTTTAAAAATTCTTCTTTAGCTGTCATAGTGATTTACCTTTTTATGTTTGTTATTATGATTTACAGCAGATTTTCGTCATATACGGCACGTATTCCGCCGATAAACTTCGGTCTTGTACGAGCGGCAGAAACATAAGCCTCGCCGATTTTGTTGTTATTAAGGCGAAGCGGTACTGCTGTTTCTTTTAAGTGCATACCGATTAAAGTGCCGCCTATGTCTATGCCTGCGTCTGCCTTTATATGCTCTACAAGGACAGGCTTTTTGAAAACCTTATACGCAGTTGTTGCAAGACTGCCGCCTGCCTTAGGCTGAGGGACAACGTTTACAATCTGCATATTATATTTTTGTGCAAGCTCGTTTTCTATTACAAGCGCACGGTTTAAATGCTCACAGCACTGACAGGCAAGGTAAATTCCTTTCTCGCACAGCATATTATACATACCGTCAAAGAGTGCTTTTGCAAGCTCTTCGTTTGACTGTGTACCGATTTTCCCTCCGCCTATTTCGCTTGTTGAGCAGCCGACTACAAGAATACTGCCTTCTTTAAGCTTAGCGGCAGTTACAAGCTCTGAAAAGGCTTCTTGTGACTCTTTTCTTATTTCTTCAAACACATTATCACCGATTTCATTATAGTAAAAAACAAAGGGCACCCATAAGGATGCCCCCTTGTAAATCAAATTATTCAGCAGCTTCCTCTGTTACAGGCTCTTCCTGTGCTGTTTCTTCTGCCGGTGCTTCCTCGACAGGCTCAAGCAAAGCCTTGATTGAAAGGCTTACACGCTTGTTTTCAAAGTCGATAGCTGTAATTTTTGCTGTTACAGTCTGTCCTACGCTTAAAACATCCTGCGGCTTTTCGATTCTCTCGTTAGCAATCTGAGAAATGTGGATAAGACCGTCAATACCGGGAATGATGTTTGCAAATGCGCCGAATGCTGTCATACCTACGATCTTAGCCTCAACTACAGAACCCTCAGTATACTTGTTCTTTAAGATTTCCCACGGATTGTCCTCTGCCTTTTTGAAGCCTAAGGAAATTTTGTTTGTTTCTGTGTTGATGTCCTTGATGTAAACCTCAACTGTATCGCCTACGTTTACAACCTCGCTCGGGTGCTTGATTCTTGCCCATGAAAGCTCAGAGATGTGAATCATGCCGAACACGCCGCCCAAGTCAACAAATGCGCCGTAGTTTGTAAGAGATTTAACTGTGCCTGTGTATGTCTTGCCGATTTCTACCTCTGCCCAGAAAGCCTCTCTCTGTGCAGCCTTCTGCTCCTTGAGAACAGAACGGATTGAGCCTACAGCTCTTCTTCTTCTGCCCTTCTGAGAAACCTCTAAAAGTCTGAACTGTACTGTTGTATGTAACAGCTCTTCTAAAGGCTCATCTCTGTAGGCTGTTGCCTGAGATGCAGGGATAAAGATTCTTACGTTGTTATAAACTACGATAACACCGCCGTTTACAACCTCTGTAACCTCGCCTGATAAAACCTCTTCGCTGTCGGCAAGCTTTTCTAATTCTTCCCAACCCTTCTGAGCGTCTACTCTGCGCTTTGAAAGCATAATTGTGCCTTCCTGATCGTTAGTCTTCATAATAAGAAGCTCGATCTGATCTCCGATCTTAACGATGTCCTCAGGACGAAGATTCGGATTGTTAGAAAGTTCGTCAGCCGGGATATAACCGGCCTGTTTTCTGCCAACATCTACCTGTACTTCGTTTGGCGCAATACCAACAACAGTACCGATTACCCTCTCGTTTGTATTTAAATTTTTAAGGGACTCTTCAAGCATCGCCTCAAAACTTTCTTCAATTTCAACTGTTTCACCGGATTTTACATTTTCGCTCATTGTATCCAGTACCTCCTTTATTATCCTTGCAGGCGTTGAAGCACCTGCCGTCACGCCGACCGACGCATTTTGGCTTAGCTTTTGAAAGGGGATTTCTGACGCTGTTTCGATAAGAAATGTGTTTTCGCACTTTTTTTTGCAGATATCGAACAGCTTGTTTGTATTAGAGCTTTTTCTGTCGCCTATTACAAGCATAACATCAGAAACCGACGCCAAAAGCTCTGCCTCTGTTTGACGTTCCGACGTAGCATTACATATTGTATCAAAAATTTTTGCATTTGTATATACCTTTTTTAACGTTTTTAAACATTTTTTCCATTCTTTTATGTCAAAAGTAGTCTGAGCAACCACTGAAATCGGTGTATTTTTCTCTATAAGAATATTATCAGCCAGATTTTGCAGTTCCTCGTCATTGTTAAAGGTATAACATATTCCCTTTGTATGCCCTATTATGCCCTCGACCTCGGGGTGATTTTTGTTGCCTGCAATCAAAACAGTTTCGTTTTTCTCGCCTGCCTCTTTAACTATTCTGTGAATTTTTGAAACAAAGGGACAGGTTGCGTCCTTGTATGAAAGTGAGAGTGATTTTATGCTGTTTACTACATTCTCGGGTACGCCGTGAGAACGAACGACTATTGTTTCGTCCTTTTGTGCGTCATTTGGATTATCTACAACACGTACTCCTTTTTCTTCAAGCTCACGCACCATTTGTGTGTTGTGAATTATAGGACCTAACGTGCAGACCTTTATATTTTTGTCGGCTAATTCGTTTACGATTTTAACAGCTCTGTTTACGCCAAAGCAAAATCCGGCTGTCTTAGCGACTGTTATATTCATTTAAATCCTGCTCCCTCAAGGCTGCTATTTTTTCCATAATCCTGCGGCTTGCCTCTCTGTATTCCTTTGGCGTGCCGTCAATAAGTCCTAATTCCTGCGGTGTTATCGGCTCGCCGTAGTGGATAATGCGTTTTGCGAAAAGGTGCTTTGAAACAGCCGTTATGCAGACAGGAATTACAGGCGTATTTGTAGCGTGTGCTATAATAGAAACACCGCTTCTCGGACGCAGGAACTCGCCTGTTTTTGAGCGTGTACCCTCAATAAAAATAGCAACAAGCTCGCCGCTTTTTAATAGCTCGTCAGCCGTATTGATAGCCTTGCCGTCACCCGAGCCTCTTTCAACAGGGAACGCTCCGAGTGCAGTAATCAGCTTTGCTAAAAATTTATTATTAAAAAGCTCTGCCTTAGCCATATAATTTACCGTTCTTTTCTGACCGATACCCAGCAGTACGGGGTCTGAATTTGATATATGGTTGCAGGCGATGATGTATGCCTTGTCGTCTTTAATGCTGTTTTTATTTATATATTTATATCTGTAAAAGGGTTTAAAAACAACACTGCATACGCATCTGCCGAATTTGTAAAAGCCGTTTGATTTCGCCATTATAATTTCTCCTTAATTACCGAAAGAATTTTTGAAACCGACTGTTCAAAGGTAAGCTCTGTAGTATCTATTGTAACGCTGTCCTTTGCAGGCTTAAGCGGTGCAATTTCTCGGTGAGAATCCTGATAATCACGCTTTATAACATCGTCAAGAACATCTCTGTAGGTTACATCTGCTCCTTTTTGTATAAGCTCGTTGTACCGTCTTTTTGCCCTTTCCTGCGGTGAGGCTGTCAGAAAAATCTTGACCTGTGCATTTGGCAGTATTACAGTTCCAATATCTCTGCCGTCCATTATTACGTTGTTATGCTGTGCTATGCTACGCTGTAAATCGAGCAGATACGCTCTGACAGAGGGCACTGCTGAAATTCTGCTTGCTGTCATTGAAGCCTCGGGTGTGCGGATAAGTCCCGATACGTCCTCGCCGTTTAGAAGCACTGCCTGTTCGTTGTTTTCGTTAAATGCAAGCTCTACCTTTATCTTTGAAAGAAGCTCATCAACCTGCGGTGATTCTATCGGTTCAATATTATTTCTCATAGCCGCAAGACCTATTGCTCTGTATAATGCGCCTGTGTCAACGTAGATGTAAGAAAGCTGTTTTGCACAGGCTCTGGCTATAGTTGATTTGCCAGCACCAGCCGGACCGTCAATCGCTATTGCTGTT
>JBJEQF010000027.1:26096-33799 GCA_051881615.1 Acutalibacteraceae bacterium | reverse complement strand
TGGTCGAGATGACAGGATTTGAACCTGCGGCTTCTGCGTCCCGAACGCAGCGCTCTACCAAACTGAGCCACATCTCGGTTTATATTCACTTTTACTGTCTGTGTAAAAAAGGTTCCGATCGCACATGCCATCGGAACCCTCTGCTATGGCTGCGGAAATAGGATTCGAACCCATACAAACAGAGTCAGAGTCTGCTGTGCTACCCTTACACAATTCCGCATCGCTGCAACATCAAATATTATATCACCATTTTTTGTATTGTCAATAGTTTACGCAGATTTTTTTAAAAAATTCTTTAAATGTATATTTTCATAACCTTTGCCTTTTATATGCGCTTTGTTTTTCGGCAATATAAAAATATTTCTGCCAAATTGTTTATAGCTTATTGTACGCTTTTTTATTCATATTCATATCTATTATGCTTTACATTTTTTCGATTTTATTATATAATGTGCTTGTATTTATACATTTATATTATGAAAAGTCAGCTTTGCTGTGCCGTCTAATTCGGCGGTGTGAAATGTTAGGAGGAATTATAATGGGCTACACATTAGCGCAAAAAATCATCAAGGAGCATCTTGTTTCGGGTGAGATGACTGTAGGCACAGACATCGGCCTTAAAATTGACCAGACGCTTACTCAGGACGCAACAGGCACTATGGCTTATCTTGAATTTGAGGCTATGGGTGTTGACAGAGTAAAAACAGAGAAAAGCGTTGCCTACATTGACCACAACACACTTCAGACAGGCTTTGAAAATGCCGACGATCACCGCTTTATTCAGACAGTCTGCAAAAAGCACGGTATTTATTTTTCTCGTCCCGGCAACGGTATATGCCATCAGGTTCATCTTGAACGCTTCGGCAAGCCGGGCAAAACTCTTATCGGCTCTGACAGCCACACACCAACAGGCGGCGGTATAGGTATGCTTGCTATGGGTGCAGGCGGTCTTGACGTTGCCGTTGCTATGGGCGGCGGCGCATACTACATCACAATGCCTAAAATGGTAAGAGTAAACCTAAGCGGTGCATTAAGACCGTGGGTATCTGCCAAGGACGTTATTCTTGAGGTTTTAAGAATTATGTCTGTTAAGGGTGGCGTAGGCAAAATCGTTGAGTACGGCGGTGAGGGTGTAAAAACTCTGACTGTACCCGAGAGAGCTACAATTACAAATATGGGCGCAGAGCTTGGCGCTACTACATCTATCTTCCCCTCTGACGAAATCACAAGAGAATTCTTAAAAGCTCAGGGACGTGAAGAGGACTACACAGAGCTTTCACCTGACGCTGACGCTGTTTATGATGAGGTTATCGACATTGACCTTTCTGCTTTAAAGCCGATGGCAGCTTGCCCTCACAGTCCTGACAACGTAAAGACTATTGAGGAAATCGGTAAGCAGAAAATCGATCAGGTCTGCATCGGCTCCTGCACAAACTCAAGCTACCTTGACCTTATGAGAGTAGCGGCTATCTTAAAGGGCAAGACGGTTCACCCTGACGTATCGCTTGCAATCGCTCCGGGCAGCAAGCAGGTTTACAATATGCTCGCATTAAACGGCGCATTGGGCGATTTAATCGCAGCAGGTGCAAGAATACTTGAATGTGCCTGCGGTCCCTGCATCGGTATGGGACAGTCACCGAACAGCCATGGTATTTCACTGAGAACCTTTAACCGCAACTTTGAGGGCAGAAGCGGTACTGCCGACGGTCAGATTTACCTTGTTTCTCCCGAAACTGCCGCAGTTTCTGCTCTGACAGGCGTATTTACAGATCCTACTACAGTTTTAGAGCCTGTTACTATCGAGCTTCCAGAAAAGTTCCTCATAAACGACAATATGGTAACACCGCCTGCTCCCGTTGAGGAGATGGACAGCGTAGAGGTATTAAGAGGTCCGAACATCAAGCCTTTCCCTGTTACAAAGCCATTAGAGGAAACAATCAACGCAAGCTGTGCATTAAAGGTCGGAGACAACATCACAACAGACCACATTATGCCGGCAGGCGCAAAAATTCTTCCGCTTCGTTCAAATATCCCGGCTATCTCACAGCACTGCTTCACAGTATGCGACAAGGAATTCCCCGAACGTGCAAAACTTTTAGGCTCAAGCATTATTGTCGGCGGCGTAAACTACGGTCAGGGCTCATCACGTGAACACGCAGCTCTTGCTCCTCTTTACTTAGGCGTTAAGGCTGTTCTTGTTAAGAGCTTTGCACGTATTCACAGAAGCAACCTCATCAACGCAGGTATTTTGCCGCTTACCTTTGAAAACGAGGCTGATTACGACCTGATTTCTTTGGGTGATGAAATTGTTATGCCTGACGTTAAGAAAATTATTGCAGAGGGTGGCGATGTTGTTGTAGAGAACAAGACAACAGGCGCAAAAATCACTGCTAAGTGTGAGTTGACAGACAGAACAAAGGCTATTATCCTTGCAGGCGGTCTGCTCAACTACACAAGAGAAAACGGCTGATACAGCTTTAACAATATAACCAAAAGAAAAGGATTGATAAAAATGGCAAAAATTCAGATGAAAACACCTCTTGTAGAGATGGACGGCGACGAAATGACCAGAGTTATCTGGCAGATGATAAAGGATATTTTGCTTACACCTTATATTGATTTGAATACAGAGTACTACGATTTGGGTCTTGTTCACAGAAACGAAACCGACGATCAGGTTACAATCGACAGTGCTAACGCAACCAAGAAATACGGCGTAGCAGTAAAGTGCGCAACTATCACACCGAATGCCGCACGTATGCCCGAGTACAACCTTAAGGAAATGTGGAAGTCACCGAACGGCACAATCCGTGCTATGCTTGACGGTACTGTTTTCCGCTCACCTATTCTTGTAAAGGGCATTACTCCGTATATTCCTACCTGGACAGCTCCTATCACAATCGCCCGTCACGCTTACGGTGATGTTTACAAAAACACCGAGATGAGAGTTGAAAAAGGCTCAAAGGCAGAGCTTTGCGTTACTAAGGCTGACGGCAGTGAGGAAAGAGCGCTTATCCACGATTTCAAGTCGGACGGTATTATTCAGGGACTTCACAACCTTGACGATAGCATCAGCTCGTTTGCAAGAGCCTGCTTTAACTATGCGCTTGACTTAAAGCAGGATTTGTGGTTCTCTACTAAGGACACAATCAGCAAAAAGTACGACCACAGATTCAAGGATATTTTCGCTGAAATCTATGAAAATGAGTATAAAGAGAAGTTTGAAACACAGGGCATCGAATACTTCTACACACTGATTGACGACGCTGTTGCACGTGTTATCCGCAGTAACGGCGGCTACATCTGGGCTTGCAAGAACTATGACGGTGACGTTATGAGTGATATGATTGCTACTGCCTTCGGCTCACTTGCTATGATGACAAGCGTTCTCGTTTCTCCGGACGGTATTTATGAGTACGAGGCTGCACACGGCACAGTTCAGCGTCATTATTACAAGCACTTAAAGGGCGAAGAAACATCAACAAACTCTGTTGCTACACTTTTCGCTTGGACAGGCGCACTCAGAAAAAGAGGCGAGCTTGATAACACACCTGACCTTGTTGACTTTGCAAACAAGCTTGAAAAGGCTACAATAAAGACTATTGAGGACGGTGTAATGACAGGCGACCTTTACCTTATTTCTAAGCTTGAAAACAAGACAAAGGTGAACACCGAGGATTTCTTACACGCAGTAAATGAAAGACTTGCGGCAATGCTCTAAAATATTTACAAAAACCCCTGTGCTTTATTGCACGGGGGTTGTCTGAATTTTCATTTGGATGTGGTTATGTTTGGCAAAATCAGAAAACATTTCAATGTCGGTAATCAGAAGACTGCCGCGGTATTACCGCTTTTTATCGTATCTTGACAATCAGGAAACACAGCGGATATCGTCAAAAAAGCTGGCTGAAATTATGAACGTCACAGCCTCTCAGGTAAGGCAGGATTTAAACTGCTTCGGTGGCTTCGGTCAGCAGGGCTACGGCTACAGCGTAAAACAGCTTAAGCTTGAAATCGGCGATATTTTAGGTCTTAACAGGCAGTTCAAGGCGATAATAATCGGCGCAGGAAACTTGGGCACGGCAGTTGCAAAGCATATGCATTTTGAGGCAAGAGGGTTTGAGCTTGTCGGAATTTTTGATAAAAACCCGAACCTTGCAGGACAGATTCTGCGCGGAATAGAAATACGGCCTGACGAAGAAATCGAAAGCTTTTGCGACAGCCGCACAATAGACGCCGCAATTCTGTGTATGCCAAGAAACGGTGTTGAGCTTGTTATAGAACGCCTTTACAGCAAGGGAATTAAAAGCTACTGGAATTTCAGTCATTACGATATAGCAAGCGAGTACAAGGACACCATAGTTGAAAACGTTCATATGAGCGACAGCTTGATGACCTTGTGCTACAGAATGAATCAGAAATAAATAAGCTCGGTGATTACAGATTGACATTTGTAAACACCGAGTATTCTTATTTATAAAGTCCCATTTCTTTCATTGTATTCTGATAGTAGTTTTTTTCATCCTCGTCAACATATCTAAGACTTAGCCTTGCTTTGCCGATTGCATTGTCCTTATCCTCTATCAGACGTTGAATCCAGCGGTAAACCCACGAAAACGGATACAGAAACGGCAGTTTTTTTACAATGGGATAAATCATTGTCATTTTTCTGTACGGCGGAAAAATGTTTTTAAGAAAAAATGTAACGCCGTTTGATTTTTTGTTTTTTTCCTTCGACTTGTTCATATCCTGCAAGGCTTGTGAAAGCATAGACACGTCAAATCTGCCGTATGCGCCGCTTAAAAGCACAAACTGACCTATATTGTCAAGCTCTGTAACTGCATTATCAGCCGAAAACCACTCAAACGAAAGTGTTTTAATACACTCTTCAAAATCAAACAGCTCTGCTTCTTTCAGGCGAGCTTTGACATACTCCCAATCGAGCTTTTCGCCGAACGCCTTGATAAAAACGTAAAAATCCATAATCATTTTAATGCCGATACCGCTGTCAAGACAATGACCCGCCGTGTGATACACCATATAGATATAAGCGTCCTCGTCAGTCATTTTGTACGAACAGCCAAAGCCGTTTCTAAGAACTGCTCTGTCAAATGCGTTTTCAAGATAATCACTTCTGATAGTTTTATCAATAAGGCTTGAGTGCATTTCCAAATGAAAATACGGTGCAATTAAATAAGAAAAGGTTGTGTCGTATTCGTTATCAACCGTCATTTTATGATCAGCTGTCAGGATTTTCTTAACTGACGGATAATCCGAAATATCAAACAGAATATCAATATCGCTCATTGCCCTCATATCGGGAGATGGGTAATTATTTTTAAGAAAATAGCCTTTTAACGGCATATTTCTTATATGATTTTTCTCAAAATCGCTAATAATTCTGTCTGTGTAGTACTGTTGATTTGACTCCTTTACAACAGCAACGGAATGGCATCCGGAAAGCTCCTGCAAAACCTTTGGCTCAATATCGGATTTTTGCTCATCAGAAAACGAGCAAACTGCATAATAGAGCAAATTTTCGACAGAGTGATTTTTTGAAATCGTCAGCACAGCCTGCCAATCTGCATTTTTGATAAAATGCGCTGTTTTATTATTAAGAACCGCTTTTATCAGGTTTAATAAATAAACAAAGCTTTCCTGTGAATTTTTATCTGCTGATTTATTCATATCAAGCTCCCCCTTTGCGAATCAGGGATTTGATAAAGGATTTAAAGGGCGAGAGAATACATCTTCTGATAAGGTGGTAAAAACACCAAAGACGGCAATAGAGCTTGTACGAAAGCTCATCTGTAGAATACTTTTTGCCCTTATGGGTAAACGCTGTGACTACGGCTAAAACATCATCATATTCAACGCCGTACTCCATAGAAGTCTGATTATCTCCGCTGATGACGTATGTACCGTCAGAAAGAACCTTATGTATTCTGTGGACAACAAACTGACCTGTTGCTTTTCTGACATAAAGCGGCAGGTCGTATTTTTTTAGCTTTTTCGGTTTTTGTGAAAGCGTGATAACGTCCCTGTTATCACAAAGCATCGGGAGCATACTTGTGCCTCGTGCCGTCAGGTCTGCTGTACCGCCGCTATTGACCGTTTCAACTATAATCGGCATAAGCTCTGCCATACGAACTTTTTTAATCAATCAAACCAGCGTCCTTTAGCTTACCGATAAATGCGTTTATATCTGCCTTTGCAATATCCTCTGAAATATCATATTCAGCGGTCAGCCTTTGCAATAATTCTACTTCAGAAATATCATTTTCGAGCAGCTTCCACAGAAATGCGCCTGTTTCGTTAAGGGTTATCATTCCGTTGAAATCAACAGACGCCTTGCCGACAGGGACTACTACCGTACCGCCTGCGATTTGTCTTAGCAAAAATCCGTCCTTTATCTTCATAAAAATTACTCCTGTGTTACTATAGTTTTTTCGGCAAGTATTGCCGCGCCTTCGTTTTTATTGCACCTCAGCCTATAAATCGGAATTGAAGCTGTCAACACGTCTATCATATCAAGAAGTGCGGTGTATGTACTTGTATCAAGGTTAAAATGCTTTGTCTGTTCAATAAAAAGCGGAATTGAGCTAAACGGCTGTATCCTTTCAATTTGATTTTGCTCGGCTCTCTCAAGAAAAACAACTGCGCCTATCGGTGCACAGGTGTTTATATTTATATCAGTTCCGCCGGCAAAGGGAGTACCACAGGCAAAGGGTCTGCCGTCTGTAAACTTAACAAGCGGCATATCGTCGTTTATGATTTTGACATTTTCCTTGCCGAAAACAGCCTGCCACAAGCGGGTATGAGTAGATTTGCCTGTTTTTGACGGCGCAGAAAAAAGGTAGGCTTTGCCCTTATACAAAATGCAGGAGGAATGGAGCAGAAATCCGCCGAAATTGATAATTTGTTTGTAAAAAGCAGAGGCAAGAAAAATATGCTCGACAACGTCAGGGGTGAGGTGACTGTTTTTTTCTGTTTCTTTTTTCAGAAAGCTCTCCCCTACCCTGACATCAAAAAGCGGCTCTCTATTGCCGTTATCAACATACGGTCTGCACAGATTGTTTGTAAAGTCAAAACGGCTGTGAATGTTCACACAAAAGCCGCCGATATTGCATTTTAACACATAATCACCGAATATATTATACAATGTTACAGTAAAAAAAGCAAATAAAAAAGGGGCAGTTTTGCCCCTTTTTGTAATTATCAAGGTAATTTGCTAAGCGGAATTTTGTTTCCGACATTCGGTACGTCAAAATTTGCGGCAAAACGCTGGATATCGGTTACATCTACGATATTAACCTTGCCGTCAAGGTTTACGTCAGCGCAGACTGCCTGCACGTCAGATAATGTAATGATACCTGCAACATAACGCTGAATTTCTGTAGCGTCCTTAACATTCACCTTGCCGTCGCCGTTTGCATCGCCGTAAATAAAGTCGGACGGCTCGTCATCGGTGGTCGGCTCTGTAGTGCCTGTTGATGGCTCTGTCGCACCAGTTGTCGGTTGTGTTGCAGATGTTGTGGGTTCTGTTACATCAGTTGTCGGTTGTGTTGCAGATGTTGTAGGTTCTGTTGCATCGGTTATCGGCTGTGTTGTGCCTGTTGTGGGTTCTGTTGCATCGGTTATCGGCTGAGTTGTGCCTGTTGTGGGTTCTGTTGCATCGGTTATCGGCTGAGTTGTGCCTGTTG
>JBJEQF010000027.1:0-25996 GCA_051881615.1 Acutalibacteraceae bacterium | reverse complement strand
TGTGGGTTCTGTTGCATCGGTTATCGGCTGAGTTGTGCCTGTTGTGGGTTCTGTTACATCAGTTGTTGGCTGTGTTGCAGATGTTGTCGGTTGTGTCGGTGCTGTTGTAGGAGCTGTAGTAATTGGTTCTGTGGTAATTGGCTCTGTTGTAACAGGCTCTGTTGTAACTGGCTCTGTTGTAACTGGCTCTGTTGTAACAGGCTCTGTTGTAATTGGCTCTGTTGTCACAGGCTCAGTTGTAACTGGCCCTGTTGTAATTGGCTCAGTTTTAATTGGCTCTGTTGTAACAGGCTCTGTTGTAATTGGCTCTGTTGTCACAGGCTCAGTTGTAACTGGCCCTGTTGTAATTGGCTCAGTTTTAATTGGCTCTGTTGTAACAGGCTCTGTTGTAACTGGCTCTGTTGTAATTGGCTCTGTAGTAACAGGGACGAGGCTGTCGATTGCGTTGCGAAGCACAGCCTGTGCCAAATCGATTTCGTCCTGATTTAAGACCATATTCAAAAGTGCAGTTTCAGCGTCTTTATTTGCGTTTATAAGATTATTAAGAGAAACAGTAGTGAAGCTGCTGCTTATACTGTTTGCAGATATTATAGACTTTGCTTCGTCAACTGCGCTTTGCAGTGTTGCTCTGTTAATCGTGTCAACATCAATAAAGGGAATTTGATTGCTGTCAGCATAGTCTTTGGCGGGTGTATTAGCATAACCGTAAATAACTGCCTTGTCATTATTTATAAATATATCACTGCCAAAGGACGAGCATTTTTTTGATATATAAACTCTTTCAAGATTAGTACAGCCGTCAAAACAATTATCTGAAACTGATGTCAGATTTTCGGGGAGCTGTGCAGTTTTAAGGCTTGTGCAGTTCTTGAAAGCCTTTACAGGAAGAGAGGTGAGCTTGCTGTCTTTAGAAAAGCTGATACTTTCAAGAGCGCAACAGCCGTAAAATGCTCTTTGTTCAATTTTTTCTACAGTAGACGGGATTGATACACTTGTCAGTTTTGCACAGCTGTGAAAAGCGTCCTCACCGATTGTTTTTACAAGTGAGGGAATGACTATACTTTCAATTCCACTTTTCTGAAAAGCACTTGCCGGTATGCTGTCAATAGAGCTGTTAAGGTCTATTGTTTTTAAAGCAGTAGTTCCGAAAAAGGAATACTGACCGATTTTTTGGAGTGTAGTCTGAATTTTGATTTCAGAAAGGCTTGAACAGTTCATAAAAGCCATATCGCCTATTCTCAGAATAGTCCTGGGCAATTCAAGCTTTTCTACAACGGTGTTATTAAAAAATGCGTTTGAAGCAACGGCAGTTATTGTACGTGAGCCGAGCTTTTCAGGGATTGTTACAACAGAGCTTGTGCCTGTGTAGCCGAAAACATATGCCTCATACGGTGACTGAACGGAATACACTACGCCGTTATCGTCAGTAATTGTGGTATCGGCATATGCGGTCTGAACGGAAACAGCAGCCATTGAAAACGTAATTAAAACAGAGAGTAATACAGAAAAGATTTTTTTAAAGCGTTTCATAATAGAACCTCCTAAAATATATACATCTGTATTATACAATAAAAAAGAGTGTTTTTCTATAGTTTTTGTAAAAAAAGCAAATATTTTTCGTTAAAATTTTCGGCAGCGGAACAAACTGCTACACAAACAACAACAAAACGGGGCGGATAAACCGCCCCGTTTCTCTGACTAATCAATCATAGACTATCAGTCACTTTCCATTATCCCAGATCCGTGTCATTATCATCTTTTGGAACTTCCGGATTACTTGCATTGTACAGCAGTTCAGCAACGGTGAATTTTGTAATTTCTGCATCGGGAGCAATATAATTTTTTCTCATTTTAAAACCTCCGTTCTTTAACATCAAATACATTTTTCATTATGTTGCTGTTGCATAGCTGATAGAAGCAATAACAGGCGTTATTGTATCTGAAAGGATAACTTCACCGGTAGTTTTATTCTTAATGTAAGAATATACTCTCAGATATTTCTGCTTGTTAGCCTCGGTGTTAGAAATCTTTGCGTTAAAGATATACTCGCCCTTAAAGTTAGCATAAGTAATAACCTTTTTGTTAATACCTGTTGCACCGCTTACAGCAGCAGCCTTGAGTAAATCTACAGGAATATCAGCTCCGCCCGGATATACAGTTGAGTTAGCACCGTCTTTGTCTGTGAAGAAGTAGAGAACGCCTAATTCAACATTACTTAAATCCTGAACCTTGTTTTCAACGAGGAAGTTGAAACGAACCTTCTCAACATTGTTCTCTACGAAGAACTCGTATGTCGGCTGATGTAATACAGTTCTGTCAGAAGCGACAGTTGCGTCAACCTCACTGTAAGTAATAATAGTGTTAGTATCAGTAATTCTGAATGCAATGTTGTTACCGTAGCCGATAACCAGACCGTTGTTTTTCCACTCGATAGTCTTGCCTGCAGCAGGAGTAGCTGTAAGCTGAACGAGGTTCTGATAGAAATATGAATATTTTTCAAGAGGTACAAGGTCACCCACAGAATTCTTTACTAAAAGCTTATATACTTTAGCGGTATTAGTTGCAGTTGATGAAGCTGTACCTGTTAATGCACCGGCAGTATATGAATATGAAACTTCCTTATCAAATGCATATGTGTAGTAATCGCTTGTAATCTTTGGCTGATAATTAAGATAAAGCTCTTGAACCTTAGCTGCATCAGAAGCGTCAGCCTGAGAAACCATAACGGTTACTTCATAAGAATAATCACTTGTGTTACCTGGATTATACTCCATTCCGGCGGTTTTGTAATCCTGATCTTTGTAATTATATGTAAATGTGAACTTTACATACTGTTCTAGTGACCAGTTAGCAACGTAATTTACAGTATTAACTGTCTTGATTGAATCAGTAACAGTTTTGTCTGTAACGATACCGGCATCAGAAATAAGTGTGCCGTCCTTTTCCCATCCGTCGAAGGAGTACTGACCGTCGCCTGTGCCCTCGTTAGCGTGATTAGTTGTGGCTGTGAACTTAACAACAGGACCTGTAGTACCGTTAACAAGTGCGTAGTAAAGAGTTACCGAACCGTCAGACTGAACTTCTGTGTAGCCTGTGTCGATACCGTTAGTATCATAGTAACCGTTAGAGATAACTGCCTTGATATCGCTTACAGTACCGCCGTTAGTAGCAGAGAAGTTTGCAGAAGCAGTATTGTAGCTGATAATGTTACAGTAGTCAGTAACAGATACTGATGAATCTGTAACATTGATTGTAATGTTTTTTGTAACTCCACCGGCAGTAGCAGTGATTACATAACTGCCTGTTGTTGTTGTATTTGTTGCAGTAAATGTAGCTGTGTTGTTGCCGTTATCAGTCAACAGTCCTGTTAAGTCAGCGCCGTTCGGAGCACTTGTAATACTGAATGATGCAGGACCTGTTAAACCTACGAGTACAGCAGAGATTGTAGAAGTCAGGCTGCTGCTTGCGCGGTCAATGCTCGTTGCAGTTGCACTAAGTGTAATTGACTGAACAGGCTGTGTGCCGTAATAAGCAGCATATGAGTAAATCTTGATAGAACCGTCAAGACCGGTATTTGCATCAGGAGTGTACTCAATTACAACCTTGTTAGTGTCAGAAACACTATAGCTGCCAAAATCAATAATTATGTCGCCATAGGAATTCAAGCTTGCACTTGCACCGGTAATGCCGACAAACGAAATAGCATTAACATCAAAGTTAGTTCTCTTTGATACAGAGTAATCAGCCGAGTCTTCTACCTTATCAGGAGAAGTTATAGTTTTATCATTTGACAATGTAATTTTGAACTTATTGTCAATAATAGAGCCTGTTACAAAGATATATGTGCCTGACGTTTTTCCGTCATCCATCTTAGTAAATACTCTCTTATCATCGTCATCAGGTTTACTGCCGTCAAACTGGAAGAAGTAATATTTCTTTACAACAGGTGTCGGGTCATTTACTGTGATAGTAGTTGTATCAGTATATGTATTGCCGCCAACTGTGATTGAAGCCTTAACTGTGTATGTGCCTGCTTTTGTAGCTGTAAACGTTGTGCCTGATACTGTAGCATCAGTTGTTGATGTCACTAATGAATATGTTACAGTTGCAGAATCTGCGTCAGCGTTGAGTGCTGAGCTGAGTGTTGCGGTAGCTTCACCGCCTGACAGTGTAAGCGCTTCAACAGGATTGATTGTAACAGTCGGAGCTTTTACAGTAATTGCAACTTCGTCAGATGTGTAGGTTGTGCCGTTTACTGTAATTGATGCCTTAACTGTGTATATGCCGGCAACTGTAGCAACAAAAGTATCATCTGTAAGTGTAACAGCTTCATCGTTTACAGTATAGGATACTGTAGCATCACCAGCATTCTGCACATTAGGTGTTAATGTTGTTGTTGCAGAACCGCTCTGCGGAATATAAAGCGTTGTTGCAGCTGCTGTAAGTGAGATTGACGGAGGTGTAACAGGAGCGCCTGTTGTTACAGCGGATTCGTTAGCAACAGCGGTTGCAGAACTGCTAAGTGCGCTAGTAATAGTATAAGTTTCTCCTGCTGTAAATCCAGTAATATCACCGGATTTACCAGGGGTAGTACCATTAGCAATCAAATTAAAAGTTGTGTAGCCTGAGTCTAGATCAAAAGTAACAACTGTATATGTTTTTGTTCCTATTACTTTATCCGTACCGCTGATTGATTGAATGTATGATCCAAGAGGTTCTTTCTTATTTTGACCATTCGAATTATAAGACCAAACATACAATTGACTATAACCAATAGACTTATCAATGTAAATTGTTGTAGTTGTACCACTACCTGAACTACTGCCCCCAGTATAGTCTTCTGATGTAACTGCACCGGAAGAGCCGGAAGAAAGCTTATAAAGAATATTGTTTGGATTATTAACCTGAATTTTGTCTGTTACATTTGTTGTTTCATCGTGCCACTTGTAATAATCTCCATCTTCATCGTCACAAGACCAACTAACATCTATAAAGAAGAAGCCGTCATAATTTGAGTAAGAGATATTCGCAAACTTGTAAATATCACCATCGTTTGATGTAGGAGCAATCATCTGCCTTCTATCACTGTAACCAACAGCCATACGAACATTAGACCAACCTGATGGCTTTTGGAAATATACAGTTGCACCACTCATTTCATAGCCAGTGTCTACTATTGAAACATTTGCGCCTGTAGCGGCGAGAGCTGTTTTTGCAGATGCGCCGGTTGAAACGTTAACATTTTTGTTAATCTCGAACCAGATTTTACCTGTGTTGATAAATTCTGCTGTCGGCTGACCTGCACCGTTTTCGGCGATTGCGTATTCCTTGTCACCGATTACAAACTTTGTAAAGTTGAAATGTCTTTTCAGCTCATTGTTATCTGTATAGTAAGGCAGAGCAACTGTACCACGGTAGATTGTGCTTGTGCCTATTCTGTTAAGACGAGTAAATTCAGCAGGGAATTTCCAAGCAGTATTATTGATAGAATTATGATAAATCGTGATACTGTCTTCTGTTGCCTTGTTGTGAAGATCAAAGTAGATTTCAACTGATTTTGTCTTTACTGCACTTGCAAGTACCGCAGCGTAGTTTTTCCACTCTGTGTTAAATGCACGGTACTTAAGCATTGTTTTAGAATTATTAGTAGCAGCACCTTTATTATCGGTGGCATTCTTAGGAGTACAGTTGTAGAATGTAGAAGTAATGAAAATCGGGTTTTTGTTGTTCTGGTATGATGACGTAAAGTAAACATATACCTCTTCACCGTCACCAACTGCGTTACGAACAAAGTCGGTACTGGTACCGTCTTCTTGTAAACTACCTACAAGGTCAACTGTCTGCTGATAGTCTGTACCGAAAGCATTGCCGGAGCGATCCTTAAAGAGGAAGTCTGCTGTAGGCGCAGTGCCAAAATCATAATACCAAACATCTGTGTTCGGAATCTTTTTCATTTGCAGAGTATCATCTGTAACTCCGCCTGCACCATTCCAGCTGTAGAAGTAAAGATTGTGCCAGCCTGATACAGAGTTGTCAAAATAGAGGATTCTTTGTGTTTGGTTTGCATTAAGTGCTGTTACAAATTCCTCATAGGTTTTAGCACCGAAAGGATATTCCTCAACAGGCGCTACGTTGTAATCAGACCAAGCATTTTTGCCTGTTTCTGTTTCATCTGTAAGAGTGTAGATTGAACCGTCCTTTACAGCTTCAGAACCGTCAATTTCAGCAGTTGCTGTACCTAATGTGAATTTAATCTTGGTTGACGATTTCTGCATAAGAGCAAGAGTATCTGCGTCAACTTCTGTTCTGAATACACCTTTTTCAAGAGCATATTTCTCTTCGCTGTCGATATACATTGGGAAGTCGTTGCCGCCAACAGTCATTGTAACAACAGAAGCAGCAGTGATATTGCCTTTCCAGCCTGTTTTACCTGACGGGTCGAAGTAGATTTTCTTGTCACGCGCGCCTGCATTGATGTACTTTACAGGTGTTTGTGCGCTTGCAGAATAGCTCTGTCCGCCGATTGTTGCAGAAACTGTAGCCGTAAATACGTCTTTTTCAGTTTCAAGGGGTACATCTGTAAATGTTACTGTCTGAGATGCAGGAACTGAAAGAGTTAACTCAGAGAAAGTAACGGTTTTTGATGCATAAGGACTGCCGTTACGCAGAAGTGTTACTGTGTAATCGCCTGCCTGTGCAACGCCGCTTATCATAACGGGAGTTACTGTAGCAGTGATATTTACCTTTGCACCGACTTTGATTTCTGTGAGGGTTGAACCTGTGATAGAAACCTTCGGGTCGGAGGTTGTTGAAGTAGATTTTTTAGTAATAGTAATCTTACCGTCAAGAACGTTGCCTGTGCCGGGTTTATATGTAACGATATAAGTTAAATCAGCAGATGAATCTGCAAAAGTGAGGTCAACATCCTTATAGTTAGAAAGCGTTACGCCTGAACTTGCAAGATTGCCGGTTGTATCGGAAATTGTAACATAATTAGTAATTGCAGTTTCGCCTTTATATGCTGTTACAGATTTAGCTGCATCTGTACGGCTTGCACCATCTTCAGTTACAATACCGAATCTATATACTGTGTTTCCACTACTAGTCCATTTATTCTCAGCAAAGTTTACTTCACTTGAATAAGTACCGTTAGCTTCATCGTAATCCATCTTTACGTAGTGACTGATGCCGTTATCTCCGCCAGTAGCATCGTAATAACGCTCGATGTAGAAGTCCTGAGTAGTAGATGTAATAGTGTCGTTATACTTCTTTGTCATCCAAGCCGCACGGCTTAAGAGCCAGTCTTCAAGGAAGTCTATCTGACCGCCTTCACGTGCAGTTTTACTATAACTATTACCGTCATAAGATGTAGTTTTTGTATACTCTGCGTTTGAAACATTGAAGGTTGCAAGACCGCCTTCTAAGCTCGTATGTGCCTGAACATTATCGCCCTGACCGTTGAAGTCATAAGGATAAGTCCACTTTCTGAAGTTATTTTCATATGAGCCTTCAAGGTCATTTTTTGCATTTGTTGCAAGAGTTTTAATATTGTTTGTAAGGGTTGTGTAGAAAGCCGGTGTCCAAATAGCATCTGCTGCATTCTGAATAACAGGATTGCCGAACGCTGCTTTCATAATAACGTTCCAGTCACTATTATCATTTGTCCAGTCCTTCTCATAGCTTGAGTAATAATTATTTGTCTTTTCGCAGTTACTTGCTGTTACGTCCAAATCCCATACAGGAGAAGCATAGAACTTACCGCCGTTAACTTTGCCCTCTGCGTCCAGTGTGCATTTATAAACAAAATACGTACTTGTAACGCCGATGTCATAGTTTTTAGCAAACTCGTTAAGCAGGAAGTATCTTGTAAGGGAGTCAACGTCAACAATAGCATTAAGTTGCTCATAGGTTATTGATTTGTTATTTAATGCTTCTTTCAGTTGATTATACTTCGATTTAACGAATTCTTTGATAGCATTATCAACACTCTCATTGTAATCTTTATCATCTGGGAATCCATACTCCGGCTCTTTGATTGTTAATTTTTTGCCGTCAGTAGCTGTAGTGTAATAATCAGGGTCAGTTGTTGATGAGCCGTCGCTTGCATTTGAGTCAAGCTCCATCAGGAAGCTGAAGCCTTTGCTTTTAATGTCAGCTGTCTGATTAGCAGGATCTGTATAAAGCTCTTCAAAGAGTGTAGCGTCGTCAACATCGTCTACTACTTCTTTTGAGCCTACCTCTACCTTCTGGCACATAAGGTAAGAACCCATATAAAGACCGTTCATATAAAGGTCAACTGTAGCTGTTTTTGGTACATATTTTGCACCAAAAACATCTTTACCTAACTGGTAGAGAATTTTGTTACGTGAAAGCGACGGATCCTTGTAGTTTGCAAGGAGCGAGTACTTTTTGCCGCCTTGATTAAATCCAAACGCTTTGAATGCATCGGTAAATGTAACGTTAAAGGACTTTTTGTCGGTGTACCTCCATGTAGAGTTACCTCTGCCCTTTACTTTGCTGACACCGGCAAACTTAACATTACCGTCCTTGTCAGTGTATGCACCGTAGTTGCCGGAATTCTTTCCGAGTTCGCCTGTGTCTTTACCGGAATAAAGCTGTGTAATCATTTTAGGCACATTAGGGTTGGTAGAATCCATACCGGCATATGTGCCTGTGTTATTCAGGTAAAGTGCGCCTGTTGCGTTTGATCTGTAAATTTTGAGAGTTTTTGAAGCACCATTAAGTGTGATGTTCTGAGATTCTCCGTCTGTATAAGAAACCTCACCGTAATCGCCTGATGCTATTGTTACCTCGCCTACTTTAAGGTCGCCTGCCGAAGCATTGTAGAGAGTTACCTTGTCTGTAGCAGCAGATGACGGAAGATAAATGCAAAGATCCTTTTCAGAAGCTGCGCCTAAGGTCGGGTAATTCTTAACTGCTCCTTTTTCAGCTGAGCTGCTGTTATCTCCGTAAATGCTGAGTTGGTTGTCTGCCTTTTCGGCAGCAATCCAAGCATCTGAAACGAGAGTTGCATCAGTTGGAGCTGTGCGACCTGCATAAGCATAAATTCTGCCGGTTTCTGCAAAAGGAAGACGCTTAACCTCTACAGGGCACTCAACAGATTCGCCTGTTACGCTGCAGGTAACCTTGACTTTAGCTGTGCCGGGTTTGAGCGCAGTTACCTTATATGTATAAGGATCTTTACTGTCAACAGCTATTGAAATAACGTCCTCGCCTTCTGATACTGCCCAAGTGAGAGTACCAGCGCAAGTGGCTGAGTGTGTAGCTGTGATTGGTGCAACCTCGCTTACACCCATATTTGTCAGGGAAGTAGGTTTAATTGTGATACAAGCTGTTGGGGTAGTACCATGTGCAGCATCATAGTCGGTTTTTGTCCAAAGCTTAACCGAATTTGCAGTTGGATCATATTCAATTACAAATATTCCGTTGTTATCAGTAACTACTTGGCTGTCAATAGCACAATCTCCGTTGTCTAACGTAAATTTATCAGAAGCAATACTATCACTTGTTGTTAAACTTACATTTTGGACACAATAGTTATCAAGATCGGTTTTTTGTTCACCTTTAGTTGTAATCTTGAACTTTTTACCGTATCCGTTTACCCAACTATCATTTGCAGTCGTGCCAACGTATGTGTTGTTAGAAGTAGGGTCCATTGGTATGAACACACATTTGCTCTCATCGCTTGAATTGTAAACACCAATGAAGTAAGTTGCAGACGGTGTTTCCGTTGACGTAAATGTTGCGTTGATTGTAACGTTAGCTGGCGGCATAGTGAAAGTATAGTGAGTATAGCCGTTGCTATCAACACTGCCCTTTGTCGGTGTTGTTCCGTTAGAAAGAGTAACAGTACCAATCTGATAACCGTCATTTGCTTTTACCTTGAATTCAAATTCAGTATTTGCTGCTGCCGGTGAAGTTGATACAAGCTCAACTGTGCCGCCTGTTGTTGAGCCGACAGTTACAGTGTATTTGTCAGAAACCACATTTTTAACAACTGTAATACCTGTTTTATTCGCCGCACCATCACGAATTGAAACTGTATAATTAGCGTCTTCTGTAATTGAATAGTCGCCAGTATCATTATCAGCCTTACCATATTCAATATTCCAGTTGCTAGTAGTAGGTCTTACTTTAATTGCATCTCCATTTTTTAAATCAAGAGTAATAGACCAAATGCCGTCTTGCAACGTCATCCCATAATCGGTAGAATCCCATTTGTTTTGTCCGTTAATCTTACCGCATAGATACATAGTATCGTATGTCGCCGCATTAACCGTAACAGACATTGCTACTGTCAGCATTGAGAACATCATTAAAATCGCAAGCAACAGGGATACTGACTTTTTTGTTGCTTGTGAAATTTTAGATTTCATATTTTTTTCCTCCTTATTTTAATTATAAACAAATAAATAGAAGAGTGGGCAATTTGTGTATAGCCTTGGCTTTTACCGCCTGACCTACGGTGACGCATAGAGTACTCCATAAACAATACCTTGCCGTCGGCTAAGGACAGGTACACTTACCCCACTTTATTCTTATAAGAATATTACCATATGTGCGGTTTATTGTCAATATTTTTTTAATTTTTTGTTAATACTCCTCACCGGAAAAGGCTCTATTCAGAAAAATTTAATCTATTGTTATTTTACATAAATTGCAGTAAAGGTTTTTATATATTTTATACAAATATAATATTTTCTTAATTTTGTAATGATTTTTTTGTATTTATGTGATATAATCTTCTTTAATATAATTGTCATTTATACCATATAAATTGTTAAGAGGTGTTCTTATGAGCTGTAAATATATTATCACCATTGCCCGCCAGTTTGGCAGCGGCGGCAGAGAAATCGGTCAGGCGCTTGCCGAAAGGCTCGGCATTGATTTTTATGACAAGGAGCTTATTTCGCTTGCCGCTAAGGAAAGTGGAGTTGACCCGAAAATTTTTGAAAATGTTGATGAACGTGCCACAAACAGCCTGCTCTACTCGCTTTCTATGGGACTTTTCAGCCTTGGCAACGGGTTTTCTTCTATGGGCGATTTGCCTGTTAATGACAAGCTCTACATACTACAGCATAAAATTATCAAGCAGCTTGCCGAGAAAGGCCCGTGCGTTATTGTAGGCAGATGCGCTGACTATATTCTTTCTGACAACAGAAACTGCGTGAGTGTGTTTATTCACGCTAATCTTGATTACAGAACGGAACGTGCCGTTAAGGTGCATAATGTTGACGAGGCACGTGCGGAGCAGATTGTGACAAAAACAGACAAAACACGTGCAAATTACTACAGCTTTTACTCAGGTCACAGGTGGGGTATGGCTGAAAATTACGATTTGTGCATTGACAGCAGTAAGTTAGGCAAGCAACAGGTTGTAGATTTGATTGTAAGCTACCTTGAACAGAAAGAGAAAAGCGGGTTTTGATGTTTGAATTATTGTATTTCTTTCAACAGCTGAGCTATGTGCTATAATTATTCATCATTCATTTTTCATCATTCATTATTCATTTAACAAAATACTCCGCCCTCCCTGACTTCGGGAAGGCGGATTTTTTTGAATTATTCAGAATTTTAAATTATCCCTTTACTGCGCCTGCTACTACACCCTCTATGATGTGCTTTTGGCATATCAGATAGAATATGATTATCGGCAATATTGCCATTACGAGCATTGCCATCATTATTCCCATTTCTTTTGAGCCGTAGCTTCCGTTACTGATAAGCTGAATTGCCATCGGAATTGTGATGTAGCCCTCCTTGACGTTCAGTACAAGCGTTGGCAGCAGGTAGTCGTTCCATATCCACATTGCCTGTAGTATAGAAACTGAAATGCAGGTCGGCTTTAAGATTGGCAGTACTATCATAAAGAACGTTTGCAGCGGGTTGCAGCCGTCTATCATCGCCGCTTCTTCAATTTCAAGCGGTATCGATTTGACAAAGCCGCAGAACATAAACACCGCAAGTCCCGCTCCAAAGCCGAGATATACTACGATAATGCCCCAGGGAGTGTTAAGTCCGAGCATATCAGATGTTTTTGACAATGTAAACATTACCATCTGAAACGGCACTACCATTGAAAATACAAACAGATAGTACAGTGCCTTACAGAATTTGCTGTTTACTCTTGTGATGTACCACGCGCACATTGACGTGCAGATGATGATTACGGCTACAGAGCCGACTGTGATAAACACAGAGTTGAAAACTACTCTGAAAAAGTCGATTTTCTCTATGCCGTTAATGTAGTTTTCAAGTCCTACAAACGCCTTGCCTGTCGGAATTTCAAACGGCGCACGGCTGATGTATGCTTTTTTCTTAAAAGAATTGATTACTACAAGCACTATAGGAAACATATACAGCACTGAAATGACTGACAGCACAATAGTCAGCAGAATCCCGTGCTTTGATTTACGTGCGTTTGTCATTATTGCTGCACCTCCTTGCGGCGTGTGAAGTAGAGCTGGGTCAGGGCAATTCCTGCAACAAGTATAAAGAATATAACAGCCTTTGCCTGTCCTACGCCCTCAAAGCCTACTCGTCCGTAGAAGGTTTTGTAAATATTGAGTGCAAGCATTTCCGTACCGCCTGACGGCTCGCCGTTTGTCAGCGACAGGTTCTGGTCGAAAAGCTTGAACGAGTTTGTAAGTGTTAAGAATGTGCAGATTGTGATTGACGGCATCGACATAGGAATGATGATTTTTCTTAAAATCTGTCCGTTTGTTGCGCCGTCTATGCGGGCAGCCTCAAGCAGATCGCCCGGTATGTTCTGAATACCGGCAATATAGATAATCATCATATAGCCGATTTGCTGCCAGTTCATAAGAACGATAAGTCCCCAGAAGCCGTACTGTGCGCTGAAGGTGATTGTTACATCAAAATAGCCTAAAACACCGTTTATCAGAAGCTGCCAGATGTAGCCCAGCACAATACCGCCGATAAGGTTTGGCATAAAGAACACTGTTCTGAAAATGTTTGTACCTCTGATGCCCTTTGTAAGTAAAAGCGCAACAGAGAAAGCAAGCAGATTTATCGTGATGATTGATACCACGGTAAACGCAACGGTAAACCACAGCGAATATATAAACTGCTCGTCACTGAAAATATCGGTATAATTTGCAAATCCTACAAAGGTTGCGTCTGTTACGGTTGTGAATTTACAAAAAGAGAGATACACACCCATTATAAACGGCACTATAAAGCCGATTATAAACGCAGCCAGCGTCGGCAATGCAAATATAGGAAAATACTTTTTGATTGCTTTGCTCATAATTTTTACCTTTTGTCATTTGAAAAAGGAGTGAACGAGGATACGTCCACTCCTTCTCCTATTCATTTATTGATAGTCAAACACGTATCGCAAAATTAAATTACTTATTGTTTACTGCCTTGTACTCCTTTGCCCAGCCGTCAACAAATGCAGTCTTAACCTTGCTCCAGTCGCCTGTACCCTGAGCGTACTCAAGAAGTGCGCTGCCTACGCCGTCTTTCCAAGCTTCACTTGGCATTGTCGGGAAGTTCCAAGAAACAGGTGTTTTGCCGTCCTTGATATACTGTTCAGCAATATCAACAAGCGGGTTCTCTGGCATATAGCCGTCGTCGAATGACTTGAAAGGTGTTAAGAAGTTCATCTCTGTAGCCATGCACTTTCTGCCCGTGTCAGAAGTAATGCACCACTCCATAAAGTCAAGAGTTGCTTTGATGTCAGCCTCAGAAGCCTTCTTGTTTACGCACCAGTAGTTCTCTGAGCCTGTGCAGAGTGCCTGATTTTCTTCGCCCTCAACGCCGATGTAGATTGGGAGCATACCAAGCTCTTCGTCCTTAATGCCTTCCTTTGTGCAGTCGCCGTAAGCCCATGTACCGTTCTGATAGAATACTGCCTCGCCGAGAGCAAATTCAGCTGCTGCGTCGTCGCCTGTCTTTGATGAAAGGAGCTTCTTGTCGCAGGTTGCGTTGTTGATGTAGAGGTCCCAAATCATCTTGTAGTTGTCAAGGTATGTGCCCTTGATAGCCTCTGTTGAGCCGATGTTGTCAGCCTTGTATTCGTAGTAAATCGGGAGGTTTGCAAGGTGAGTCTTGAATCTCCAGTCAGATGAACTATCCATACCTGCTGATGTGAATGCGCCCTTGATGCCTAATGTGTCTTTCTTAGCCTGAATGTCCTCAACAACTGCCTTAAGCTTTGCAAAGCTGTTGATTTCTTCTGCTGACTTAACTACAGCGCCGTCTGTCTTTAAGTATTTGTCAAGTAATGTTTTGTTGTAGATGATGCCGTATGTTTCGATAACGTAAGCTACGCCCGAAACCTCTTCGCCTGATTTCAGAACGAAGTCGTCGCTCTTAACCTGCTTGTAAACTGCACTGTCCTTAAGATCATAGCAGTAATCCTTCCAGGAAGCAAGACCAACAGGGCCGTTTACCTGGAACATTGTAGGAGCGTCTGACTTTGCGATTTCAGCCTTGAGAGTATCCTCATAAGTACCGGAAGCAGCTGTAACAACCCTAACGTCAACACCCTTTTCTTCCTTGTACTTTTTAGCAAGATCCTGCCACTGCTTATCCTGCTCAGGCTTGAAGTTCAGGTAATAAACCTGACCCTTTGCAGCCTCGTCGCCCGTGCCGGCTGTGCCGCCGCCGTCCGTACAGCCTGCAAAGGCTGATGCCATCATACATCCTGCCATAGCTAAGGCGAGGATTTTTGAAATTTTGCGCATAATTTTTTACCTCAATTCTTTAAAAATTATTGGTGAGTAGCTCACCGTTTGGCCGCTTATTGGCTTAAGCTAATATTAACACGTTTTATTGCAATTTGCAATAGTTTTTATAGATTTTTTTGTTTGTAATGATAAAAACTATTTAATATAGATAATTATGGGAATTCTGTAAAATTTTTCTGAAAAACATTAAACAATAAGATGTTTTTGTGAAAAAGTGCAACTGATACACTGCCGCTTTTCAAAATATGATAGATTTGTAGTAATAATTCTTTTGGCGGTGATTATATGAAACAGCAGATATTTTATTCAATAACTGTTTTGCTGTCTTTAATCACAATATTTTCCTGCCTTTGCGTTAAGTCGCTTGCTCTGTCGTCATATTCGCTAAGCGGATTTTCTGCCGACTGCCGTCTTTTGGCGACGGACAAGCATCTGTTTATTGTTGATATAAACGGCAAATGTGCAAAAATCAAAAGCCTTGATACCGATAAATATGATATTTCTGTTCAATTCGGCGATAACATCTCTTCATATTCATACTGCGGCGGTAAATTCTATTTTTGCCGAAACAGCTTTGACGGTGATGTAAATTCAATTCTGATAAGTGCCGTAGCACCCGACAGCTATGACGGCTTTTACAACACAACCGTTATCAGGGATATTTCGCTGACAAACAAAAACACGATAGCCTTTGACAGCCTCGGCAACATCTATCTTTCGCATAAAAACTACAGAAAAAGTATTAAAATGTATGATAAAAACGGGACTGCGCTCAAAGATTTTGACTGCGGTTCAGCTATTACCCAGCTTTTTGTTCAGAACAATAAAATTTACGCCGTCTGCGACAGCCTGCTTTTCATAATGAATAACAGTATATCAGACACAGGACTTGAGGTTAATAACCGTTATCCGTTCAAGCCGTTGCAGAAAAATCTGCTTTGCGACAGCTTTTCAAATGTCTACAGCTGTATTGACAACAAGGTAAATTTAGCTTTTGATACACGCTCAGTCAAGCCGAGTGCCATCAAAGTAACCGCCGATAACGACTGCGTGGTATGTCTTGACGGCGAAACCGCCTTTACATACAGTCTGAACAGCAAGGAGCTTCTGACCTCAACCGCTGTAAGTGCCGATGATATTGCACTTTTTAACTCAAAGCTATATTTGTTAAAGCACAGCGGCAATCAGACTACCGTAAGTGAAATCAGCAAGGAAAAGCTTATTACAGCAGAAATTCCGAAATCAACAGCACCGACCTCACCTTTGCATACAGAGATTGTTGCAAATAAACACGACTTATCAGTATCAAGCAGTGAATACTCTGTTGACAACAGCGAAAAAATAATTTCAAATATAACTGTCGGCACAACCGTATCACAGCTCAAAAAGAAAATAAGCTTTAATTGCGATTTTGCCTTGTATTATAAAGGAAAAATCAGAAAAACAGGAAATGTCGGCACAGGTATGACGGCTGTGTTTTCAAATGATAACGGCAAAGCTGAATACACTTTAATAATCAAGGGCGACTGCACAGGCGAGGGTAATGTAAATTCGAGGGATAAAAAAGCTGTTTTTGATTACATATTAGGTGAAAGAAACGGACTCACAGGAGTGTATTTTACCGCCGCAGATATAAACGGCGATCTTGTTATCGACACAAAGGATTTACTTTTGACAGCAAAAGCGTCAGACAACAGCCGATAGGTATTTCATATAATAATAAACTGCATACAACAAAGCACCTCGGTCAATACTAAGGACGGAGGTGCTTTTTTATGAGCAAATACAGCTATGAAAAAAGAAGAAGTAAAAGTGAAAAAATAGGTTTTTATACTGCATTATCTGTCTGCATTGTGGCGATAAGTATGGCTATATGGTCGGCATATGTCAGCGTGAGCGACTACACAAAGCAATCAAACAGTCAAGGCTATAAATCATCCCTTAATTCCGTTACGGCAAAAACCGACAATGACGTTACGGGAGTTACAGCCGAAGAAACAACAAATTCAGAAACACAGCTGTCAACTCAGGAAGAAACAACAATTGCTACAGAGCCTGAAACAGAGCCTAAGACTAATGCACAGGAAACAGAGCCAAATTCAGAGCAGCCCGAAACAAAAAGCGTGTTAAAGGCGATGCTGGCTGTTGACAGCACGTTAAATTACCCCGTAAAAAATCCGACAGTCCAGAAGCAGTACAGTGAAACTGCCGTTAAAAGCAAAACTATGGACGATTACAGAGCGCACACAGGCGTTGACTTTAAGTGCGGTGAAAATGAAGAGATTTTTGCAATGACTGACGGCAACGTCAAGGAGGTTTATAACGACGCAATGTTCGGAACAGTAGTTGCGGTGGAGTCAGACAACCTTACAATACTTTACTGCGGAATGAACAAGCCAAGCCTTTCATCAGGCGATACGGTAAAAGCCGGTGAAAAGCTCGGTACTGTCGGTGAAATTCCGTCAGAATCAGCCGACAACAAGCATATTCACATTGAAATAAAGGTTGACAACCAGTATATTGACCCGCTGACCGTGATTGCCAATAATGAATAAGCAGATTTCTTTTGCATATATTTATTAAGGAAAAACTTGCCCTCGTTTCGTTTATAGGGGCAAAATACCCCTACAGGCTTTTGGCTTGCAGGGGTATCTTTTTATATAATCGTTTTATTCAGACGTTCAACAAATTAAAACTTAAGTCCCTTTGCTGTTTTTAAAAATTCGGTGAGCTTTGACAGAATGATATCCACGCCGCCCTTTGTGTCGCTTTCAATATTTAACGGCATAATCGGGTCGTGAACAGACAGTCTTAGCAAAAACCAGCCGTCACCGTCATTTTTGCCGAAGGATACACGCACACCCTCTCTGCTGTCGTCTGCCAATGTCCAGCCGTCCTGTGCGGCCGCATATTTTTCTAAATCAGAAATAACCTTTAAGCCGTATTCCTTGAAATCAGGCTCTGTAATCTTTATTCTTATTTCCTTTGCTTCTATAGGCTCTTTAAGCTCGGCTGTCAATGTTTCAAGGCTTTTGCCCTCTTTTTTGAGCTGTGCCATTTTGATAATAATTTTTGTGCAAAGGTATGCGCCGTCATCGAGAAAATAGTTTTCTCTCATAGCTGCGTGGCCTGAGGTTTCGATAGCCAAGGGGCAGTCTATTCCCTGAGAATTAAGCTCCAGTGCCTTATCTATTACATTTTTATAGCCTCGTCTGTATCTGTAATGCTTTCCGCCTAAATTCTTTTCAATAAACTCCTTAAGACCGCTTGATGTGATTGAGTCTGTAACGATTGTTCCGCCCTTACAATTTTCAAGAGCTATTGCGGCGGCGGCGGCTACAAGTCTGTTTCTGTTGATTTCGTTTCCGCTGCTGTCTACAGCGCCGCCTCTGTCAACGTCTGTGTCGAAGATTACGCCTAAATCTGCATTATTTTCACGCACAGCCTCACAGATTGAAGCCATAGCCGTTTTATCCTCGGGGTTCGGCACGTGATTAGGGAACATTCCGTCAGGCTCTAAATATCGGCTGCCTGTTGTGTCAGCACCTAAAACCTTTAACACCTTATCGGCATAAAAGCCGCCCACACCGTTGCCTGCGTCTACTACGATTTTAAAGCCCTCAAGCGGTTTTTCGTAATTGTCGGCATTAACAGCCTTTTTAATCATATCGCACAAATGCTCGCTGTAACGGCTCATATAATCAACAGCTGTAACTTTTCCGCCGTCTGTATTCTCTAAAACAGCATCGTTCTGGGCATAAAGCAGGATTTCTTCAATATCACTGCCCTCAAGACCACCCTCACGTGTAAAGAATTTCAGACCGTTTCTGTTAAAGGGGTGGTGGCTTGCGGTAATCTGCACAGCACCGTCACATTCTAAATCAACGGTTGTCATAAACATTGACGGAGTAGACGCAAGACCGCAGTTAATAACACTGATTCCTGCCTTTACAAATGTATCGCACACCACGCTCATAATGCGAGGTCCTGATATTCTGCTGTCACGTCCGACAGAAACAGTCAATTCATTTACCTTTTTAGAAACCTTATCAGAAAGCCACAGAGCAAAGCCCTTTGCCATTTTTGACACAACCTCGTCTGTCATATTGACAGCCTGTCCCTCTACGCCCTCGCTTGCAACTCCCCTTATGTCTGTTCCGCTTTTAAAATGCTTGTAAAAATCGTTGAGCATAAATAAAACTCCTTTACGAATCTTGATTTGTCCTAATTATACTACAAAGGGAGCAATTAAACAATATTTTTGCAAGGATAAATGCAAATATATGTGATAAAGCTGTATAAAAGATGTATAGAGGCTGTAAAAAAAGCTGCTTTCAAGCGTATTTTCAATACAATTCAAGGCAAAAATAATGTTTGTAAAAAATATACATTAAGCATTTATTTTTACTGAAATTAAGGTAAAAATACTACAAAGGCTTTTGAAATAAGTTTTATGTAAAAATTACATTTCTTTAACTTGATATAATTATTGCACAAAAATCACGCACTGTAAATATGCAGTTTTTACATAAAAATGGCACGTTGCACAAATTTTAACATTAGAAATTGTTGACATTCCCGAAAAATCGGCTATAATATAGACAGTCAAGTAAATAGTCCGCTTGATGATTGACTGCAAAATACGTTGCAGCAATACCTTGAAAATTGCCAAATGGTAAATGGCAGCATAGAAAAAGGAGGATGTTTTATGACACCTGTATTAAGTCTTCATGACATTGACGTGACTGAATTCCTCGCTGTGCTCGACACTTGCAAGGGTAACGTATTTCTCGTTACTCGTGAGGGAGACCATTTGAACTTAAAAAGCAAGCTTTGTCAGCTGGTAGGTTTAACACAGCTTATCGAGGGCGGCAAGATTGCTGAGGCTTACATCGTTTGTGAAAACAAAGAGGATGAAAGCAAGCTGTTCAGATTCAATTTGCTCGGTGACACAGGCGAAGCAAAGGTGGATTAAGCAGCAACTTAATTTCGAGTACAACGTAATCACGTTTTTTCACGTTAATTTCAAAAATCCTAAGCAAAAAGCACCGCTTCGGCGGTGCTTTTTGCTTTCTCAGGTTCTTATTGCTAATGATTTCAGGTTATATAAAATGCTCTTTTTTGAAATAATAAATCAAAAAGGAGCTGATTTTTTGAATAAGAAAAATAATAAAACTCACAGCAAAATAAAATATATTTCACCGGACGGCAAAATAAACGGCGTCAGCACCATACCCGCCTACACCTTTTTAAGCGGTGCAGAGCATCACAAACTCGATAAAAAGACGGGAGTATGGCACCCAAGCGATGAGGCTGTGGAGGAAATGAGAGAGTTCTGTCAGGAGCATAGGCTGTAGCTTAGCCTGCCTCTTCCCTATTAAGCGTTAATTTTGCACCGTTATAAATAATATCGCACGTTTTTCCCTTTAGCTTATAAATAAATTTAAAGGTTTGCCCTGTTTTCTCGTCTGTCAGTGCAAACTTGTCTTTATCAACCACGCAAAGTCCCTCGATTACTGCGTTTATCTTTATTGCATCATCTGTTTCATTTGTAGTAATTTCCAATTTACATTTATAATCATAAAAAGACAGTCTGACAGCCGTGCTGTTCTTCGGCTCTGATTGCCAGACGCTCATTTTTAATTCATCTGCATAATTACAGACGGCTCTGTCACAACCGCAGAAAATTATTAAAATCGCAAAAACCGACAGAATTATACGTTTTTTTAACACAATTTCACTGCTTTCGTTTTATGGTATTTATAAAATGTATGAAAATTCATCTGCTTTTATAACTTTTCAAAAGTAATTTCAAAAAATGTTGAAAAAGAGAGAATACTTGTGTATAATTGCCTTATAACCTTTATTTGTATCAAATTGCAGTGAAAGGAATGAGCTTTTATGCAAAATGAAATTACAGCTGACGCAAATTTATTCTCTGCTGACGGCTCTGTCGAGGCTGTCGGCTGGGGCAAACAGCCGTATTTTAACTATGACAAGGATTACTGCAAAATTCCTTCAATTAAGCTTAGCGAGCGTGACTGCTACTATCTTCACAACGACGAAATGGGACTGTACCTGTCGGTTGCAGTGTACGGCACGTCTGCGCAGATTACAGCCACTTTGATAAATTTTGATGACGGAATTATAAATACAAACTCTGTTGTAAGAAGATTTGCCCCTACCAGTGTTAAAATGCCGTTATCAAGCAAAAACGGCGACGTTACATACGCTGACAACAGAATAGGCATAAACTTTGCAAACACAGCTATAAAAAGATATTTAAAGGTTGATTTTATCAATTTTGCAGACGGTAAAAATCTTTATGTAAACGTGGCTATAAGCGACAAAAACAAGCAAAGCATTAACTGCTCTGTTGATTTCGGTGAAAAACATAAAAGAAATTTCTTTATCAAAAGATTTATGCCCTCAATGAGCGTAAGCGGCGTAGTCAGGTGCGGCGGAGCAGAGTATAATTTAAGTGACGAAAACAGCTGTGCTTATCTTGACTGGTCACGCTATTGCACACCCGACAAGACCTTTTACAGTGCATTATACGCAGACGGCTTTATCGGCGATAAGCGTTTTGCGATATGTATTACAAACGGCTTATGCGACAGATTTTCTGATATTGAAAACTGCTTTTTCTATGACGGAAGTATGTATAAAATGTCTGCTGTCAAAATGGAGGGCAGTGAGGATTGTCTTGACAAAATATGGAAATTTGAGTGTCCTCAGATAGGCTTAAAGCTTATTTTTGAGCCGACTGTAGCAGATTCAAAATGTATGTCCGTAGACTGCGACAGACGTTCAATGGTATTCGGCACAATTAGCGGAATAATCGAATTAGGCTCTGTGCCTATTGAAATTTATGAAGTACCGGCACATATGGAATTCACAATAACAGGCAGTAAGTTCTGATAAAAGTATATACTAAAAATCGGCAAAGCAAAATATTAAACGTATTAAAAAGAAATAAAACAGCTTTTCGCAAGGCTTTTTGCTTTACGGAAGGCTGTTGCTTTTGTTTTTCTATAATCAAAGCTGTTATGAATATGTTCACAGGTATGTGTATTGACATAAAGCTTAGGCGCTTATATGATAGATATGTAAATGCTTTTAAGCGGTTTTACTGAATTTACAGAAAGAGTATGTGATACAATGGATTTATTTATCAAGGTTTTAGTATGCTTTATCGCAGGTGCAGGAGCAGGTATAGGAACAGGCTTTGCAGGAATGAGCGCCGCCGCAATCGTCAGTCCTCTGCTTATTACATTTCTGAATATTCCGGCATACACAGCAGTAGGAATAGGCTTGGCAAGCGATGTTCCGGCAAGTGCAGTCAGCGCATATACGTACAAGAAAAACAAGAATATCGACATCAAAAACGGCTTGATTATGATGCTGTGCGTTATTGTCTTTACGCTTGTGGGGAGCTACGTTTCAAGCCTTCTGCCAAATGCGGTAATGGGCAATTTCAGCGTTTTTATGACAATTCTGCTGGGTGTACGTTTTCTTGTAAAGCCTGTTATGACTACAAAGGCGTCAATGGATAACGTTCCGACAAAAACAAGGATAATCAAATCTGTTATCGGCGGAATTCTTATCGGCTTTATCTGCGGCTTTGTCGGTGCAGGCGGCGGAATGATGATGCTGCTTGTCTTAACAAGCTTTTTAGGCTATGAATTAAAATGCGCTGTCGGCACAAGCGTTTTTATTATGACGTTCACAGCACTCACAGGTGCTGTAAGCCATTTCTCGATAGGAGAGCTGCCCGATGTATCAACGCTTGTCCTGTGTATGATTTTTACACTTATATGGGCAAGAATTGCCGCTGTTATTGCAAACAAGGCAAAGCCCGTTACACTCAACCGAGTAACAGGTATTGTTCTGATTTCATTAGGCGTTATTGTACTTACGGTGAATTATCTGTTTGTCTGAACGGTTATTTTATTCTGAAAACTGCAAAAGCCTTTCAACCGCTGTAAACGGTCGAAAGGCTTTTAATTTTTGTTTATTCTGTTTTAGCAATAACGCTATCGCTTATTTTAAAAATCCTTTTTGCATTTTTATACATTATATTTTCGTAATCATCATCAGTAAGAACAGCCTTAAACTCGTTAAAATACTGCTGATAAAGCGAACGGTCGCCTGTTCTGTTGCACAGATATGTGTCCTTGCCGTCAATCGGGTTGTCAGAACCGAAAAGCATTTTTTCACTTCCCCATTTTTTGACAGCATTAAGCGTACTTTGAGTGCTGACCCACGTTGTATCGCCGTATAGATTAGGGAGCTTTCCAAGCAGAGCAACAGCGTCCTTATTGTCAGATCCCAAGTCCATATGCACCATAACAAAGCTTATGTTCGGGTGCTTTTTTGCGGCATTATACATATGAATTGAGAGTGCCTCTTCACATCCGCCTGTGTGCGAAACAACAGGGAGATCGTATTTTTCGCAAAGCTTGTACCACTGCTCCATTTTCACATCATCGGGTGCTACTCTTGAATGATAGGGGTGAATTTTCAGTCCGTAAATGTACTCTCTGTTTTCTTCTATAAGAGCAATTAAGTCCTTGTCGGGATATTCGCTAAAGGTTTTCGCCCATATCAATGCGCCGATTTTCTGAGGATTTTTCTTTGCAAAGGCTACGGCTTTTTTATTTGACTCAATTTGTGATACCTGATATTCCTTAGGTATAGGTGAACCCTCGTGGTCAAACTCCGCAGACTCAATATTTGAAACAAGAGAAAAATCAATTTTGTACCTTTGCATAGAGTACAAAACATCCTCCTGTGTAAGTGAAAATCCGAGCATTTCTCCTATATGAACGTGTGTATCAATAATCATAGCTTATAACCGCCTTTATGTATTTACTAACAAATATCAATCAAGAGCCTTTGCAACCTGTATCATAACTGCGCACTCAATTCTCTTTTTGAAAAGCTCACAGCCGTACTCATAGATGCCTGTAATTGAGCCTGTTGCGTGGTATGCGTTTGCCGCACAGCCGCCGCTGCAGAAAAGCTTTGCCCAGCAGTTTTTGCATTCCTCTCTTGCATAGGCGTTGCACAGCTTGAACTCGTCACGAACCTGTGTATTTGTAACACCGTCAAACACGTTGCCTAAGCTGTATTTAGGATCGCCGACAAACTGGTGACAGGGAAAAAGCTCTCCCCAAGGGGTAACAGCCATATATTCTGTACCCGAACCGCAGCCTGAAATCCTCTTGTAAATACAAGGACCGCCCTTTAAATCAATCATATAGTGATAGAAAGTAAAGCCTCTGCCCTCTTTGTCACGCTTGATCATTTCCTTTGCAAGTATTTCGTACTGCTCAAAAAGCTTTGGCAAATCTTCCTTCGTCAGTGCGTAAGGGTCATTCGGCGCACATACTACAGGCTCCATAGAAAGCTCGGTAAAGCCTAAGTCTGCCATATGGAAAATATCGTTTGTAAAATCAACATTGTTATGTGTAAACGTTCCTCTTACGTAGTAGCCGTTCTGACCTCTTTTTTTGACAAAATCCTGAAACTTAGGCACAATGACGTCATAGCTGCCCTTGCCGTTTACGGTTTTTCTTAATCTATCGTGAACCTCTTTTCGTCCGTCAAGGCTCAGTACTACGTTGTGCATCTCTTTATTTGCAAACTCGATTACCTCATCGTCAAGCAGCATACCGTTTGTGGTGAGCGTGAAACGGAAATGCTTGTTGTGCAGCTTTTCCTGCTCTCGTCCGTAGGCAACAAGCCTCTTTACAACGTCCCAGTTCATCAGCGGTTCGCCGCCGAAAAAGTCAACCTCAAGGTTTGTTCTGCTGCCTGAATTTTCAATAAGAAAATCGAGCGCTCTTTTGCCGACCTCAAAGCTCATAAGCGCTCTGTCGCCGTGATATTTGCCCTGACTTGCAAAGCAGTATTCGCAATTCAGGTTACAGGTGTGAGCAACGTGCAGACAAAGTGCCTTGATAACGGTATTGCGGTTTTTAAAATCAAAAGCCTTGTCAGCGTATTCGTCCTGTGAAAAGAGCTTGCCCTGTGATTTAAGCTCTTCTACATCATCTATACAATCAAGAACATCCTGCTCTGTTATCTTTTCGCTTTCGCCGTATTTTGACAGAATCTCTTTTACTATTTCGTCCTTGCTATGATTTTCGTACATTGTAATTACGTCAAAGGCTACCTCGTCAACAGAATGGACTGCTCCGCTGAACACGTCAAGCACAATGTTGTAGCCGTTTAATTTATATGCGTGTATCATAAATTTACTCCGTTACTTTATTTTTACAGAAAAAAGCACCGCATAACCGCTTGTGCGGAAGGGCGGTGCTTTAAGCGTTCAGTTTTTGATAAAATTATTTGCTCTCAACGCATTTCTCGCACTGCTGATTAGCAACACCGCAAGAAGTTTTGCAAGCTGACTGGCAGGATGTCTGGCACTCGCCGCAGCCGCCGTCTTTAACGCTTTTTGTTAAATCACGAGTATCAAGAGTCTGAATTCTTTTCACTGTAAATACACTCCTTAAATAAAAGCCTGATTCAAAAAGGCTATATAAATTTTCAAATATATTATAACAACACTGCATTTATATGTCAATAGCGATTTTGGGGTTGGGGATAAAGCTTAAAATAGTGATGCAAAAAATCGGACGAATAATTTGAACTGACAAGTACAACAGCCGCTTAGACACCTTGACTTAGACACCTTGACTTTTTTAAAAGTCAAAAATTTGCAAAATTTTAGGGTAGTTTTGAACTAACGAATGTAAATAGAAAAGTATTTAGTGATATTCTGCCAAAGGCAGAGTGATATTTTCACTTTGTGAAAGTTATATTTCTGCTTTGCAGAAGTGATATTATATTCGCAAAGCTGCCCAAAGGGCAATATCACCCGGCGAAGCCGAATATCACTGCGAAGCAATTAAACTTGCCGTAAGGCGAATATAACTGAAAAAGACGATTGCCTTAGCAATCGTCTTTTTCATGGCTGGGCTGGCGGGATTCGAACCCACGCAATGACGGAGTCAAAGTCCGTTGCCTTACCGCTTGGCGACAGCCCAAAATATCAAATTTTTAGCTTATAAGCTCTGCATCAGCACGAACACCCTTAAAAAATAGCCTTTTTTAAGTAAAAAGTGATAATCAGAGTTATAAGAAACCGCACAAGCTAACTGCCTGTGCGGTCACTGTGGTGACCCATCGGAGATTCGAACTCCGGACACCTTGATTAAAAGTCAAGTGCTCTGCCAACTGAGCTAATG
>JBJEQF010000026.1:0-34038 GCA_051881615.1 Acutalibacteraceae bacterium | reverse complement strand
CTAAAATGCATATTGCGTTGAAAGAAACCGCAGAAACTGAATATTGGATAAAACTACTATATATGTCAGAAATCATAGACAATAAAATGAGCAATTCTTTATTGAGTGATTGTCTTGAAATCAAAAGGCTTCTTATAGCTACTATCAACACCGCAAAGGAGAATGCCAAAAGATAGTTGATCCACCAAACTGTACCCCATTGAATGGACGGGAAAAATGTGGCGTGAATGTTTATAGTTTAATTATCATCATTCATTTTTCATCATTCATTATTCATTAAAATAGATATTTTATATCATAGTACATATTATCAGCAAACAAAAAGGGCGGAAAACCGCCCTTTAATTTTGCATATAAGAATTATCAAACAGGATGAACCTTGTTTTTCATATCTACCTTATCGGAGTTGATGCCTACCTTTGCATTTCTTCTTTTTTCAAAGAAGTCCATAGCTACCTTCGGGAACATTGCATAGGACAGCACGTCCTCCTCCTGCTCAATCCACTGCGGGATTTCTGCCTTCATTTTCTCAAGCTCAGGCTGGAGTAAATCGGCAGGACGGCAGTCAACAGGCTTCATATCGCCGATAATCTTCTTTCTGAAGGCAGGGTCTATCGGCATTGGTGTTGTGCCGTATTTGCCTGCTACCATATCCTTGAACTCGTTTGTGCACATCTTGTAGCGCTCGCCCATAATTACGTTGAACACTGCCTGTGTACCGACAATCTGTGAGGTAGGTGTTACAAGCGGCGGATAGCCTGAGTCTTCTCTTACTCTCGGTACTTCCTTTAATACCTCTGTAAGCTTGTCCTCCTTGCCTGCCTGCTTAAGCTGTGAAAGCAGGTTAGAGAGCATACCGCCCGGTACCTGATAAATAAGAGCGTTAGCGTCAGTTGCAAGCATTTTCGGGTCAAGTAATCCGCTTTTGATGTACTTTTCACGTAAGGTCATAAAGTAATCTCTGATTTCTGTCAAAGCCGCAAGGTCAATGCCTGTGTCGTACTCTGTGCCTGCAAGAGCCGCTACGATTGACTCTGTAGGAGCGTGAGATGTGCCGAGCGCAAGAGGACTTATTGCAGTATCTACCATATCTGCGCCTGCCTCGATACCCTTTAACAAGCACATAGAAGCAAGACCCGATGTATAGTGTGTGTGAACCTGAACAGGAATATCAACAGATTTTTTGATAGCCTTTACAAGCTTTTCTGTATTATAAGGAGTAAGCAGAGCCGCCATATCCTTAATGCAGATAGAGTCAGCGCCTGCGTCTGCAATTCTCTTTGCGTACTCAACATAATACTCGTCTGTAAAAACAGGACCTGTTGTGTAGCTGATTGCAACCTGTGCGTGTGCGCCCTCTTTTTTAGCCGCCTTTATTGCAGTCTGTAGGTTCTTTATATCGTTTAATGCATCAAAGATTCTGATGATGTCGATACCGTTTGCAACTGAGCGCTGAACAAAGTACTCTACTAAGTCATCTGCATAATGACGGTAGCCGAGCATATTCTGACCTCTGAAAAGCATCTGGAGCTTTGTATTCGGGCAGTGCTTGCGGATTGTACGCAGTCTTTCCCACGGATCTTCATTTAAAAAGCGAAGACAGCTGTCAAAGGTTGCGCCGCCCCAGCACTCAAGAGAATAAAAACCGATTTTGTCGAGCTTGTCAAGAATCGGGAGCATATCCTCTGTTGTCATTCTTGTAGCAATAAGAGATTGGTGTGCGTCACGCAAGGCTGTTTCGGTAATTTTTATTTTTTTAGCCATTTCAATCATTCCTCATTAGTATTATCTATAATCAGTTGAGTGTTACAAGAACCTTGCCTGAATCAACAGACTCGCCCTTTGCAACCTCTACGCTTGCAACTGTGCCGTCCTGCGGAGCCATAATCTCGTTTTCCATTTTCATAGCCTCTAAAACTGCAAGCACGTCGCCTGATTTAACAGACTGACCTACCGATACGTTTACAGATACAATAGTACCCGGCATTGGTGCTGTTACCGTTACACTGCCGGCTGAACCTGTTGATGCAGGCTTTGGAGCCGGTGCAGGTGCTGCCTTTGGTGCGGGAGCTGCTGCCTTCGGAGCAGGTGCCGGTGCTGCGCCTGCTGCTAATTCCTCTACCTGAACGTCATATGCTGTGCCGTTTACTGTAATTCTTAAATTTTTCATCGCCGTATATCTCCTTATCAATTAGATTGTAGAATGTTTCTTTGCAAGTGTAGGAACTCTTTTTGATGACAGCATATCAAGCATAGCTATAAGCCTTGCTCTTAAAGCCTCAGCAGGAACTACGTCCTCTACAAAGCCGTTTTCGGCAGCCTTGAATGCAGAAAGCTCGCTCTTTGCAAATTCGTCTGCTGCTTTTTCTTGTTCCTTAACAGGCACGTTCATCTTGTCAGGTGCCATAATAAATGCAGCCGCCATAGGGTTAATTGGTGACACAACTGCGTCAGGCAGTGCAACAGTTAAATCTGTGTTTGCGCCGCTGCCTGCCATTGCGATATAAAGTGCGCCTACAGCCGTTCCTGTGATAACAGAAATCTTTGCCGTTGTAGCCTCGGCATACGCTGACGTAACCTTTGCGGCAGTTTTGATTGAAGAAAATCCCTTGCCGTTTACAAAGCTGATTACAGGGATTGAGAATGCGTCGCAGAAGCGAACCATCTTTGCGATTTTGTCTGCACCGCAGCAGTCGATTTCTTCACCCTTTGTTACAACGTAGCCTACAACCTGTCCGCCTATTCTTGCAAAGGCTGTAGCTGATGTTTTGCTGTAATCGGGGCGGATTTTCATAATTGACTGTGCGTCTGCAAGCTGACAGCCAAGACAGCCGCCGTTAGGATCAGGCTCTTCCTCAAATGTAGCAGGAGCCATACTCAAGTTGTTTGACGGCATATACAAGAGAAGTTCCTTTGCCTTTTGTATAGCGTCGTCTGTATCATCGGCAGTAACTGCTGATATACCCTTAGATGCGTTATACTCTGCGTTGCTGTCCTTGCCTGTTGTGTCAAGTGAAAGTGACGCTTTTTTGCTCATAATTACAAAGTCTGCGCTTACGGCATTTAATGCGCCTGTGCCAAGGCAGGTGCCTAAGATAACAGAAATCTGCGGTACTACGCCTGAAAGCTTAGAAGCCGCCGACAGAACATCGCCGTAGCCCTTTAATAATTCGTTGCCCTGTGACAGTCTGCCGCCGATGCTGTCGTAGAAGCCTACAACAGGAGCGCCTGTTTTAAGTGCTAAATCGTAAAGCTTTACAAGCTTTGCCGCCTGCGCCTTGCTCATTGCACCGCCGCAGATGTCGCTGTTTTGTGCAAATGCGTATGCCGGCTGACCCTCTACTGTACCAAAGCCTGCTACAACCTCGGCATAGCCGTCACCTGACTTTGCAAAAGCGTCAATCTCGCAGAAGCTGCCTTCATCAAAGAACTTATCAAGAACCTTGTAAGCACTTGAAGCTTCGATTTCTGCTTTTGCCTGAGTTATTTTTTCAATACTCATTTATTTTATCCTCCAATCGAATATATTGATAAAATGAAAAACATTAAATTTACCACAGCTTATATTATATTATATAATCGTTAAAATAACAAGAAAAAAATGCGTAAAACTTAAAAAATTTTTAAATCTATACGCATTTATGTTGTTTATTTGATTTTCACCTTATGTGTCTTGAGGGGTTCGGGTCTGCTGTCAGCTTTTTTACCTCCTCGGGCGTTAAGTCACGCCACTTGCCCGGCTGGAGCATACCGAGCTTTACCTGTCCTATTGCTACACGCTTTAGACGTGCAACCTCTATGCCGAGCTGCTCGCACATCTTTCTTATCTGACGGTTTCTGCCCTCTCTTAAAACTATTTCAAGAACGGCTCTTCCCTCTTCCTTTTTAACTACTCTGACCTCGGCAGGAGCTGTTTTGTAGCCGTCAATCTCCATACCTGTTTCAAATTTTATAATCTGCTCCTCTGTAATACCGGGGCGAACTGTTACCCTATAAATTTTGTAAATATGCTTTTTAGGGTGAGTAACGGTATTTGCAAATGCACCGTCATTAGTCATCAGGAGCATTCCCTCGGACTCTCTGTCAAGCCTGCCTACAGGGTAAATGCGTTCCTCAATGTCTGAAACAAGCTCTGCTACGCACTTTCTGCCCATTTCATCGTCCATTGTAGTGATATAGCCTCTCGGCTTGTGGAGCATAATGTATCTGTACTTTTTCTTTGCCGCCGCTGTAATGCGCTTGCCTGCTACAAAAACCTTATCCCTGTAGGGGTCTACCTTGTCGCCTATCTGAGCAGTTCTGCCGTTTACCTTTACCTGTCCGTCAGCGATAAGCTGTTCTGACTTTCTGCGTGAAGCCACACCGCAGTCTGCAAGCATTTTCTGAAGTCTTACCAATTCATTCTTTTTCATAACCAAAAAATTCCTTTATCAAAGTCCAAAAACTCTTTTTTACTATCTTTTCTTTATAATCATCAAGCGAGATAATGTCAACAACGGCTGTTTTTTCTCCGTTTATCGTATAAACGATTTTGCCGACTGCTTCGCCCTTTTTAACGGGAGCATACGCAAAAGGCGGTATGTAAACAGATTTTTCTGCCTGCTGTTTTTCACTGCTTTTTAAAACATATGTCGCTTTGTTTTTTGCTCTTGCCTTGAGCGTTTCGCTCTCTGCGCCGACAAGGGGAATTTCAAATTCCCTGTCTGTATCGTCACAGGTTACAGCGGTGTACTCTTTAAAGCCGTACTCATACATATTGATGTGGTCGTTCCAGTCGTCGGGTGCATTTAACGTTACGGCTACAAGGGTAAGACCGTCCTTTTCGGCAACAGACACAAGGCATCTGCCTGCCGACTTTGTAAAGCCTGTTTTGCCGCCTGTGCAAAATTCGTAGAGCGACAACAGCCTGTTGTGGTTTGCATACGTTACCTTTCGTGCGGAGTTGCCCTTTATCTCAACCTGTATTTTTTTGCTTGCGGTGATTTTTTTGAAATCCTCGTTTTCAAGCGCATAGGACAGCAAAAGTGCCATATCATAGGCTGTGCTGTAGTGGTTGTCATCGTCAAGACCGCTCGGTGTGACAAAGTTAGTGTTTGTCATACCTATCTGCTTTGCCCTGTTATTCATAAGCACGGCAAACTTTTCTGTACTGCCGCTTATGGATATTGCCGTTGCATTGGCGGCGTCGTTGCCTGACGCCATCATCATACCGGCGGCTAAGTCCTTTAACGTCACCTTGTCGCCTGCTTTAAGGTACATTGAGCTGCCCTCTGCCATCATTTCGTTTGTAAAGGTGATTTCCCTGTTATAGGAATTTGCCTGCTCTAACGCAAGGAGCGTAGTCATAACCTTTGTTGTGCTTGCCATCTTCATTTTTTCGTTTTCGTTCTTGCCGAAAAGCACACGGTTATTATTAACGCAGTAAAGCACTGCGCTGTGAGCAGATACGGAAATCTGCTTATCGGCATCGGTTTTTTCTGCAAAGGCAGTTAAAAATGAACCGAAAGCTATAATCAGCGAAAAAGATAATGACAGAACACCTTTTACTGTATTTTTCACGATACCACCCCGCATAAAAATATATGCAGGACATCTCGTCTTAATACTCTTTAAAACTCAACGTCTGTGCTTTGCACCTCGTCATTGTTAGCTTTTTCTTTGCCGTCCTTTTTGAAGAAGGACGATACCTTGTCGATTACCTCGGGCACCATTCCCACAATTCTGTCTGCCGCACCGTCATATTTTTCAATACCTATAAGCTTAACCTCGCCCTTGTAGATTGACAGAAAGCCTATCGGTGTGATTGAAACTCCTGCGCCGCTGCCGCCACCGAAGTAGTCCTTGGCTGAATCCTTTTTAGTCGGCAAATCGGAGCCGCCCGATGCAAAGCCGTAGGTTACCTTTGAAACGGGAACTACAACTGTACCGTCGGGAGTAGTGATAGGGTCACCGATAATTGTGTTGACGTCAACCATTTCCTTGATTTTCTGCATTGTGACTTCCATAAGTCCTGTAAGCTGATGCTCGCTCATATATATCATTCCCCTTGAATAAAATTTCTGAATAAGAATTATTTAGTATGAGGTTTTTAGCTTTACATAAAGCTTTGTCCCTTTTATTATTGCACCTATTGATGATTTTATCAGCCAGAAAAGTGAAATTCTTGCATTTGCTGTCGCATAAATTTCAGTTTCTGCATTTTCCTTGAAATTCGGCTTTATATTTATATAATACTCCTCACAGCGTGTATGCTCTGCTATAACAGAAAAAGCAGGGTAAACTACTGCGCAGGTTTTGCCGTAATTGACGGCAGTCTGTGCGGCGTCCTCACAGCTAAGTGAAATCTCTACATCAACGCCGTAGATTTTTACGTGAGAAAAAAGACTTTTAAGCTCGCCTGCCGTAAAGGAGGCTACCTCTTTAACAATATACAAAAAACCGTCCAGTCCCTTTTTATCTATGATTTTTTTGATAAATGACGGCTTTTTCTCTTTTTTTGCCGTCGGCTTTTTATCGGTCTGCTGTGGTTTTGCTTTCTTTTTTGCTTTCTTCTTTTTCGGCTTGGGCGGTAAAATTCTGAAGGATAAAAATAAGTACCGAACAGTCAGAAAAGGCGATTGCGTGTACTTAAACCTAATACAGACAGGGCAGATAAGGAGCGCAGTAAGTACAGTTAAAATTGATAAAATAATTATCAGCGCTGTCAATTTTATGCCCCTTTTCCTTTTTATGTATTTTAGTCTGTGTTTTCCGTCTGCTGTATTTCAGGCTGTGAGGTTTCGGCTTCTTCTGCTGTTTGCGGCTCTGTTTCTTCCTCTGTATCGGGCAGCGGCGGCAGCTCGTCTAATGATGAAATTGAAAAGCATCTTAAAAAATTCTCTGTAGTGCCGTAAAGAAGCGGTCGTCCAGGCAGCTCAAGTCTGCCTTTTTCTTCTATAAGTCCCTTTGTTGTAAGACTGCCGATTACTCCCGAGCAGTCAACTCCTCTTACCTGCTCGACAAACGATTTTGTAACAGGCTGGTTATACGCAACAACGGCTAAAACCTCCATAGCCGCCTGTGAAAGCGGTGTATTTCTGCGTAAGTCCATAACCGTTCTGATGTACGGCGCATATGCTTTTTGCGACACCATCTGATAGCTGTCGTCAAGCTTTATTATTGTTATGCCACGCTGACTGTCTGTATATTCCTTTACAAGCTCGTCAGCGTAGGTCTGCGCCTGTGTTTCCGTAATTTCAAGTGCTGTTGCAAGCCTTGATACAGCAACCGAATTGCCGTTTGCAAAAAGGATTGCTTCTATTGCGTTTTTAATTTCTGTTGCTGTCATTATTTGCCTCTTTTCGCTTATTATGTAAAAAATGGAATCAATTTCAAATGTTTGGGTACGCAATATTTTATGGAGATTGCGAAAAGCATCTCCTGTGTAACGGGCTTACAATTAACATTATCTTTTGTTGTTCACCGTTATAGTTTAATAAAATTTTTCATTATTCATTATTCATTATTCATCATTCATTAATTTATTATGCCTTTGGCTGTATCATCTGAACAGATGCGTTGTCACCGTCGCCCTCAACTCTTATGCGCTTGCCCTTTACAAGCTCCAGCACTGCAAGAAACGTTGCGACAAGCTCACTGCGCTCTTTGCCGTCCTCGAAAAGCTCGCTGTATTTTATTGAGCTTTTCATTCTCAGCTTTCTCATTACGTTTATGATTTTTGACGATACCGAGATGATTTTATGCGACACAATGCCCGAAAAAGCCTGCTCTGACGGCGGCAGTCGTTTTTTACCTCTGCCTACTGCGCTAAGGAAGGCTTTTGCGATAACACCGCTTTCGTGTATTCTGTTGTAGGTCAGGTCATACTCAACAGGCGAGGGTGTTCTTTCAAATGTATCAAAACAAAGCAATGGTGCCATTTTCTTTGCCGTTTCTCTGCAAAGCTGATATTCAATGAGCTGTCCTGTCAGCTCTTCCTTTAGCTGCTGTGCTTCTTCTTCGTGCTTTGGCAGGAGCGAAACGGACTTTATATACACAAGCCTTGACGCCATTTCAAGAAATTCCGACTCTATGTCAAGGCTTTGCTCCTTCATCAAATCAATCTGCTGCATATACTGCTCGAGCAGCTCTGCAATTTGTATGTCGTAAATATCAATTTTATTTTTTGTGATTAGTGTAAGAAGTAAATCAAGAGGCCCTTCAAAGACAGGCAGCTTGTATAAGAGCTTAGCTTGTTCAGTTTCCATCAAAAGAGCCTCCTTAAAGTAAAATCAGCTAAACGGTAAAAACGGCAGTCCTGCAAGAAAATCGACTGCTTGCAAAAGATAATTTGACAAAATAGAAAGCGGTCTGCTTAATACACCCGAGAAAAGCAGTACGTACAAAACGATAAAGAAATATCTTTCGTACTGATAAATCTGATATACGATTTTATCGGGCAAAAGTGCAAACAGAACCTTTGAACCGTCAAGCGGCGGAATAGGAATAAGGTTGAACACCGCAAGCGAAATATTGACAGCGATATAATACTTTAGAAAATAAATAACATACATACCGATTTGAGAAAGCACAATCATCGGCGCAAAACAAAGAAGTGCGTTAAAAATCAAAGCACCGGCAAGTGCCGCCACAAAATTTGCAAGAGGTCCTGCAAAGGCGCAGATAGCCATATCGACCTTTGGATTTTTAAAATTTCTTGGATTAACCGGAACAGGCTTTGCCCAGCCGAAGCCGAAAAGTAAAAGGCACAATGCGCCGAACGGGTCAATATGCGATACAGGATTGAGCGACAGTCTGCCCCTGTACTTGATTGATGTATCGCCGAGCTTTAAAGCAGAAAATGCGTGTGCCCACTCGTGAAAGGGCAGAATAAGAAAAATTATTACTAAAATTGCAAGAATCTGCACTACTGCTGTGCCGAAGTCAAGCTGACCTCTGAGCAAGCTAAAGAGCATATAGATACCTCCAGACAACGGTATAATTCACCATTATAATATGCTTTTTACATTATACAATAATAAAACAAAAATTACAAGTGTTACAATAAAGTAATAAATTTATTTTTAATATAGCAAAACAAGGACGGCAAATGCCGTCCCTGTAAATTGATTATTATGTGCAGAAAAATTTTACTTTCCTATGTCAAGACCTGTTTCGATGCCGGCTGAGTACTTCTGAATAGCTGTTGCGTCTGTTACGTTTACCTTGCCGTCCTTGTTCACGTCAGCAGCTTTGCTTTGCTCGTCTGAAAGTGTGATGATTGATGCGGCTGATTTCTGAATTGTTGTTACGTCCTTGACATTGACCTTGCCGTCACCGTTTACGTCACCTAAAACTGTCGGCTGTGGTGCATCAGGAGTAGTAGCAGAAACGCTGTCTAAAAGTGTTTTGATTTCTGCAAGCATTACGATCTTTTCCTCTTCCTCGTATCCGTTTGCATCATATCTCTGAACACAAGCAGCGTACACTTCATCTGATGTCAGATCAAGCTCTTGCATAAGCGCAGGAACCGTTTCTGTTATCGCAGGAGAATAAAGATACCAATCAATATATTCAGCCAGCATCATAGCGTCATTGAAGCCATCGGGGTGGGCCGTGCCTACAATATTACCGGTTGATGTGATTCTCTTCCACACACCAATATCAGGGTGATTTTTCCATAACGCTTCAACAGTGCTTCTCCCTGAATCATTGGGTCCCTCAAGCCTTACGTCTGTGCAGTAGAGCGTATCGCCGATGCAGTCTGCGCTCATAAGTGTATTGTAGGTAACAGCACCGGTGTTGGAGCTGAAGATAACAGCGTAGCCTACACCCTTTGCAGGGTCGATCTCGTTCTTTGTCTTGCTTAAATCGTAGGAATAAAGACCGTTTCCCTCGTCTGTGCACATTTCAGCCTTTGTCTGCCAGAAAGGCCATTCGCCTGAGCCGTCAACCGCCCATATGTGGCAGTAAATCTTTTTGAAGTTTTTCCAATCATCCGGAACCTCAAAATATATGCGATTAATGTCCGTAATCGGGTCTGTTGTAGGTTCGGTTGTGGGTTCTGTCGGTATCGGCTCTGACGGGAAGTCAGACTCTGTATCACTGTCTGCGGAGCCTATAATTTCAGCAGTGCCTTTATCAGGTATAGTGTACTCAAGGTCACCGCTTAATTCGCCTGCGGTTATAGCCTGTGCTTCGGCAGCCGAGGCCGAAAGCGGTGCGACTATCACTGTACTTATCAGCAAAAGCGTTGCAAGACAGGCTGACATCAGCTTTTTAAATTTCTTTTTCATAATAAAACCTCTCTCAAAAAAATGCCGTTTTAAAGACAAGAAAATTATATCATTTCTGTTAAATTTTGTCAATGAAAAATTAAGGGAGCAGACAATCTGAACCCTTCTGCCCTTTTAGAAAATTTATCTTATCTGTCCGTTACCGTTTATTATAAACTTTGTGCTTGTCAGCTCGTTTAAGCCCATAGGTCCTCTTGCGTGGAGCTTTTGCGTTGAGATGCCTATTTCTGCGCCGAGTCCGAATTCGCCGCCGTCTGTAAAGCGTGTTGAAGCGTTTACATAGACAGCCGCCGAGTCGACCGACTGCGTGAATTTTTCTGCGTTTTCATAGCTTTCTGTCACGATACATTCGCTGTGACCGCTTGAGTATTTCGCAATATGTGATAAAGCCTCGTCTATGCTGTCAACCACCCTTACTGCAAGTATGTAGTCGAGAAATTCTCTGTAATAATCGTCCTCTGTGGCGGGAATTACGCTGTCGCCGAGAATACGGACTGTTTCTTCACAGCCTCTTAGCACAACGCTTTTTGTGTCGAGCCTTTCTTTTATTACAGGAAGTGCTTTTTCTGCAATATCCCTGTGAACAAGGATAGTTTCAATAGCGTTGCACACAGACGGACGTGACGTTTTTGCGTTGAAGATGATGCTTGCCGCCATATCGATATCGGCAGTTTTGTCAACATAAACGTGGCAGTTGCCGACACCCGTTTCAATTACAGGCACCCTTGCGTTCTGCACAACTGCGTTTATAAGTCCTGCGCCGCCCCTCGGGATAAGCACGTCAAGATACTGTGAAAGTCCCATAAGCTCTGTTGCGCTCTCTCTTGATGTGTCCTCGATAAGCTGTATGCAGTCAATCGGCAAACCAACGCTTTCTATTGCGTTTCTCATAATATCGGCAATAGATTTGTTTGAGTTTATCGCTTCTTTACCACCACGCAGAATTACTGCGTTGCCTGCCTTTAGGCAGAGTGCGGCGGCGTCTGCCGTAACATTGGGGCGAGCCTCAAAGATTATTCCGATAACGCCGAGCGGTACTCTCACCCTCTGGATTTTAAGACCGTTTTCAAGGCGGTTGCCGCTTAGCACCGTACCTACAGGGTCGGCAAGGGAGGCTACCTGTGCCACACCGTCTGCCATTGAGAAAATCCTCTGCTCGTTTAAGCTCAGTCTGTCAAGAAGCGATGCGGTAAGTCCTGCCTTTTTGCCGTTTTCTATATCAATTTCATTAGCCTTTATAATGTCAGCACAATTTTCTTTTAAAGCATTACAAATTGCAAGCAAGGCGTCATTTTTGATTTTGCCTGCTGTGGCTAAAAATCTTGACGCTTGCTTTGCCTTTGCGCCCATATTTTCTATAACCGTCATAAAAAACTCCCTCTCACAGCTTTATCTGTTATTTTCACAGCTTGGCAAAAACACTGTTCCTATCTGCTCTTTTTCGACAACGTCATAGAGCCTCAGCGGATTTTCGCCGTTCATAATCACGCACTGAGTTCCCGATTCCGTCACGTATTTAGCCGCCTGAAGCTTTGTTGTCATTCCGCCTGTTCCTCTTGCAGAGCCTGAACCGTCTGCCATTTTCAAGATGTCCTCTGTGATTTTTTCTACACAATCAATTTTCTTTGCGTTTGGATTTGTACGAGGATTGCTGTCGTACAGTCCGTCAATATCGGTGAGGATAATCAGCCTGTCAGCCTTTATCAGACGTGAAACTATGGCAGAGAGCATATCATTGTCGCCTATTTTGTTGCCCTCAAGCTCATCAATGGCTACGGTATCGTTTTCATTGACGATAGGTATAATATCCATATCAAAAAGCGACTCAAACGTGTTTATAACATTCTGCTTTTTTGATTCTGTTTCTATTGCGTACTTTGTCAGAAGCACCTGTGCGACTGTGCGGTTATACTCTCCGAACAGCTTGTCGTACATAAACATAAGCTCGCACTGACCTACTGCGGCAAGCGCCTGTCTTTCCTTTGTTGATTCGGGCTTTTTCTTAAGTCCTAATTTACCTACTCCTACGCCGATTGCGCCCGAGGATACAAGCACAACCTCGTTGCCCATATTCTGCAAATCGGACAAAACCTTGCACAGCTGTTCAATTCGTCTTAAATTGACCTTTCCGTTTTCATATGTGAGGGTAGATGTTCCTACCTTTACTACTATTCTTTGATTTATCATTTTGATTTCTCCGTTTTTTATCAATCGTCAAACTTAGCCAGAAATTCACGTATGCGTGTATTGTCTGTATTGTCAAAAATCTCGCTCGGCGTACCGTTTGCTATGACGTAGCCGTTGTCCATAAACACTACTCTGTCAGCAACGCTTCTTGCAAAGCTCATTTCGTGGGTTACTATTACCATAGTAGTCTTTAGCTTTGCAAGACCCTTTATTACCTTTAATATCTCGCCTGTAAGCTCGGGGTCGAGCGCCGAGGTCGGCTCGTCAAAGAGAAGAAGGTCGGGGTTCATAGCCATCGCCCTTGCGATTGAAACTCGCTGCTGCTGACCGCCCGACAGCTCGCAGGGGTATGCGTTTTCTTTTTCTGTTAAGCCTACCTTGGCAAGTAACTCCTTTGCGTGTTTTTCTGCTTCTTCCTTCGGCTTTTTGAGAACCTCTGTCTGCGGATTCACAACATTCTGAATAACGCTTAAATGCGGAAAAAGGTTGAAGTTCTGAAATACAAGTCCGAGGTGCAGACCTATCCTTCTGCGCTGCTGCTTGGGAGCATACAGTGCCTTGCCGTTTTCGCCCTGACTGCAAAGCGTTTCGCCGCATATAACGATTTCGCCGTTGTCAACGTCCTCAAGCTGTGTTATACATCTTAAAAGTGTGCTTTTGCCTGAGCCTGACGGTCCTATTACGGCAAGCACCTCGCCTTTATTTACCTCAATGGAAATATCCTTTAAAACCTCAAGTGAGCCGAAGGACTTTACAAGGTGGTTAGCTTCAAGAATTTTCATACTCTGCCCCCCTTAATTGTAATAGCTTAGCTTTTTCTCAACAACAGAGAAAAATCTTGACACAACGCCGTTCATAACAAGATAGAAAACAGCCGCAACAAAGAACGGTACCACGTTTACGGCGGAGTTTACATATTCCTCTGTTACCTTCATAAGCTCAACTACTGCAATAATCTTTGCAAGCGACGTATCCTTTACAAGAGTGATAAACTCGTTGCCCATTGGCGGAATTATTCTTTTTATTACCTGCGGTAAAATGATTTTGAAAAACGAGGTTGACTTTGAATAGCCGAGAACCTTTGCCGCCTCAAACTGTCCCTTTGGTATGCTTTCCATACCGCCACGGTAAATCTCACAGAAATATGCCGCATAGTTAAGCGAAAAGGCGATGATTGTGGCTGAAAATCTGTCAACCTGTATGCCGAAAAGCGGCTGTAAGCCGAAGAATACGAATAAAATCTGAAGCATCAGCGGAGTACCTCTCATAACGAGCAGGTAAAGCCGTACAGGCATAGAAACTACCTTTAAATGCGACATTCTGCCAAGGCACAGTAGCATACCGAGCGGCAGAGAAAATAAAAGAGTAAGAAAAAATATTTCGAGCGTGGTAAGCGCACCGGCAAGCATTTTTGAAAAGAAAATTTCAACGTTTATACTGCCGAAAATCGACTGTGTGATTGAAGCAAAATCCATATAAGTGACCTTTCTTTATGTATTGTAAGGGTATGAATAAATATAAGCAATCAGGCGGACAGCTTTAACCGTCCGCCCCGATAGAAAATCTTATTTAATAGTTGTAACGTCCTCGCCGAACCACTCTGTTGAAATCTTTGCCATAGCGCCGTCAGCCGCCATAGCCTTGAGTGTTTCAACAATTTTGTCTGCCAGAGCAGCGTCGTTCTTTCTGAAGCCGATTACGTATTCTTCCTCTGTCAGGTAATCGTCCTTGCCGTCTGCCTGAATTAAGCGGTACTTGCCCTCGTGCTTTTTCATATAGTTTGTAGCAACCTTTTCATCAAGCACTACTGCGTCAACTGTGCCGTTTTCAAGCTCAAGTAAGAGGTTTAAGTAGCTGCTCTGTGTAACGATACTGCCGATTGATTTTACAAAATCGCCTGAATCGTTGAGTGCGTTTTCACCCGAGGAGCCTGTCTGAACTGCAACAACCTTGCCTGCAAGGTCAGCACGGCTCTTGAAGCTTGACTTTTCGGAAACCATAATAACCTGAGTGTTTTTCATATAAGGAGCTGTAAGCTTCATCTGCTCGTTACGCTCTTCTGTATATGTAAAGCCGTTCCAGATGCAGTCGATGTTGCCGCTTGAAAGCTCAAATTCCTTTGAATTCCAGTCGATTGGCTGTGTAACAAGCTCGATATTAAGGCGTTTGCAGACCTCTTTTGCAAGGTCAATGTCAAAGCCGACGATTTCGCCTGTTTTTTCGTCACGGTAACCCATTGGAGGGAAGCTGTCGTCAAGACCTAAAACAAATTTGCCGGCTTTTTCAACCTTTGTCCACGACTCGTCAGAGCCGTTTGCATCATTACTGCTCTGATTACAGCCTGTGAAAGCGAAAACGCCCATCAAAGCCGCCATAGCAAGTGCTATAAACCTTTTCATAATCATAACCCTTTCGTTTGTAAAAATTATCTCTGCTGTTTTCACAGCATCACGGCAGTATTATAGCACACTACCACGGTAAAGTAAATAGCTTTTAGCATTTTTTTAGCAGTTTTCTAATAATTCTCGCTTTAGGTTATATAGCTTTTCAGACAAGCCGACATCATACTTATGCGGATTATGAAATGCTTTTAGGCTGTCAGGCAGTGTGTCAACCTGTTTTTTGCAGTATTCCTTTATCTGCAAGGCAGACGGACTTTCATAAACGCACATTCCGTTTATGAAAATCGGCTGTAAAAGGTCTTTTGCATAATAATTCTCTATCACACTTTTTTCGCCAGTGCAAGGATTGAATAAAGCTATCGGTGATTTGTAATCTTCTTTTTCATTGAATATACAAAGCCTGTCTGCAACTGCTTTACCGCTGTTTTTGTCGAAAAATCTGACTGCTTTTTTATAGTGAGGGTTTGTTATTTTTGTTAAATTGTCGCTGATTTTTATTTTAGGGATAAGCTCTCCACTCTCATTTTCAGCCGCAACAAGCTTATAAACTCCGCCGAATACAGGCGAGGATTTTGACGTAATAAGCCTTTCGCCCACTCCGAAAATATCGACCTCTGCTCCCTGTCTTAAAAGGTCGCTTATTATATATTCGTCAAGCGAGTTTGACACAACAATTCTGCAATTTGTAAGACCTGCATTATCAAGCATTTTTCTTGCTTTTTTTGACAAATACGCAATATCGCCCGAATCAAGCCTTATTGCAAAATCGGTTATCCCCTTAGGCAGCAGTACCTCCTTAAACGCCCTTATTGCATTGGGAATACCGCTTTTGAGCGTGTCGAACGTATCGACAAGAAGCGTTGCGTTGTTTGGATATATTTTGCAAAATTCCCTGAATGCTTCAATCTCGCTGTCAAACATCTGCACCCACGAATGAGCCATTGTTCCGAAAAGCGGAATGTCGTACACAGCACAGGCAAGCGTGTTTGACGTGCCGTCTATGCCGCCTATAAATGACGCTCTTGCGCCCTCAACAGCCGCACTTATCCCCTGCGCTCTGCGTGAGCCAAGCTCGATTACTTTTTTGCCGTTTGCGGCACGTGCAATTCTGTTTGCTTTTGTTGCAATAAGCGACTGATGATTTATGCAAAGCAAAAGGAATGTTTCTATAAGCTGTGCTTCAACAGCAGGAGCTTTTACCGTAACTATCGGCTCGTTCGGAAACACCGCAGTACCCTCGGGCACTGCACAGATACTGCCTGTAAACTTAAAATGCTCTAAGTAATCTAAAAAGTCGCTGTCAAAAAAATTCCTTGATTTTAAAAAGGCTATGTCCTCGCTGTCAAACGTTAGATTTTTGATGTACTCAATCAGCTGATTAAGTCCTGCAAAAATCGCAAAGCCTCCCCCGTCGGGTACCTTGCGGAAGAACATATCAAAATATGTCTGTCTTTTGTAAAGTCCTGTCTTATAATATCCGCCCGACATAGCAAGCTCGTAAAAATCACAAAGCAGGGAAAGCTTCTCGTTTTTCATATCATCACCCGTTTTATTATGTGATAATGATAGGCTAATATTATAAAACATATTATTCAAAAAAAGAAAGGCGGAAAAGCTCCGCCCGATAAAAATTATATTATAAGATACATAAGCGCAAGAATAAGCCCTGCGTCTGCCCCCTCGCTTGAAAGTATCAGAATTAACATCATTATTATGCTTCTGTCCTTATCCTTCATCAGCAAATCAATTAAATTTTTGTTTTCCTTATCTGATGTATGTATTGTAGCTTGCAAAGGCTGTTGCTCGTTTTTTGCCGCTGCATCTGCCGATTTTTCAGATTGTCTTTCGCTGTGCTGATTTTGCACCTCACTCTGCCTTGCGTTCACCGCAAAAGGCGGAGTTTGATTGCCCTGAAAGAAATTTCTGTTGCCTGTATTTTTCGGAACTCTTGACTGCATTTCGTTTGCCCGTCTGATTGCTTCCTGCTCCATAAAATTGTTGTCAGCCACGTATCTTCCCCCTTTTATAATATCAAAACAAGCCCGAGCCTTTTATCATCGGTAAAATTCTTAATAGCTGAAGCATTTTTCTTGCTTCGTCAAGCTTTTTCTGCTTTTCTGCGCTTAAAAAAGGGCGAAGTGCCGACAGAAGCCTTGTGCTTTCGTCCTCTTGCTTTATTGAGGATAATATCGGCATAATTTTTGTAATTGTTCCTATCGTGTCAGGCGGCATCATCTCGTTTGATACGGTTTCCTTTTTCGGCGGCTGAGGTATGGCAGGCTGCTGCGTACCCGTATTGCCTGAGGGTGCAAGTCCTAACATACTGCCTAAGCTCTTAACCTGTTCAAGCGCATTCGGATCTGACAATATCTGACTTATTTTTTGCTGTAAATCGTCCACATTCACTTCATTCCCTTCGGTATATCGTCGTTTATTATATGTATGTACCGCACACTATACTGTGCGGTAACGGTTCAGCCTATCAGCTTTTTGATAAGCGCCTGCGCCTGCGGTGTGTCGAGTATCTTTTTTGAAGCCTCGGGGTCTGACAGGATTTTTTCAAGCCTTGCCGCCTGTGTACTGTTCATTCCCTGTAGAATACTCTGCATATTTCCGTCTTGCGCCGCCTTTTTAATCTGCTGCGGCTCTTTTCCGAGGCGCTTTGACAGATTATCAATCAGTCTGTTTATTTCCTCTTGGTTTGCCACCTAAATCACCCTTTCAATATCTCAGGCAACACCGCACAAAATTCACATCACAATTCTGCGGTATGCCTTTATTTTTTTCGCACTTTGTATTATAATATGCAGGTCGGTAAAATTTATTACAGGAGATTTTTTATGAGAATACTTGTTTTTTCTGACAGCCACGGAGATTTTACGAAAATGGATAAGGCTGTTCGTATGCACAAATCAGCCGAGGTTATAATTTTCTGCGGTGACGGTGAGAGCGATATTGAGTATATTAAAAGAAAATATCCCGACAAGATGTATATCTGCGTAAGAGGAAACAACGACTGGGCAAGCAGCTTTAACAGCACTGAAACTGTCGTGCTTGAAAACAAAAGGATATTTATTACGCACGGTCACAGATATTCTGTTAAAGCGGGACTTTACACGCTTGTCTGTGCGGCACGAGAGCAAAAAGCCGACATTGTTGTTTTCGGCCACACGCACGTACCCTGCACCGAATATGATGACGGACTATACATTTTAAACCCCGGAAGCTGTCACGGGTACTCCTCTACATTCGGGTATATTGACATAACCGACAAGGGAATTATGACAAATACGGTGAAAATATAAAAACATTGATAAAATAATTTGATTTTTTAATTTTAATATGGTAAAATTGATAAAGTGATATTTTTTGGAGGAAGTCTGTGAATTTTTTTGATTTTGATATCGGCGAACAACTGAAAAATCAGCTGTGTTCCTTGGCTGACAGCAACCGCTTTCCTCACGCAGTCGTTATAAACGGCGGCAGTGCCGAAAAACGGCAGGCTCTGGCAAGGCTTTTGGCAAATTGGGCAGTCTGCGGTAACGAAGATGTCAAAAACCGTCCGTGCGGAAAATGCCGTCATTGTCAGAAAGCAAGCTCGGACAGCCACTGTGATATAATCAAGGCGCAGGGTTCAGGCAAGACAGACTCGATATCTGTTGAGGAAATACGAAAAATCACGAAAAGCTCGGTAATCAAGCCGAATGAAGCTGACAAAAAGGTGTATCTGCTATTTGAAGCCGACAAGCGTATGGCACCTGTTGCTCAGAACGCCTTTTTGAAAACGCTTGAGGAGCCGCCGAAAAACGTGATGTTCATATTGACGTGCGAAAAAGCAGGCTCATTGCTCTCTACCATATTGTCAAGATGTACTGTTTTCAGTATTGACGATAAGGCAGAGCTGTCGCCCGAGGTTTTAAGCCTTGCAAAAAGCATAGCGTTGTCTGTTGTTGATGTAAAAGAGATAAATTTACTTTTAAATCTCGGAAAAATTGCTGACAGAAAAGAGGCTGTAACTGTTCTTTCCTGTGTTCGTGATATTTTCAGGGACGCTTTGTCGCTTTCAATAGGCTCAGGTGCCGTTACGGATAGGGCGTCAGCCGAAAAATTATCGCTAAAGCTTACTAAGTCAAGGCTTTTATCAATGATTGACGTGATAAACAGCGCAATTTCAAAAATTGACTACAATATAGATATAAATTTGCTCACAACGTGGTTGTGCGGCGAATTAAGGAGGATTGCATGGCAGAGGTAATTGGCGTCAGATTTAAAGAGGTCGGCAAGGTTTATTTTTTTGACCCTGACGGAAACTCGTTAAATTCGGGCGATATGGTAATAGTTGAAACTGCACGAGGAATAGAGTGCGGCGAGGTGGTTACACCGAACAAGGAGGTTGACGATGATTCAATAGTTCACCCTCTTAAAAAGCTCATCAGAATCGCAACAGAGCAGGATTTGAAGGTGCTTGAGGAAAACAAGGTAAAACAGCTTCAGGCTTTTGAAATATGCGAAAAGAAAATTGCAGAGCATAAGCTCGAAATGCACTTAGTGGACGTTGAATACACGTTTGACAACAGCAAAATTCTGTTTTACTTTACGGCTGACGGCAGAGTAGACTTCCGTATGCTTGTTAAGGACTTAGCGTCGGTATTCAGAACGAGAATTGAGCTAAGGCAGATAGGTGTGCGTGATGAGGCTAAGATGCTCGGCGGCTTGGGCATATGCGGCAGACCGTTTTGCTGTAACAGCTTTCTGGGCGATTTTCAGCCTGTTTCTATCAAAATGGCAAAGGAGCAGGGGCTGTCGCTCTCTCCGTCTAAGATATCGGGCACGTGCGGCAGGCTTATGTGCTGTCTGAAATATGAGCAGGAGGCTTACACGGATCTTCTCAAAACTACTCCGAAAATCGGAGCAATAGTAAAAACTCCCGACGGAAGCGGTCTTGTTGTTGATGTAAACCTTATCACACGCACATTAAAGGTAAAGCTTGACAACACACCTCAAGAAGCTCCTGCGCATACCTATAGCGTTAAGCAGGTAAAGCTCGTTAAGGACGGCTATATCAAGGTTGACAAAAAGGATCTTGAACAGCTAAAAGGACTTGAATAATAATTTTTCTTCTATTTTACTTTAAAAACGTTGCATTTTTTAAAAAATATGCTACAATATAATTGAAAATTTAAAAGGAGGTTTTCACAATGGCATATGTAATTTCTGATGACTGCATTTCATGCGGTGCTTGTGCTGATCAGTGCCCAAGCGGTTGTATCGCTGAGGGTGACGGCAAGTACGTTATTGACGCTGACGCTTGCGTAGAGTGCGGCGCTTGTGCAGATGTTTGTCCTGTTGGTGCTCCAAGTCAGGGCTAATAGATGTTTACATCAAACGGCAAGGGTTTTCCCTTGCCGTTTTTGTTTAGCTTTTCGCTTAGCGAAAAGCAACCGAAATTTTTAATTATTCATCATCATTCATCATTCATTATACAAGAAAGGCTGTATCAGAACCCAAGTGAGTTTGATACAGCCTTAAATTTTTAAATTATTTCTTTATCATATCAAGGAAATAACGGTGAATTCTTGTGTCATCGTTTAATTCCGGATGAAAAGCCGTTACAAGCTGATTGCCCTGCCTTGCGGCTACGATTTTGCCGTCAACCTCTGACAGCACAACTGTGTCGCCGTCAACCGACTTTATATACGGCGCTCTGATAAAGGTCATAGGAACGTCCCTTTCATCGCCGAAATCAGCTTTAGTGAAAAAGCTGCCGAGCTGTCTGCCGTAGGCGTTTCTCTGTGCTGTGATATCCATTGTGGCAAGGTGAGTTACACTGTCGTTGTCAATTTTCTTAGCAAGAAGTATAAGCCCTGCGCACGTGCCGAAAACAGGAATTCCGCTTTCAATTTTTTCTTTGATAATATCAAACAAATCAAGCTCGTGCAAAAGCTTGCCCATAACAGTGCTTTCTCCGCCGGGGATAATCAGACCGTCAAATTCCCTTTCGGCGTCTTTTTTCTGCCTTATTTCAAAGCTGTCTGCGCCGAGCTTTGCAAGCATTTTTCTGTGCTCCTCAAAAGCGCCCTGTAAGGCAAGAACAGCAACCGTCATATTACTTTCCTCTTTCTGCCATTAAAATCTGAATTTCCTGCTCGTTAATGCCTACCATAGCCTCGCCTAAATCCTCTGAAAGCTCTGCGATAAGCTTAGCGTCTGTGTAGTTTGTTACAGCCTTAACGATAGCCTCTGCTCTCTTCTTCGGGTTGCCTGACTTGAATATGCCCGAGCCTACGAATACGCCCTCAGCACCGAGCTGCATCATAAGAGCCGCGTCGGCAGGAGTTGCAACACCGCCTGCAGCAAAGTTTACAACAGGGAGCTTGCCGTTTTTGTGAACGTACATAACAAGGTCAAACGGAACCTGAAGCTGTTTTGCAGCCTCGAAAAGCTCGTCCTCGCTCATTGATACAAGACGTCTGATTTCGCTTTGCATCATTCTCATATGGCGAACAGCCTGAACAACGTCGCCTGTGCCCGGCTCGCCCTTTGTTCTGATCATTGAAGCACCCTCGTTAATTCTGCGAAGAGCCTCGCCGAGATCCTTTGCACCGCAGACAAAAGGAACGTCAAACTTTGTTTTGTCAATGTGGTACTTATCGTCAGCAGGTGAAAGCACCTCGCTCTCGTCAATGTAGTCAATCTCGATAGCCTGCAAAATCTGAGCCTCTGCAAAATGACCGATACGGCACTTTGCCATTACAGGGATTGTAACAGCCTGCTGAATACCCTTGATCATCTTAGGGTCGCTCATTCTTGAAACGCCGCCTGCGGCACGAATGTCAGCAGGAATTCTCTCAAGAGCCATAACTGCGCAAGCGCCTGCCTCCTGAGCGATTTTTGCCTGCTCGGGTGTAGTAACGTCCATAATTACGCCGCCCTTGAGCATTTGTGCAAGGTTTTTGTTAAGTTCATATCTCTCTGACATTTTGAAAACTCCTTTTAGTAAATTTTAATTATGATTATAATAACATTTTGTCGATAAAAATAAAAGGGACAGTTTTTTAAATTTTTTCAGTAACAGTTTGGATTGATTTATTTTTTTGACTTGTGAATTCTTTTCTTCATAGCTTATTTTTTATTGGTGAAATTCAGCATTATCATATGATTTTTTTCTTTTTTGAAGAGAAAAGGAAGAAAAGAAAAGTTTCGGTTTCATCTGTTTTATAGATTTTGTTTCTTTGGTGAAATTCATCACTATCATAGGATTTTTCTTTTCTTTTTTGAAAAGAAAAGAAAGAAAAGAAAAGTTTCGGTTTCATCTGTTTTATAGATTATGTTTCCTTTTTGAACTTCATCTTAATCATACGTTTCTCAACTTTTCTTTTATCTGAAAAGAAAAGTTGCAAAAGAAAGCAGATTTAAGGGAAAAGGGGTTTCGATCCCCTTTCCCCTTAAAAATCCCCTATCCCTAAACGACCAAAGGGTCAGTGACCCTTTGGAATCCCTTATCCGCCTACGCTTCGCTTCGGCTGGTGCAGTGCGTTTTGCTTTTCTTTTTTAAAAAGAAAAGCTTCAAAAGAAAATATTTGTTTCGGCTGATTTATAGTTTTGTTGCCTTGATGAAGTTCATCTCTGCTACAATTATTCATTATTCATTCTTCATCATTCATTATTCATTAACATCAAGTCATAAAATTATATTATCACACAAATATAAGAAACTAAAAACAAGCTGTACCGAAAAATCTCCCGATACAGCTGTATTTTAAAATTATTTAAAGTGTCTGCCGTTTGAATTGCCTTTGTCATCGGGCAGTTTTATGTCGGCGGTGTCCTGCTTACTGGTTTTTCTGCTCTGCTGTGAGTAGCTGTCGCCGTAGTCGCTTTTGTCACGCTTTGTACTGCTGTGGCGGGCTGTTGATTTTTTAGCTGTGCTGTCGGCTTTTTTTCCGCCGCCTGCCGCCGCATACGCCTGTCTTTGCTTTTGCCATGAAATAAACGCATATCCAAAGCCTAATACAGAAGCCGCAACAAACGCAATGCCCAGATACAGATACCACTGACCCGAGTCGCCCTTGGCGGTGTTGTTCTGTATTGCAGAGAAATCATCGCCGTCGTCAGAGCCGTTTGCGTTCTGAAGTCCCGTAAGGATTTTTGACCAGTCGTCCTTGTCCAAGGTGTTTGTATCGACCTTTGAGTCGGACTTATACAGGTCTACCGTAGGTGTTGTGTACTCCTCGTAGGTAGCATTCGGGTCGTAATCGTTGTCTGTATCAAAATAATACTTCGTTGTTTCTTCTGTATAATCGTACTCTTCCTCGGTAGTTTCGGGGTCAGTATAGTCCTGTGTATAGTCAGTATACTGTGTTTCCTCATCCGTTGTTTCCTCGGTTGTTTCTTCGGTAACGGGATCGGTTATATCCTCATATGTCGGATCTTCTGCTGACGGATCATCTGTCGGTTCAGGGTCGGTTTCGTCAGCAGGAGGATCTGTCGGATCGTCATATACATCGGTAGTGGCAGGGTCATCGTAGATATCGTCCTCGCCCACTGCCAAAGCAGTGACAGAAAAAGCACCGATAAGCATAGTACCGCAAAGTATTGCAGCTATTAAATTCTTTTTTATTCTTGAAATTTTCACTGTAATCACCCCGGTATGTCTAATCGAATTATAAATTATTCGTCCTTAGTGCTATCGTTTGCAGAGGTAGTTGTTACGTTGCTGAAATCCTCAAACATTGTCGGGTTGTATTTGTTTATAGCTGATGTGTTTTCTTCGCACTCAACCTTTTCTGTTATTTCGTCAACGAAGCTGTTGAACTCGTCTATCTTCATAGCTGCTACAACATTTATTCTGTTGTTCTTTATATATTCCGACTTTTTGATGTCGCCCTTGTAAACAACGTAGCAAACCTCGTTTTCGCCCTCGCCTGATGAAACTACTGTTGCCTTGCCTGTTTCAAGCTTTTTGATTGCAGCCTTTAAGTCCTCGTTAGAAAGCGAGCTGCTCTTGTCTACGATTTCTGTTGCTGAAACTGTAGGATCGGTTGTAACCGTATCCTTGTAATCTTTCATATAAGCGTCAACGGCTGCTTTGTAGTCCTTGCCGTCCTTATTGATAAGGCTTACGTATTTGTCGAGGTTTTTCTTTACAGCGTTCTTTTCTTTATCTGTCATAGCAACAGATGTTGTGTTGCCGTCCTCGTCTGTGCTTGCTTTTTTGAAATTAACCTGAAAATAGCTGTAATCTGTGTAGCTGTCAAGGAAGAACTTCTGTAAATCCTCGTCAGATACTGCCTTTGTGCCGCCCTCGTCATAGATTGCTCTGAAGAGTGTGTCCTGCATTACCTGTGCAAGGTATGTTGACTTGTGATAGCTTTCAAATGAAATGCCGTAAGGCTCTAAAATGTTCTTGTAGGGAGTCATCTGATAGCCCATCTGAGCGTAGTAGCTTGCGTACTGACCGCCCTGCTCCCAGTCAATCTTAGAGCTTTCCTTAGCAAGCTCCACCTGATCGGGAGAAGCCGTAACGCCCATCTTTTCAAGCTCTGCGTCGATAGCTAAAATGCTCTTTGTGATTTTCTTTGCTTCTGTTAAAATCCAGTCCTTTGCTACAGACTCCTTGCCGTCCTCGTCCTTGATGGTCAGATCCATAAAGGATTTTGCGGCGTCATAGCCCTCAGCGTCCTTTGCGTATGTTGAAGCCTGATTGTAGGCTGTGTAGAGCGAATAGATGTAAACGCCTATCGGAAGCTCCTCTGTAGCGTTTTTAAATGACCATTCCTTTGTAAGGCTTATCGGTGTGCCGCAGCTTGCAAGAGCAAGCACCATAGCAAAAGCCAGAATGACTGCTGTTAATTTTTTAATTCTGTTCATTTTATTTACCGTCCTTGATATAAAATAATGAAAAAATAATGCGTTCCTTTTGATTATACACAATATTTTTCAAAATGTCTATATTTCTGCAAAAATTTACTGTGATTTGGTGAAAATAATTGTAATAAAGCTGTTTTTACCGCCTTATTCAATAAGTCCGTACTGTTTGTAGAGTAAGAGTATTCTGCTGTACACAAGCCTGTTGCCCATATACTGCTTGTAGGTAGCGGTTTTATCCTTACCCTCATCTTTCAGATTATCCATAATTGATTTTTCTGTTTCATAATTTTTCTGAATATCGGAAAGCATTTTTTCAAAGGCGTTTAAACGTTCCATACTCCTTCACTCCGAATGCTACTCAAAAATCTGTTTTAACGCTTCAAGCGGTTTTATTGTTTTGGGAAATTTCACCGCTATATACGGCTTTTTGGCGGCGCTTAAAAGTGCGTTGCCCTTAAATTTTGAAATAATCTCGCCTGCGGCGGCAGATTTTGCGTCATTTAGATATAAAAGCATTGATGTATCGCTTTGCCTGATTTCATAAATTCCTGCACTGCTCGCCTTATTTCTGACAAGTGCAATATCGACAAGTCCGAGCACAGACGGCGGAACCTCGCCGAAGCGGTCGATAAGCTCGTCTATTACGTCAATGCTGTCCTCCTTTGTGCGGATATCGGCTATTCGTCTGTAAACGTCGAGCCGCTGAGATGTGTTTTCAATATAGCTTTCGGGGATATGCGCTTCAACTGCGATATCAATCAGGCAATCGTTGTCGGCTGATGTTGTTTTTTCGCCCTTTTCCTCTGCTACTGCGTCATTTAAGAGCTTCAGGTACATATCGTAGCCTACATCCTGCATTTGTCCGTGCTGCTGTGCGCCGATTATATTGCCTGCACCTCTAAGCTCTAAATCACGCATCGCAATCTTAAAGCCTGAGCCAAACTCCGTAAATTCACGGATAGCCGTAAGCCTTTTTTGTGAAATATCTGACAGCACCTTGCCCTTTGGGAAGGTGAAATACGCATATGCACGTCTTGAGCTTCTACCTACTCTGCCCCTTAGCTGGTGAAGCTGTGAAAGTCCCATTTTGTCGGCATTTTCTATAATCAGCGTGTTTGCGTTCGGGATATCAATTCCTGTTTCTATTATAGTAGTGCAGACAAAGACGTTTATTTCCTGCTCAAGCATCTGTCGCCATACGTCTGACAGCTCGCCTTCTGTCATTTTGCCGTGGCCTATGCCTATGCTTGCCTCGGGGATTGCTTGCTGTATTCTTGAAGCGCAGGACTGTATGCTTGCCACATCGTTGTGCAGATAGAACACCTGTCCCCCTCGTCTTAGCTCACGCCTGATAGCCTCGTTGATTACCGCTGTGTCGTGTTCAAGCACGTATGACTGAACAGGGTGTCTGTTCTGCGGTGCTTCTTCAATTACCGACATATCACGTATTCCGCTTAGTGCCATATTGAGCGTTCTGGGGATAGGTGTTGCGGAGAGCGTGAGTACGTCAACGTTTTTTCTCAGCTCCTTTAAATGCTCCTTTTGTGCTACGCCGAAGCGCTGTTCCTCGTCAATGATTACAAGTCCTAAGTCACGAAATTCTATATCCTTCTGAACAAGGCGGTGTGTGCCGACTATCATATCAATTTCGCCCTGCTTGAGCTTTTTTATAATTTCCTTTTGCTGCTTTGCACTGCGAAATCTTGACAGCACCTCAACACGTATGGGGTAGCTGTCAAACCTACGGCAGACCGTCTGGTAATGCTGCCACGCAAGTATTGTTGTCGGGCAGAGCAGTGCGCACTGCTTTGAATCGGTTACGCACTTAAAGGCGGCACGAAGTGCTACCTCTGTTTTGCCGAAGCCTACGTCACCGCAGAGCAGTCTGTCCATAGGCACAGGCCGCTGCATATCCGACTTAATTTCCTGTATACAGCGGAGCTGGTCGGGCGTTTCTTCAAATTCAAAGCTGCACTCAAAATCATGCTGCCACTCTGTATCTCCCGAAAAGGCAAAGCCCTTTTCTCTCATTCTCTGTGCGTAAAGTGCGATAAGCTCCTTTGCGATATCCTTTACAGAGGACTTTACACGTGTTTTTGACTTTTGCCAGTCGCCCGAGCCTAAGCGGTTGAGCTTTATGTGGGTGTTGTCACGAGGTCCTATATACTTTGCAACAAGGTCAAGCTGTGTGACAGGCACATATAGTAAATCGCCCTTTGCGTATTCTATTTTTATATAGTCCTTTGTAACGCCCTGAATTTCAAGCTTTTTGATACCGCCGTAAAGTCCTATGCCGTGCGTTGAGTGAACAACATAATCTCCGACTGTAAGCTCAGAAAGGCTGTAGATTTCCTGACTGTTTTTATTTCTTTTTCGGCTTTTCTTAGGAATATATGTTGTAAGCGAATGTGAGATAAGGTAGAAGTCTGCGCCGGGGTATTCAAGACCGGCACTTAGACTGCCCGGCATAACATAAAGACCGCCCTTGGTAATTTTTTCAAGGTGCGTTACAAGCTGTGCCTTGTAGCCTTTTTCATTAAGATTATCGGCAAGATTTGCAGCCGCCTTTTCTGTTCCCGACAGGATTACTATACAGCTTTTGTCCGTCACTATACTTGCTAAATCCTCGCACAGCACGCTTAAAGAGCCGTTCCAGGGTGACGACTGCTTTGCGGTAAAGTTAAAAATATCGTCAATAGGTACGCTTATACCGCTTTGCAGAAAGTTTTCGATAAATATACTTCTGTGCGACTTCAAAAGCTCCTCAAAATCGGTAAAGGGTATTGAGAATGTTTCAAAGCCACGGCAGAGTATGCCGTCTGCAAAGTAGTCCTTCATATCCTGTTCGTACTGAAAATCACACGATTTTACTCTTTCGTTTACCTTTATATGCTCCGATACAAAAATCAGGCTGTTTTTGTCAAGATAATCAAAAACGGTGGCAGGCTTTTCGTAAACAAGACCTATGAATTTATCTGTATTAGAAAGCGTTGCACCCGATCTTAACAGCTCTGCCTCTCTGTATAATATTTCTTTTGCCTTCTGAGCATTTTTTGAGCGAAGAAGCGACGCTTTTTTCTCGATTTTTTCTGCAAGTGCCGTTTTGTCCTCAATTATGATTTCGCTTGACGGTGACAAAATTATCTTCTCTGCCGGCTCTGTTCTGCGCTGTGTTTCTATATCAAAGTAATTCAGGCTGTCGATTTCATCGCCCCAGAACTCTGCACGAACGGGATTTTCACTGTCGGGCATAAAAAAGTCTAAAATTCCGCCACGTACTGCAAACTGTCCGCAGCCGTCAACCTGATCATACCGTTCATAGCCGAGCAGAGTAAGCGTTTTTACGCACCTTTCAAGCGGTACGGACATACCCTGACATAGCGTCAGCTCTGCGCTTTTCAGTGTTTCGGGCGGAATTGTGTACTGACAGGCACCGTCAATACAGCCTATTATCACGTCATAATCTCCGCTTAGCATTTTGAGCAGAACATTGAGCCGCTGATGCTCATATTCGTGCGACCTGCCGCTTACATCACGAAAGATAAAGTCCTTTGCAGGGTAAACATATGCTTTTCTGCCCATTGAACACAGGTCGTTGCAAAGTCTTTGCGCCTCCTGCTCATCGGCGGCAACACAAAAGGCTCTGACATTGTTAAGATGACAGAGCGAAGAAATTATATTTGCTTTGTGTACCTGTGAAAGTCCGCTTGCCGCAACAGTGACGTTTCTTTTAAGCGCACTGTTGAGCTTTTTGAACTGCTCAAGTTTTAGTAATGCGTCGGTTAAAAATTCCATATCAGTTATACCTGTTCATAGCCTTGTCTGTTTCGCCGTTCACCATAAGCTCAACAGCGCCCAAGGCATTTTCTGCGGCGGCTTTAATCTCTTCAAGCTCCTTTGGAGTAAATTTTGACAGCACCCAGTCGGCAAGCTCCCATTCGGGATTCGGCTTTGCGCCTATTCCTATTTTTATGCGCGGGAATGTGTCCTTACCGCTTAGGTAAATAATGCTTCTCATACCCTTCTGACCGCCGTCACTGCCCTTTTTGCGAATCCTTAGCTTTCCGACATCAAGTGAAATATCGTCAAAAATCACAATGACGTTTTCTGCCGGCAGCTTGTAAAAATTCATCGCTTCAACAACAGCCTGACCGCTGTTATTCATATATGTTGACGGCTTCATTATAAGAACTCTTTTGCCGTTTATTCTGCATTCGCCCACAAGCGACTTGAATTTTACCTTGTTTATTTTGCAGTCGTATTTATCTGCAATAATATCGGCTGTTATAAAGCCTGCGTTGTGACGTGTGATTTCATACTTTTTGTCGGGATTTCCAAGACCGACTATTATATAATCGACAGCGCCGCCTGTTTTGTTTCTTCCGAACATATAGCTCACCTCTTTTTATGTTATTCAAAACTCAAAAAATAATACGCATAGACACAAAAGGGGCATACGGCTGTATACCCCTTGTCTGATACTATTTAATTTAAAATCAGCTTCCGAATCTCGGTGTGAAAGGCTTGTCCTCGTAAACTCTTTCGATAGCCTCTGCGAATACGGGAGCTACCGGGAGAATTGTGAACTTGTCGAGCATATTTTCTTCCTTAATCGGCACTGTATCAAGCAGGATAACCTCTTTGATTACGCTGTTTTTGATTCTCTCGATAGCAGGACCTGACAGAACAGCGTGAGTTGCACAGGCGTAAACCTCTGTTGCGCCGCCCTTTTCTACGATAGCCTCGGCTGCGTTGCAGAGTGTACCTGCTGTGTCGATCATATCGTCAACAAGGATAACCTTTTTGCCGTTTGCGTCACCGATGATGTTCATTACCTCAGAAACGTTTGCTCTTTGTCTGCGCTTGTCAATGATAGCCATTGAGCAGCCGATTTTAGCCGCAAAGTTTCTTGCACGTGTAACAGAACCCAAGTCGGGAGAAACTACCACATAATCGTCTGCGTTGCCTGCAATTTTCTCTCTCATATGAGCTGCAAGAAGCGGTGCGCCCAGAAGATGGTCAACGGGGATATTGAAAAAGCCCTGAATCTGGTTTGCGTGTAAATCCATTGTAAGAACACGGTCAGCGCCTGCTGCTGTGATGATGTCAGCGCAGAGCTTTGCTGAAATCGGATCACGAGCCTTGGCCTTTCTGTCCTGTCTTGCATAGCCGAAGTATGGCATAACTACTGTAATTCTGGCAGCAGAAGCACGTTTCATAGCGTCAATCATAATGAGCATTTCCATCAGATTGTCGTTTACGGGAGCGCAGGTTGACTGAACAATAAAGCAGTCGCTTCCTCTTACGGACTCGTGCAGTGAAACTGCAATTTCACCGTCGCTGAACTTTGTGCAGTCGCCCTTGCCGAGCTGCAAGCCAAGACAGCCTGCAATACCCTGAGCTACTTCCTTGTTGGAGCTGCCGGCGAAAATTTTGATGTCTTTACCGTGAAAATTCATTTTCAAATCCCCTTTTGCAATAAATTTATCATTTAATGTCAAACAATGCTGTATTATACAACAAAAATATGAACAAAATAAGAACAACTCAAATTTCGTAAAAATTGGATAAAAATGTTTTAGTGTGATAGCTTATTTGTAACCCTTTGCTGCTGCGATTTCGTTTAACTGTGCAAGCTGTGCAGGGTCGTTTGCGCCGAGCACCGTATCTGACGACCTTGCCGTATATGCGCCTACATTGTCGCCCTTCATCAGTAACAGTTTGAGTGCGTCGGGCAGGTAATACTCACGTGCGTTATTTTCTGCCGTGATATTGTCAAGAACAGACAGCAGTCTTTCAGTATCAAACCAATAGCCGCCCGAATTCACCTCGTTGATTTTAAGTATTTCATCGTCGGCGTCCTTCTGCTCGACTATTGCCTTTAATGCGCCGTTTTCATCTCTTACAATTCTGCCGTAGCCTGTAGGGTCAGCTACCCTTGCAGAAATTACGGTTGCGCTGTTTTTTTCTTCCTTATGCTTTGCAAGCGACTGCTTTATTGTGTCGCTGTCCATAAAGGGAGCGTCACCGTTTAAAATTACAACGTCACCCTTATTTTCCTTTAAAAAGTCCTTTGCCATCATAACGGCGTGACCTGTGCCGAGCCTTTCAGCCTGAAAAACAGTTGAAATGTTTTCAAGTCCCGACTGCGCAAGGTACTCGTCAATGCACTCTTTTTTGTAGCCCTTGACAACGCAGATTTTTTCAATGCCCGCTTCTCTTACCGAGTCGATTACCCAGCGGAGCATTGGCTTGTCAAGAACAAGGCTTAAGGTTTTCGGCTTGTCCGATTTCATTCTTTTGCCCTCGCCGCCGGCAAGGATAACAGCACAGCTGCCCATACGTTTATCTCCTTATCTGCTTAAATGGAAAAGTTCTGAGAAATATACAATATATATTATCTCACATTTTGCTGTTTTTTCAAGAACATTTTTTGTTTTTTGTCCATTTTTTTACAATTTAAACATTTTATACAATATAATCATAAATTCTTTTTAAATGTCGGTAAATTTTTATCAAAAAAAATTGAGAAAAAATATAGAAATTTTCTTACAAATTTGTTATAATCTATGCGAGCATGATATGCTGATTGTAAATAAGGTCATTGTGTCTTGTTTTTCAAACAATTATAGGAGGTAAATAAAACATGGCAAACAAATGGGTCTACTTATTTAGCGAGGGTAATGCTACAATGCGTAACCTTCTCGGCGGTAAGGGTGCAAACTTAGCAGAAATGACTTCTCTGGGCTTACCTGTTCCGCAGGGCTTCACAATCACAACAGAGGCTTGTACTCAGTATTATGAGGACGGCAGAAAGATCAATGATGAAATCATGGGTCAGATTATGGAGTACATTGAAAAGATGGAGGAAATCACAGGCAAAAAGTTCGGTGATAAGGAAAATCCTCTTCTCGTTTCTGTACGTTCCGGTGCCAGAGCTTCTATGCCCGGTATGATGGACACTATCCTCAACCTCGGTCTTAACGAAGAGGTTGTTGACACACTTGCAGCAAAATCAGGCAACCCACGTTGGGCTTGGGACTGCTACAGAAGATTTATTCAGATGTATTCCGACGTTGTTATGGAGGTCGGCAAAAAATACTTTGAAGAGCTTATCGACAAGATGAAGGCAGAAAAGGGCGTTACACAGGACGTTGAGCTTACTGCTGACGATTTAAAAGAGCTTGCTAACCAGTTTAAGGCAGAATATAAAGAGAAAATCGGCGTTGACTTCCCAACTGATCCTAAGGAACAGCTTATGGGCGCAGTTAAGGCTGTATTCCGTTCATGGGACAACCCACGTGCTAACGTATATCGCCGTGATAACGATATTCCTTACTCATGGGGTACTGCAGTTAACGTTCAGATGATGGCATTCGGTAATATGGGCGACACATCAGGCACAGGCGTTGCATTTACACGTGACCCTGCAACAGGTGAAAAGCACTTAATGGGCGAGTTCCTTATGAACGCTCAGGGCGAGGACGTAGTAGCAGGTGTACGTACACCACAGAAGATTGATCAGCTCAAGGAGGTTATGCCTGAGGTTTACGATCAGTTCGTTGGTATCTGCTCTACACTTGAAAATCACTACAGAGATATGCAGGATATGGAGTTTACTATCGAGGATAAGAAGCTCTATATGCTCCAGACACGTAACGGTAAGAGAACAGCTCAGGCTGCTCTTAAGATCGCTTGCGATTTAGTTGACGAGGGTATGATTACAGAGCAGGAGGCTGTTGCTATGATCGACCCACGTAACCTTGACACACTTTTACACCCACAGTTTGACGCTAAGGCATTAAAGGCTTCTACACCTGTTGCTAAGGCTCTGGCTGCTTCTCCCGGTGCTGCTTGCGGTAAAATCGTATTTACAGCAGAGGATGCTAAGGAGTGGAACGCTAAGGGCGAGAAGGTTGTTCTTGTTCGTCTTGAAACCTCACCTGAGGACATCGAGGGTATGAAGGCTTCACAGGGTATCCTCACAGTTAGAGGCGGTATGACATCACACGCTGCCGTTGTTGCACGTGGTATGGGTACTTGCTGTGTATCAGGCTGCTCAGAAATCCAGATGGACGAGGCTAACAAGGTATTCAAGCTTGCAGGCAAGGAGTACCACGAGGGCGACTTCATTTCAATCGACGGCTCAACAGGTAACATCTATGACGGTATTATCCCGACAGTTGACGCTACAATCGCAGGCGAATTCGGCAGAATTATGTCTTGGGCTGACAAATACAGAGTATTAAAGGTTAGAACAAACGCAGATACACCGGCTGACGCTAAAAAGGCTCGCGAGCTTGGCGCAGAGGGTATCGGTCTTTGCCGTACAGAGCATATGTTCTTTGAGGGCGACAGAATTGACGCTTTCCGTGAGATGATCTGCTCTGACACAGTTGAAGAAAGAGAAGCAGCTCTTGCTAAGATTCTTCCTGTTCAGCAAGGCGACTTCGAGGCTCTTTACGAGGCACTTGAGGGCAATCCTGTAACAATCAGATTCTTAGATCCTCCTCTCCATGAGTTCGTTCCTACAGACGAGGCTGATATTGAGAAGTTAGCTAATACTCAGGGCAAGACAGTTGCTGAGATTAAGGCTATCATTGATTCTCTCCACGAGTTCAACCCGATGATGGGTCACCGTGGCTGCCGTCTTGCAGTAACATATCCTGAAATTGCAAAGATGCAGACAGCTGCTGTTATCCGCGCTGCTATCAACGTTTCTAAGGCACATCCTGACTGGAACGTAGCTCCCGAGATTATGATTCCTCTTGTTGGCGATACAAAGGAATTAAAATATGTTAAGAAGGTTGTTGTTGAAACAGCTGACGCTGAGATCGCTGCTGCAGGCGTAGAGCTTAAGTACGAGGTTGGTACAATGATCGAAATCCCACGTGCTGCTCTTACAGCTGACGAGATTGCAACAGAGGCTGAGTTCTTCTGCTTCGGTACAAACGACCTTACACAGATGACATACGGCTTCTCACGTGACGATGCAGGCAAGTTCCTCAACGCATATTATGACGCTAAGATCTTTGAGAACGATCCGTTTGCAAAGCTCGACCAGACAGGCGTTGGCAAGCTTATGGAAATGGCTATTAAGCTTGGCAAGGAAGTTCGTCCTGAGATGCACCTCGGTATCTGCGGCGAGCACGGCGGCGACCCGTCATCAGTTGAGTTCTGCCACAAGATTGGTCTTGACTATGTATCTTGCTCACCGTTCAGAGTTCCGATCGCAAGACTTGCTGCTGCACAGGCCGCTATTAAACAAAGATAGGCTATCGTCCCGTTAGAGGAAAACTGAATAG